>JAFXMW010000106.1 GCA_017530105.1 Bacteroidales bacterium
GTCGTAGTAAATCATGGGCTTGTAGGCATCGGTCATGTTGACATCCTGGTGTGCCAGCGTCCAGCAAGGAGGCTGAACGCCAGTCTTGGCAGTAGTGCTGGTGGTGTAGGAATCGAAATTGTCAGTATAAGGAAGGTCGGCCACATTGATACCTGTGCAGTGAATGGGACGGATTTCAAGGGTGAGGTCGTCGATGTAGTTGCAGCTATAGTCACCTGTGTTGCCAGAAGCAAGGATATTGCGGAAGGCGATGTAGTGGCCTGTACCAGTGTAAGAGGAGAAATCGACGGTAACTTGTTCAATGTCCGTAGTGCTGTTGTTGATGGTGGCGACGGGGGTAAAGGAGTCGGGGTCACTGAGACTGTTCAAAATTCCCACCTGCAACTGGTACTTGGTTTGGGTCTGCTTGAGGTAGAAACTCAATTGAAGTACATTGACACTGGTGTCGACGGCAGGCATGGCATAAATGCCGCGCTTGTTGAGGATGAGACTGTAGGAATCGCTGTGGGCGTTGGAGGAGGAGTAGTAGACCATCGGCTTGTAGTCGTCGGTCATCGTAACGTCTTGGAGGACGAGAGTCCAGCAGGGAGGCTCGATGCCTGTCTTGGCGGTGGTGGCGGTGGTGTAGGAGTCGAAGTTGTCGGTGTAGGGCAATGTGGAGGCACTGATGACACAAGTTGAGGAATTGACCGAGAGGGTGAGGTCGTCGATGTAATTGCAGCTATAGTCGCCAGTGTTGCCGGAGGCAAGGATGTTGCGGAAAGCGATGTAGTGGCCTGTGCCGGAGTAATTCTCAAAGCTGACGGTGCTGAGGACGGACTCGGTGGTGGTGTTGTTGATGGTGGCGACGGGCACGAAGGTGCTGGCATCAGATAGGTTGTCCATAACGCCGACTTGCAATTGATATTTGGTTTGAGACTGTCTGATGTACATGCTGAGTTGGAGTTTACTCACGTCGCCGTCGAAATGGGGCATGGCGTAGATGCCGCGCTTATTGAGAATAAGGCAATAGCTGCCAGAGTGGGCATTGGAGGAGTCGAAGTATATCATCGGTTTGTATTCGTCTGTCATCGTAACGTATTGATGTGCGAGGGTCCAGCAGGGAGGCTCGATGCCAGTTTTAGCGTTAGTGGAGGTGGTGTAATGGTCGAAATCGTCAGTGTAGGGCAAATCAGCATAGGTTATGTCACATTCGGCGACATGGGTGAAGTTTGCCTTAATGGTACGGTTGGCAGAGACGGTAAAGGTATAGACGGGGTCGGGCGAGAGCACGGTATTGCCGCTGGTCCAGTTAGTGAAGAAGTAGTTGGGGTTGGGTGTGGCAAGGAGAGTGCAGATGGTGCCGTGGGCGTATTTGCCTTGACCTGAGACGGTGCCGCCCGCGGAGGGATTGGCTGTAGCGGTGATGGTATAGGAAGTGGCGATAGACAGGGTAATGTCGTCGATATAGTTGACACTGTAGTCGCCGGTATTTTCGGTGTCAAGAATATTGCGGAAAGCGATATAGCGACCCGTGCCGGTGTAGGATGAGAAATTGACGGTGCGTAGCACGTGTGAGGAGGTGGAGGTGTTGTTGAAGGTATTGACGACGACAAAGGTGGAAGAGTCATTGAGGTCGGTCATGACACCTACCTGCAGCTGGTACTTGGCCTGGGTCTGTTTGAGGTAGAATTGGAGTTTCAGGTGCTTGACATCCATGTCGATGTAAGGCATAGTGTAGATGCCACGCTTGTTGTGGATGAGACTGTAGTTGCCACTATGGGCGTTGGAGGAATTGTAGTAGACCATGGGTTTGTATTCGTTAGTCATGGTCACATCCTGGTGTGCGAGAGTCCAGCAGGGTGGCTCGATGCCAGTCTTGGCGGTGGTGGATGAAGTATAGGATTCGAAGTTGTCTGTGTAAGGGAGATTGTCCACGCTGAGGGTGCAGGACGAGGTGTTGACGCTCAATGTAAGGTCATCGATATAGTTGCAACTGTAGTCTCCGGTGCCGGAGGCGAGAATGTTGCGGAAGGCAATATAATGTCCCATTCCAGTGTAGTTCTCGAAAGAGACGTTCTGCAGTATTGAAGAGGAGGTGCTGCTATTGTTGAGCGTGGCGACGGGGACGAAAGTACTCGCGTCGTTCAAGTCCGTCATCACACCCACCTGCAGACGGTATTTCGCCTGGGTTTGCTTGAGGAAGAACTGAAGTTTGAGAATGTTCACATCCCCCTCGAATCGTGGAAGGGTGTAGATGCACCGCTTGTTGAGCAGGAGGCTATAGGAGCCGCTGTGTGCGTTGGCGGAGGCACAGTAAATCATGGGCTTATACTCATCGTCCATCATCACATCCTGGTGCGCAAGCATCCAGCAGGGAGGCTCGATACCTGTCTTGGCCGTGGTGTCGGTGGTGTAGGAGTCAAAGTTGTCGGTGTAGGGCAGGTCGGTTACGGTTATGCCGCATCCGCCGGGAAGCACTTCGAGTGTGACGTCATCGATGTAGTTGCAGCTATAGTCGCCAGTATTGCCCGGTGCAAGGATGTTGCGGAAGACGATGTGGTGACCGTCGCCCATGTAGTCGGTAAAGTGGACGGTTTGGTGTACGTACTTGGTTGTGCTGCCGTTGTCAATGGTGGCAACAGGCACGAAGGAGGAGGTATCGCAAAGGTTGCTCATAACACCCACCTGCAGTTGGTATTTGGCAGCAGTCTGCTTAAGGTAGAAACTCAACTGCAACGCATTGACACTGGTGGCGACAGCGGGCATGGCGTAGGTGCCACGCTTGTTCAAAATAAGGCTATAGTCGCCACTGTGTGCGTTATCGGGACTATAGTATATCATAGGCTTGTAATCATCGTCCATGTTCACATCCTGTTTAACGAGTCTCCAACATGGGGGCTCGACGCCCGTCTTGGCACTGTTGGATGAAGTATAGCTGTCGAAGTTGTCAGTATATGGGAGGTTGAAAATGGAAGTGCAGAGTGTAGATACAGAGGTAGTGACTGCCATACTGTTGTTGCCGGAGTCGCAAACTCCTCTTACACTGATGGTGTAATGGGTGTTGGGTGTGAGGTCAGTGAAGGTATGGCTGTTGGAATATACAGTAACAGTTTGTTCACCGTTGCTGACCAACCAACCGTTTATGTCACCTCTCTCCTTCCACGACACAGTTATACTGTTGTGGGTGACGGCAGTTACAGTGAGGTTGGTTGGATAGGGACAGGTGTATCGATCTAAGTAAATATTATCGATGGCTCCGGGAGGATTGGACCCAGCAGAACCATTATTACGCCAGTAGACTACAAATTTATAGATGCCGGGCTCGGGTACGGTGACCACTCCAGTGACAGTACTCCAATTAGGATTGAGGTCCATTGCTCCACTGGGATAGAGACGGACACAACCGTCAGGCACCCCATTGTAAGAAAAACCGCAGGAGGATGAGGAATACAACCAAATGTTTTCAGGAACAAGTGCTACATTCAAATAATCCCTGTTTTTCTCTCCGCTGGCTTTCCAATCATATCGATAGACATATCTGCCGGCTTCGGGGATAGAGACCAATTGGGTGGCAAATGCATAGGTTGACGAATTATTCGTATAAGACAATGTTGAGCCATCGGAGGAGTTGGAAATATACATACTGCGGTTACCGCCGTTGTGAGTCGCCGAACCTACCCACCATTTGTTGGGACAATAATCATCATTGATTAACGTCCAGCCATTGTCGTCGGGCTCTTCAAAATCACAGATGAATGGCAACGGTGAGGGCGAAGTGGTGGTTGAGATGATGGAAGAAACATTCTCCCCGGAACAGACGGCCTCGACTTTGAAATCGTATTTAATATTAGGGCGTAAACCTGTAAACGAATAGTTATTAGTTGTCATGGCATTAGCCACTGCGGTGTAGTCGGATTGATCACTCCTTTTGTAATAGAGATTCCAAGAGGTTTCATTGCGGCCCGGAGTCCAGATAATATCGATAGAAGTGGCGGAAACGTCGAGGAAGTATGGGTTGGGTGCTATGCAGTCAACGCTGTCGGGGCAGTCGATAATGAAAGTGATGTTTGGACGATATTCAGATCTTCTTATACCTGAATATTTTGTATAGTTGGTTGTGGAATATGCGGTTTCATTTTTATAGGAATAAAGAGTGCGATAAGTATCATAATAATAGGTACTATATCCATAGAATGAAGAATAATTATGATAACTGTCCTCCGGTTGATTCATAAAGGTGGTAACTACGATATTGCTAGTGCCGTCCCATACAAAGGGGTTGCTGAGGGTATAGGAGACCGTTCCGCTGGTATTGAGGGGGTGACTGCCGCTATAAACCAATGTCTGATTAGTGAAAGGTACATAATTATTCGAAGAAGAGCTGGAATAAGAACTGACGTTGGTATTGCCCATATAGATTGTAAATGTTTTAGCGTAAGAGCTGTTGGAAGTCCATGTGTACTGAAGTTGAGAAATGGGACCGGCAGATAGTCCCAATGCCGTCAGTTCATCGGCGGTATAGATACTTTGGCACATGGTATTGCCATAAGAAGAATAAACTGGCACACCAGAAGAATTAGAACTACCTGTGCCAAAAGTAAAACCATCTTGAACTGCACAACGCTTGGTGGAAAAAGATCTATAGTTGCATGCGCTGCTCTCTCCGATACAATTGGAAACAACACAAACCTCATATTGGGTATTAAGAGTAAGACCTGTAAGAGGATAGTAGTGATTGGTGGTTGTTCCTGCGGTAATCCACTGAGTGGTTCCCTCTTCACGATAGGAAACAGTGTAATTCAGCGACGTGTTTCCGGCGGTACAGGGTTCCCAAGTCACAAAGGCGGAGTAAGCACTGGCGTCTACCAACAAATTGGATACAGGTGCACAGGATGGCGTAATATTTATCTCTATATCGTCAAGAGAGAAGTATTCATTATGTTCAGCAAGAAAAGCAATATAATGGCCGTCGCCCTGATAGTTGTTCATATAGAAAGTGGTGCTGTCCCAATTGTCAGTTCTAGGTCCCGTCGTATAGGTGCCGACCGGTGTGAACGTGGAAATATCGTCTGGATCAACCATCACGCCGATAGTGACTGATTTGGAATAGGAGGTAGACCCACTACGAATCCCAAAAGAGATTTGAAGGTCTGAAATATCATCTTCGAAGGCAGGGGTTACCACCCAGGAACGAGCAGAGTTCGAGTTACTGAAATACAGGCACCAGTTGCCCGAACGTGCTGAGGTAGTAGTATAGGGGTCCTGTGTCGAGAGACCATCCGTACCCTTTCTCCAACAGAAATTGATAGCGGCATTCGAGCCCGCCGAGGCATCTTCGAAACCATAGGTATATGGTAATTCGTCGTGGCTGATATAGGTGCAGCGGGTATGGCCGGTTACCTTTCGAGATTCGGATTTGTCGTCTGCCCCGCATACAGCACACACATAAACATCGTAGTATGAGTCGGGAGCGAAGCCTGTGAGCGTGATTAGCGTGTCTGTGGTGGAAACCGTGTCGCCTGTGCCTGGAACAAACCCCACAGGGCCATATTCAATTAGGAAACGTTCACTACTGCGCGGGTCGGGAGTCCAACTCACATCTAGACTATAGGTGTTACGGCTGGACGAGGACACTGAGACAGGTCGCCAGCACGAAGGGGCAGACATTACGGTGATATCGTCAATATAGATTCCTGTAGAGCTGTATTCCGTATAAGGGACTCTGAAAGTGATGTATCCCTCAACGCCTGTGTAGGAAGAGAACTCTATTTCCTTTTCCTGCCAGGTGGGTGTGGGAATCAATGTGGCTACAGGGATGAACGAATTCTCATCATCGAGGTCGGTTTTAACACCCACCTGAATAGTGTATGCAGAATAATTATTTTGAATATAGCATCTGGCAACAAGACTCGATACGGGATCCTCGAAACGGGGCATGCTGATGTCGGCCCAAGAAGAACCCGGTTTAGTCATATACAGCGATTGAGTGCCCGTGTGGGCCTTACTGTCTACTACGTAAGGATAATGGCTGGTTGAAGAGGGGTACTTAGAGGCGTAGGACCAGCAAAAGTCATCGGGCCATTTTGTTAGGGTTCCGAAAGCACTGCCCGTACTCCAGGTCTCAAAACTTTCATAGTAGGGTAACTCGGCATGAGTGACGGGATAGCAGGATGTGTAACCTATCGTTGTAACGGCATAACCAGTATCGTCCAACCCGCACAAACTACGGACAGAGATGTTGTATTGGGTTTGTTCTTCAAGACCAGTGAAAGTATAAGTGGTTGACGTTGTGGTAAAAGTATCAATATTGTTGCTGACAAGCCAAGCCGAGGCATCGTCGTCCGAAGTCCACGAGACCGTGAAGCTGTTGGTCGTCACATCTGTCACCGTGAGATTGGCAGGAGTGTGGCAACTGATATATGAAAGACTAATATTGTCGATACACCCTGGTGGATTGGAGCCTGAAGAGTATTGGTTGTGCCAAAATACAACAAGGTTGTAATTGCCCGGAGTCGACACCGTAACACTGTCTGACACAGAGACCCACGAAGTCTTTTCGTTCATTTGCCCGCTGGGGAACAAACGGATGGCACCAGGTGGCACCGCCGTACTGGAGAAACCGCAAGTGCTACCCGCCTTCAAAGGGATGTCTTCAGGAACAAGAGCAACATTCAGATAGTCGTATACCCATTCTCCGTACCCCTTCCAGTCGTAACTATACCTGTAGTCCCCAGCAGTAGGGATAGAAACCATCTGAAAAGCGAAAACGGAAGCCACCTGATTCTTATTATAATTCATCGATTCACCACCAGGAGCATACGAGACATACATGCTGCGCTTGCCACTGCTACTTGTTGTCTTGCCAACGAACCATTTATTGACTTCCATACCATTTAGAAGAGTCCATCCGTTATCGTCTTCTTCTTCAAAGTCACAAACAAAAGGCAACTGGACTGGTCCATAGAGCGTAGTAGCGGTAACCTCAACCGAGTTATTCTCCTCTGAACAAATAGCCTCAACTTTGAAACAATATGTTCTATTGGGAAGAAGGTTGCTGATAGTGTAACTTGTAGTAGTGACATTTGTGTCTGCTATAGTATAGTCAGCTTGACCACTTCTCCTGTAATAGATATTCCATGCGGACTCATTATTGCCTGGAGTCCATACAATTTGGGCAGAGGAGGAGGTGATGTTGTTAACAACGGCAGCCGGGTGTGCACAAGTGGCGGTGCTATCGCATATTATCAGGGTGATATTGGGGCGGTAGGTTGTCCTTTCTAATCTTGTATAGGTAGTGTAATTACTTGTAGTATATGCAGAACGATCTTTGTATGAATATAAGGTACGGTAGTCTCCACAATTGGAGCTGATTCCATTGAACTCCGATGAAGTATGAGAGTAACCCACCGGCTGATTCATAAAGGTAGTGATGACGATATTGCTAGTGCCATCCCACACAAAGGGGGTGCTGAGGGTATAAGTGACCGTCCCGCTTGTATTGAGGGGGTGGCTGCCCGTATAGACTAGAGTCTGGCTGGAGAAAGGTACAAAGTCATTGACGGAGGTGTTGGCATAGGAACTGACAGAAGTTTTGCCCATAAAGATTGTGAACGTTTTTGCGTAGGAGTTATTGGCGGTCCATGTATAGCACAGTTGCGAGACGGTGCCGGCGGTGAGTCCCATTGATGTCAATTCGTCGGCAGTGTAGATGCTCTGACACATGGTGTTGCCATAGCTACTATACACGGGCACTCCTGAAGAGGAACTGTTGTTGGAACCAATGGTGAAGTCTGTTGCCGACAAGCACACTTCGGTGAAGAATCCAGCATACTCCCAAGCACTGTTCTCCTCACCACAGTTGGCCGCCACCCGAACCTCATAACCAGTGTTGAGGTTAAGGTTGGTAAGGGCGAAATAAGTGTCTGTGGTTATTCCAGCAGTAGTCCAAGATGATGCACCTGATTGGCGATATTCAATAGTGAAATGCTGGGGAGTGTTTCCAATTACACAGGGTTGCCATGTTATCATGGCAGCGTAGGCACTGGGTGTAACAGCCAAGTTACTCACAGGACCGCAAGTAGGAGCCAAATCCACCTTGACATCGTCAAGATAGACATAGGTGTTAGGTCTCGTGTCGTTATTGTCATCCGCAAGGAATGCGATATATCGTCCGTACCCAGTATAGGTACCCAAATAAACCGTAAAACTATCCCAAAAAACAGTGCTGGTTGCTGTATAGGTGCCGATAGCGGAAAAAGTTTCGATATCGTTTGGATCATTCATGACACCTACAGTAATTGTGCTATTGTAAGGATAGTCAGTCCTATAACCCCGCAGCCAGAATGATAGTTTGAGGTCTGAAAGGCTATCTTCGAAGGTGGGCATCACGGCCCAACAGCGCGTGGAATCATAATAACCATAAAACAGCAAGCCCCTGCTGCCTGAGTGGGCATAAGGGGCGGGATAGGGATATGATGATTTGGATTTTACCACATTCTTTGACCAACAGGGATTGATTAAACCTGTAGTGCTTGTTGATGTGGCATCCTCGAAACCATAATAATAGGGCAGTTCGCTATGGCTGATATCGGAGCAGCGGGTATGTCCGGAAGCCATACGGGCCTCCGATGTGTCGCCTGCTTGACAGATGGTACGGACATAAACATCGTAATAGGAGAAAGACGCGAGGCCTACAATCTCTACAGCCGTGTCGGAGGTAATGAGTACGGTACCAGTGCCTTGAGCGAATCCTGCGGGTCCATATTCCAGTATGTAGGTACCCGTGCTTCGAGAATCTGGAATCCAACTGACTTTCAGACTGCTCGAACTATGGCTGAGTACTTCCAATGTTGTGGGACGCCAACATGAGGGTATAGTGAAGATTTTGATATCATCAATGTAAGGACCATTGCTCGAATATGATGTCGGAACACGGAACGTAATAAAACCGTCGTCACCCGTATAGGAGGAGAGTACTACCTCTTTTTCTTCCCACACCTCGTTCATCGATGGATACAAGGTAGCTATAGACCTGAACGTATTCTCATCATCGAGGTCGGTTGTAACTCCAATCTGAATGCCGTATGAGGGTGAACCAGCATTGGAATTTTTAATATAACACCGCACAACTAAATTGGAGATGGAGTCTTCGAAACGAGGAAGGCTGATGTAACCCCAATATGAACCGCTCGGTATAAACATATTCAATGATTTATTACCAGAATGAGCGGTCGAGGATGTAACATTGGGATAATATAAACTGGGGTAATTTGTAGTACGGGTCCAGCACGGATTGCCCAGTCTCGAAGAAGAAGAACTTGTATTCCAATCCTCAAAGCCTTCGGCATAGGGTAATTCAGAGTGTCCTATCGTGTCGCAGGTTGTGCGGGCGTAGGTGGTGGCGGCCACGCTGGTGACCCCTACTCTGCAAATACCTTTGACATTAATATCATAACGAGTATTGGCATCAAGATCGGTGAAGGTATGGGAGGTGTCGGTGGTATAGACTGAGTTGATTCCGTTACTGACAATCCAGCTTGTTTCACTTCCACCGGGCGACCACGACACAGTTACAGAAGAGTTGGTGGCACCGACTTGGCGAAGCGACACCGGTTTGGGACAGGTGGGAAGTGTGGTGAAGGTGTATTGAGGCGTCCAGCCCGAGGTGTCAGTACCCATAACCGCCCTCACCATGACTCTGTAGTCGGTCAACTGCGTCAGCCCCGTGATCGTTATTTGGTTGACCGGAGAGGTAAGTGTCGTATAGGTAGCACTATTGTTGATGTTGAAGGTGGAGGCGAGGCCATAGGCTATAATATAGGAAAGTGTCGATGGGGGATTAAAGTGTCCCCATGAAAGGTCGACGCTGTTGGTGTCAATGTTCGATGCGAAAACACCATAAGGATACTCCACAGGCTTTACACCAAACAAGGCTCCCTGGTAACTTGTAAAGGAGTAGTCGAGCGAGTAGTATGGGTCGGGGATCAATGCCGACAAACTGTAATAGCCGTCGTTTCCACCGCCCCAGCCCCAGTTGATATGGAACAATGTGTCGATGTCGTAGCCGTCAAGGATGAAGGCATGGCCGCCGTAACCTCCCTCTCCGCGATAAAACAATGGTCGCATTTCGTTCAATTCCGTTATCAGCATTCTTTTCCACACCGTGTCGGCATAACTTGATTTCATTGCACCATAGAGCGATGGCGCATAGTTGAAATAGGTTTTAAAGGCTGCCTCCGCCGATGGGTCGGAACCATGTGAATAGGCGGAACTTTCGGAGGGACCGTAGTTCATATTCACCGCAACGCCGCAATGGTACATCAGCGTGGCCACTGCCTCGACCTGCTGGGGCGTACTCGAAGCATTGAGGCTGATGGGCATGTTCGCCCAATGGTAGTCCGCTCCGCCAAAGTCGACCGTGAGAGTCCCGTATCGCGAGGAGGTGTAGCTGTGCGACCCCGTCCCTCGGAGGGGATGGTCCCAGTACTTCATTATTTGTGCCATGGCCGTGGCTACACAGCCCGTCACTGCTCGCGTCCCGGAGGCATTCTGCGGACACAGGTCATTATAGTAGGATCCTTGGTTCCATTGTGTCTGAACCAACGGGGATACGATAACATCGGCATCATCGAAGAAATCCTGCCCGTTCTCGAGCATCGACCATTGACTGCCAATGAAACTATTTTGCGGAACACCCTGTTCACGGGCTGAGCGGATTTCCTGTTCATATCCCTCAAACCAACTCCTTACATGCTCGGGCATCTCCTCTGTAACAAAACGATTCTTTGACGAATATCCCAGGACGGGACGGGCTATGTCGTCACCCGAAACTATCACAAAGCCCTCCGACCCGTCGCTTCGGGCGATTGAAAACACATACAACTCGGTGAAAGAGGTGGCCGGCGTGAGGTCGGTCACTTTAACTGTTGCATTGGCATTGCCGTAAAATCCATGCGAGCGGGCAAAATGCTCCGCCACTCGCTGTGCCCTTTCCTGTCCTACGGGCTTGGACAGGGAATAATTGACCATGCACAGTACAAAAAATGATAATAATATTAGCTTTTTCATGTTGTTTAATATTTAGATATATAAGGATTTGTAAAACTAATTGATTCTATAAGACTAAGATTTATCAGATTTGCATATAAACTTCTTTTTATTTTATCTTTGACATGACTTTCCCTAGAATTGGTTGACAGATTTGGGACGGTTAAACTGAATTGGTTTACAATATTTAGGCCATATCCCTAATCCGGCTTACACCATCACGGTATCGGTTTACACTTTTCGGTTCTTTCGCCTGTTCGAGTTTA
>JAFXMW010000107.1 GCA_017530105.1 Bacteroidales bacterium
CTGGTTCAATTCCAGTCAATGCCACAAAGAAAAGAAAAGGAGGTGATGAACAACCTCCTTTTTTTTATCCCCTTACCCCCCTATCGGGCACTAACAGATAAGCCACAATAATCGGCACAGCAACAAGGAAACCGAAAAACAACAGCATCATGGCAAAAATATTGGTTGTTGACGACGAACAGGATTTGTGCGAGATACTGCGCTTCAACTTAATTGGCGAGGGCTACGAAGTGACCACCGCCAACAGCGCCGAGGAGGCCTTGGGGCTGATGGGCGAAGAAGGAGAAGGGGCTTTTGCCCTGATTTTGCTGGATGTGATGATGGAGAGCATGTCGGGTTTCGAGATGGCCCGACGGATGCGTGAAAAGGGCGACAACACTCCTGTTATTTTTCTTACCGCACGCGACAGCCACGACGACCAGTTGGAAGGGTTTGGCTGCGGGGCTGACGATTATATTACCAAACCTTTTTCGTTCGACACCGTTCTGGCTCGGGTAAAGGCGGTGCTGAAACGCTCGCAGGCCGCAACACCCGCTGCCGTCCCGCCCCGTCGGAAGACAGAGCCTCTGGCCATTGACACCGTCAACAATCTGGTCTTGGTGGAGGGAAAGCCTGTGGAGTTGACTCGAAGAGAGTATATGATTCTTTGCCTGATGGCTGGACAGCCAGGGCATTTCTTTACGCGCGAGGAGATAATGGAATCGGTGTGGCCCAACGATGCCCTGGTGAGCGACCGGAGCGTGGATGTGCATATAGCCCGACTACGCAAAAAACTGGGTCCTGAGGGGCGCAGGCTGGTCAACCGCACGGGCTTTGGCTACGCCCTGCAAAACAACTAAATCCCTACACTATGACAATAACCTTGATACTACTGGTTGCAGCCTTGATGACGGTGGTGTGGATGGCTCTGCGCTTGAAGATGCAGGTGAGGAGCGAACAACTGCTGAGAGAGGAGGCGGAGACTTCGAAACATCAGTTTATCGCCGAGCAGGAGCGCAACAGGCTATTGAAACAGGAAATGACCAGCAACATAGCCCATGAGTTGAAGACGCCTGTGAGTTCGATAAGGGGTTATCTGGAAATACTTTTGGCCGACAAGCCGGTGAGCGACGAACAACGGAAGTATTTCATGGAGCGATGCTACAGCCAGACCTTGAGGCTGTCGGACTTGATAAACGATGTGTCGCTAATCAACAAACTGGAGGAGAGCAATGATCTTTTCACCCGCGAACCTGTGGATATCCGCGAACAGGCCGAGGAGGCAGTGAGGGAGCTGACACTGAATGCCGAGCAGCACCACACCACTATCGAGAACCTGCTGCCAGAGAAGATGGTGGTGAACGGCAACGGGATGTTGCTGTACTCTATTTTCCGCAACTTGATAGAGAATGCTATAGAATATGCCGGGGACAGTTGCCGGGTGGTGATACAGTGTTATAAGCCCGACGACGACAGCCACTATTTCATACAACTCTATGACACCGGGAAAGGAGTGGACAACGAGTACCTGCCGAAACTGTTTGACCGTTTCCTGCGTATCGACAAGGGCAGGAGCCGCAAAAGCGGGGGCACCGGACTGGGCTTGTCGATAGTGAAGCACGCTGTGTTGTTTCACGAGGGTGACATCTATGTGAAGAACCGCGACGGAGGAGGGCTGGAGTTTTTCTTCTCCATAAAGCGATGAACGAATAATAAAACAGATTGAATAAACAGAATCACCATTCATAATCAAATCCAATAACATGCATACAACACCTATTCAATTACGTTTTAACGACATCGACCAGATGGGCCACGTCAACAACGCGGTAATCATGGAGTTTTTCGACTTGGGGAAGTCGGAATATTTCACAGCCATAGGGTTGCCACCCGAGGAGGGTGATTTTACAGTGATGGTTGTAAGGGTTGAGGTGGACTTTTTGCGCCAAATCCGCTATCACGACCGGATACAAGTCACCACCAGTGTGGATCATTTCGGAACAAAAAGCCTTGCCGTAAAGCAGCAGGTGGTGGATGTGGAGACAGGCGAGTCATGTGCCAATTGCCGCACGGTCATGTCGGGCTACAGCAGGACAACCCAAAAGAGCGCAGTGATTCCTGACACAATAAAGGAAAGAATTCTGCGTTATGAGGGGGTGGAAGAATTCCACGCGTAATAATATTCGATTATGAAGAACAAGGTTTTGCTGGTATACACAGGCGGCACTATAGGCATGGTGCAGGACGAAAGAGGGTCGTTGAAACCCTTCCCGATGGATCATATCTATGATTTGCTGCCGGAGTTGAAGAAGTGTCCCTACTCTATCGACACTTATCAGCTGGACAAGATAATAGACTCGTCGAACATGACGCCCGACTTCTGGGTGGACATTGCCGAAGTGATTGAGAAGCGCTATGAGGATTACGACGGTTTTGTGGTGTTGCACGGTACCGACACCATGGCCTATACGGCCTCGGCACTGAGCTTTATGTTTAAAAATCTGTCCAAGCCCATCATACTGACGGGGAGCCAACTGCCCATGGGTGTGCTGAGAACAGACGGACGGGAGAATATCATCTGTGCCCTGGAGTTGGCCTCTTGCCGCGAGGCTTTTATACCTGAGGTGTGCCTGTTCTTCGAGAACCACTTATATCGCGGCAACCGCAGCACAAAACTGAGTGCGGAGAATTTCGATGCATTCTACAGTTTCAATTTCCCGTCGCTGGCCAAGGCGGGCATCAATTTCAGTTTCAAGCCTCACCTTTTCCTCCCCAAGGGGACAAAGCCATTGGAGGTGAGAAAGCACTTCGACCGCAACATAGCGGTGCTGAAGCTTTTCCCCGGCATCACACCCGAGGTAGTGAACGCCATATTGGGTGCGGAAAACCTGCACGGAGTGGTGGTGGAGACTTTCGGCAGCGGCAATGCTCCCACCGAGAGTTGGTTCATCGAAGCCATGGAAAACGCCTTGCATCGCGGCATTTTGGTGCTGAATGTGACACAGTGCAAAGCGGGTTCGGTGGTGATGTGCCAATATGAAGCAAGCTGCGAGATGAACCGTATAGGTATTATAGGCGGGCGCGACATCACTCTTGAGGCCGCAGTGACCAAGATGATGTATCTGCTGGGCACCTATCCCGACAACTTGGAACATGTGCGCGAGTGTCTCAGCCGTCCCCTCCGGGGCGAGATGACAGAATCGGCGTGCTGATATTCTCTCTTTATTATGTTTGGCGTGAAGCGGATAGTACTATTGACCACTTTGGTTCTGTGGCTGCTGCCAGTTGCCATGGCACAGACACGTGCCGCACGGCTGGGTTCATTCGACAACCGAAAACTGCACTACGGTATCCAAGTGGGCTACACCCAGTCGAAATTCGACCTCAATTTTTCCGAAAACGACACGCTGAGACAAACCATTATGGGTGTGACATCGTACTACAGCCCGGGATTCCATATCAACGTAATCGGTGACTTGCGGCTGAGCGACAACCTGAATCTCCGCCTGCTGCCCGGCATCACACTCATAAGCCGCGACATGGCATACAGTTGGTCTGAAGCTTATACTTCCACCCACTGGAAATACGACACGCGGAGGACAGTGGAGTCGGTGTATGGCGAGATACCGCTTGAACTGAAATTCAGAGCCAAAAGGTACACCGATTTCCGCCCGTACCTGACAGCAGGGGCAAGTTGGGGGTTCGACTTCGCCTCGCTACGCAAGAATAAAAACAACAACGACGAGAGCATCATCAGGCTGAATGCCATAGACCTGCGCTACACGGCAGGAGTCGGCTTCGATTTCTTCCTCCGATATGTGAAATTTGCCATAGAATTCAAGATGGCGTTTGGTTTATTGGATTTGAAGGTTATGGACGACGACTATTACACCAAGTCGACCGACAACCTTTATTCAAGGACATTCATGCTTTCGTTCACCTTCGAGGGATAAGCCGAATGAAAACGCTGCTTAACATAGACCTGACACCTGAAGAGTATGTATCGCCCGTCCTATTGTTGCGACGGGTGGCGCGTCAAACGGGGATAGCCGAAGGCGATATAAGGCATGTGGAAGTGCTGCGCCGCAGTCTGGACTCGCGCCGAGGCATCCGCTACCATGCCACAGTGGAGGTGTATGTGGGCGAAGACTTTTCTCCACGCGACTATAGTGGAAATTACAAGGATTGCCACAACAGTCCTGCAGTGGTGATTGTGGGTGCCGGACCTGCCGGCCTTTTTGCCGCCTTGAGAGCATTGGAAACGGGAATGCGTCCCATCATCATTGAACGTGGCGAGCCTGTTGAACAGCGCCGGCTCGACATTGCACAGTTGGCACGTTCGGGACAGGTGAACCCTAACAGCAACTGGTGTTTCGGTGAAGGCGGCGCAGGCACCTATTCGGACGGCAAACTGTACACAAGGAGTACCAAACGAGGAAATATAGACTATGTGCTGCACAGGTTTATTGAACACGGGGCCGACCCGTCAATTACCATCGATGCCCATGCCCACATCGGCACCGACAAACTGAGCGGCATCATAGCCAACATGAGGCACACAATTGAGGCTTACGGGGGAGAATACCATTTCTCCACCCGAATGTCCGACCTTATTGTGGAGCGACAAGGGGCACAGCAAACAGTGTGCGGGGTGCGCGACACCGAAGGCAACGAATACCGGGGTAAGGCTGTTGTTTTGGCAACCGGGCACTCGGCACGAGACATATACACCCTTTTCGCAAGTAATGGATGGCTGTTGGAGGCCAAACCTTTTGCCATGGGTGTAAGGGTGGAACACCCTCAAAGCCTTATCAACGAGATACAATACCACCGTTCCCCATCGATGCAATTTCTTCCACCCGCCGCCTACAGTCTTACCACACAAGTCGACGGGCACGGAGTCTTTTCGTTCTGCATGTGTCCAGGCGGAGTCATTGTGCCCGCCGCAACGGACAGTATGCAACAGGTGGTGAATGGGATGAGTAATTCCAAACGCAATTCACCATACGCCAATAGCGGGATAGCCGTCACCGTGGGGCTTGAAGATGTACCTCAATACGCCAACGAAGGAGCTCTGGCCCTTCTCCATTTCCAACAGGATGTTGAGAAAAGGATTTCGCAGGCTGTGGACGATACTCTTTCGGCTCCGATACAGCGGCTCACCGACTTTTGTGAGGGAAAGAGCAGCCAGAGCAACAACAAAAGCAACTATCTTGGCATCACAGTAGGCAGACCTCTGCATGAACTGCTACCTTCTTTCGTGGTGCGCTGTTTGCAACAAGGCTTGCAACTTTTCGACAAGAAGATGCACGGGTTCTACACCTCACAAGCCAGCGTGCTGGCCGTTGAAAGCCGCACCTCGTCGCCCGTAAGAATACCACGCGACGAGACCATGCAGCACCCCCAATTGCGTCACCTCTACCCCTGCGGCGAAGGGGCAGGATATGCCGGCGGCATCGTTTCCTCGGCACTCGACGGCATCAACGCCATTGACAAAATAAGCACCATGAACTAATCATCACTATGGATTTCGAACTCAAATCAGACTTTGCCCCTATGGGCGACCAACCCGAAGCTATTCGCCAACTGGTTGAAGGGGTACGCAACGGACAGAGGGCACAGGTGCTGCAGGGAGTCACCGGCAGCGGTAAGACATTCACCATTGCCAACGTCATAGCCCAGTTGAAACGCCCCACCCTTGTCCTGAGCCACAACAAGACCCTTGCCGCCCAGTTATACGGGGAGTTCAAGCAATTCTTCCCGAACAACGCTGTGGAGTATTTTGTTTCCTATTACGACTACTACCAGCCCGAGGCCTATATTGCCGCCACCAACACCTACATAGAGAAAGACCTGGCCATCAACGACGACCTGGACAAACTGCGTCTGCGCGCCTCCTCGGCTTTGCTTAGCGGTAGGCGCGACGTGATTGTCGTCAGCTCGGTGAGCTGTATCTACGGCATCGGCAACCCGGAAGAGTTCAAGCGCGGCACCGTCCACGTCAGGGTGGGCGACCATATCAGCCGCGACAACCTGCTCCTTCAGCTGCTCGACGGCCAATATGTCCGCAACGAGATAGAATTTATCAATGGTCGCTTCCGCGTAAAGGGCGACACTGTGGACATCTTCCCCTCCTTTGCCGACTTTTGCTACCGTGTCAGTTTCTGGGATGACGAAATCGAGAGCATTGAGAGTTTTGAACCCATCAGCGGAAAGCGGCTCGACACCTACGACGAAGCCGTCATCTATCCTGCCAGCAACTTTCTCACCTCGAAGGAAAACATGGCCGACGCCCTGCGCCAAATACAGGCCGATATGTTCGAACGCCGCGACTATTTCTACTCAATAGACAAGAACCTTGAAGCCAAACGCCTTGAGGAGCGTGTCAACTACGACCTCGAAATGATTCAGGAGCTGGGCTACTGCAGCGGCATAGAGAACTATTCGCGCTATTTCGACGGGCGCAGTGAGGGGAGCCGTCCATTCTGCCTCATCGACTATTTCCCCGACGACTTCCTCCTCGTCATAGACGAAAGCCACGTCACCGTACCCCAGATTGGAGCCATGTACGGCGGCGACCGCAGCCGCAAAACCTCACTGGTGGAATACGGGTTCCGTCTGCCCTCAGCCCTCGACAACCGTCCACTCACCTACGAGGAATTCTACGCCCTCACGGGTCAGACCATATACATCAGCGCCACACCCGCCAAATACGAACTCAGCGAGGCTGAAGGTATCGTGGTGGAACAGGTCATACGCCCCACAGGCCTACTCGACCCTGTGGTAGAGGTACGTCCAGCCGTCAGTCAGGTGGATGACCTGCTCGATGAGATTGAGAAAACAGTATACAAGCACGAGCGTGTCCTTGTCACCACCCTCACCAAACGCATGGCAGAGGAGATGACCACCTATCTCCTCAACCTCGGCATCCGCAGCAAATACATCCATAGCGACGTGGACACCCTTGAGCGAGTGGAAATCATGCGCGACCTGCGCATGGGGGTCTTTGACGTGCTGGTGGGTGTCAACCTACTGCGTGAAGGTCTCGACCTGCCCGAAGTGTCGCTTGTGGCGATACTCGATGCCGACAAAGAAGGGTTCCTGCGTAGCGACCGCGCCTTAATTCAGACCATCGGCCGTGCCGCCCGCAACGTGCACAGCAAAGCCATCCTCTATGGCGACATCATCACCGGCAGTATGCAACGTGCCATTGACGAGACCAACCGTCACCGCGAAAAACAAATACGCTACAACCTGGAACACGGCATCGTTCCCCGCCAGATAGTCAAAAGCACCGAGGCCATACTCGGCTCCACCAGCGTGATAGAGCGTGCCGCCGAAGAACACTACGAAGAGAAAGCACCCGAAGGACCCAACATCCCCAACATTGCCGCCTCGCCCTATGCTCTCAACACCCCTGCCCACGGCACTCCACACACGCATCCAAAATCCGAACAATCCCCTGCACCGACTCCCCTGCCCTATGCCGCCGACGCCAATGAAGAAGCCGAAAACAATACCGTCCACGAAGAAGACCTGCAATGGTGCAACAAAACCCAAGCACAACTGCGCAAAGAGATACGCGAAACCCAACGCAAGATGCAACAGGCTGCCAAAGAGATGGACTTCCTTGCGGCAGCCAAATACCGCGACCAAATTCGCGCCATGCAGAAAGCACTCGAAACCGCCCGTTAAGACACGGGGGTTACTGTCATTATCGTCTCACAACAAGTCTCTTGGTCACCACGCCGTGGGACAGATGCACTGCCAGCACATACGCCCCCTGCTCCAATCCGCTCAGGTCTAACTTTGCCGATATACCCTCGGCTTTCTGTTCCAATACCTTCACCCCCTTCATGTCATACACCTCGTAACGGCTCGGCAGATACGACGACACCACCGTCACCCAGCTGCGTGCCGGGTTGGGCATCAACGTGACAAACCTGTCTTCATTGCCAACACCCGCTATCCCTATCGGAGGATCGGGCGGGTCGTGATGCCCGTATACCTCAACCTCCACGGGACTGCTCCAGTCGCCGTACTCCTCTGTTACGCTGCAATAGCCGCGCACCAAAGCAAAGTACTGAGTCCCCACCTCCAGCCCCGACACCGTCAGGGTCGGAACCGAAGTCCGCGTGATGGTGAAATCCTCCCACTGGTCTGTTATATTGCCAAAGGCCACCTCCCACGGACCTCCGTCGCCCGAGTCCCACATCAGCGTAGCGCTGCTGTCCGTGCGGTCCGCCACACGGACATTGCTCACCTCGTGGCACAGCGTCGTGTCAAACAGTGGGTCAATTATCGGGAATATCATCGGAGATCGGACAATAAAAAAACTAGAATGATTCTCTCCCTGATGTAAAACCCCAAGACGATGTGAACCAAATCTATACCATCTTCTCACTTTACGTAACCTCCACCATGCAATTGCCTCATGCATGTCTTCGGCTACTACTGGAGTAAGAAAACGAATATATCGTGTGGGATTATGGTCCCACCGCCACAGCAGTTGCCTGATGGCTTGATTTCTCGGCACAGACTCCAATTCGACATGACCTTCGTTATTCATGGCCTTCCCTGCCACCACAAACGAATCCTCCACCACCACCGGCTTTTCAAACATCACCTCAAAAAGAGGAACAACAACCGATGTATCCAGATTGGCGGAATCCACCCAATAGTTGTCGTCATAGTCACATGCCAGCGTCCAATAAGTCCCGCTTTTCCTGTGTCCCAAGGCTGCAGGGGGAAGATGGATATACCTGTGAGGGTCGTCAAAACGCCAGCCTGCCGATGCCAACGGTATCAATTTCCATTTGGGGGTCGCTGCCGGCTTGCACAATAACATCGAGTCCGTGATGCGTCCCGCAAGGGTTGTATCCCGCGTGTTGAGGATTTTACAATCTGAGGGTATAGATTCCATTGGTCCAAAGTGGAAATCGTCTATCGTAGTATCACGTGCCTGCTCCATATAGGCCGGTGCGGCTATCCCCAAAATATAGATAGGACGCTCCGTGTACATCTGCACCCCGCTTGTTGTATTCATATTATAATACCGACTATACGATCTTTCATCTATGGGTTGCATATTCAATGTGGAATCTCCCTCCATTAAATCCGCTGCTGGTATCCCGGTTAAACTTGTTGGATAGTCTGTCGCCACCATCCACAGGATACTGTCCCGCTCACACCAATCATATATATACCTGAAATACGACGTCGAATCGGGACACTCTATCGTGTCCCCCACCGGCCGCTGACCACGCACCGCACACACCGACACCACTGCCAATATCAATAAAACAATCTTTTTCATAACATGTTTTCTTTAACTTTAATTATTAATTACACTTCATAGGCATAGGCAGGATTCTGACGGGGGAGGTTTTCTCCCCGAATGCCAATGGCAACCACGAAGAGGCATTCATGGATGCCGGGTCGGACTTCGCCTCCATTGTCGGGATTGCGAACATGGGATACTGAATGTGGACATCGCAATTGCCGTCGACAGAATTGACATGGCTCTTCCAGCAATAGTGAGTGTGCGGGACTATTTCGAAACCACTGACAAAAAAACTACCGCCGACAGACAGACATAGACTTTCCGGTCTCCATACCGTCGCCGTGCTGGCCGTTGTCTGGTAATCGGCAGTAATGTACGTCGGCGTACCGGATGAAAAATCAATGGTCGTGAACGCCCTCTCCCACACTCCAAGCGAAGTTTCCAGCTCGTGCAAGACGACATACTGCCCTTTCTGTTTGTCGTACACAAAATCGACGATATCGGACACCCCCCCAGGTAGCGGAGCCTCCAACGCCGAAGTCATCACAACCAGGTTGTTTGTCAACAAAGGCGTTATATCGTACAGCCTATGCACAAGGTATTTCGTATTAATTTCGTGAGGAGGACATTCGACACAGTCTGGATATGGAGGAAAAAAACTATAGAGATAATTTATATCCTCCCTGTAGGAACATACCGCTACCACGTCGCCCCCAATATGCACCATCTTGGCCTTCAAATCATGGGGGTCGCTGTTGTCTCTGAGAGCATAAGGACAGCCATTAATCTGTTCATAGTGAACATCTATGGTCTGGAACTCGCCCAACGAGAAAGTCGGAGCCATGAACATGTCATACCTCGGGAACACCTCCAAATCTATTCCTACACCATAAAAGGGATTGCACAACTGGTTTCTATCGCACTTCAAATAAACCACAAAATGGTCGGTGACCGCCATGTCTCTTATTTGCGAGTGAATACCGCACCCATACAAGTCGGCAACCCTATACTGCATCACCACGGAAAGCGAACCCACCGCCTCGAAGGCTTTGTAGGTATACGAGCCGAAATTATGGAAACCATACCCCGCCACATGCAGTTTCCTCCCCTGGTCGCGATAAACCTCGATATTCTCCAGCGACTGGAGCCCCAGTGTACTCAACGTGTTGTCGACATGGACGGCTCCCGACGTATAAAATAACTCCCGTATGGAGAACCAACCGATAAACCCCGATGTATTCACCAAATCCCGACCGCAGAAGAAAACCGTGTCGTCCACAATCTCCATATCCTTGACTTCATACTGGTCAGGGAAGAACACATCCACTATGTTGTTCAAGTCCATCAACGAAAGGCTGTACCCAGTTCCTGAAACTCTCGAGGCGTTGACGTAAGCGTCTTCGGTCGGGCTGTAACGCACCACATTCATCACCCCCGGCACATTAGGGGTGTTATACAACTCGCCAGTGGTTTGCCCCCAAGCCATGCCGTAAAACAGGGATAAACATACCCAAAGAATCCTATTTGTTTTTCTATTTTTCATATCTTCAATTATTAAAACATTATGCAACAATTATTTAATATAGAGCATAGCGACCACACACTTTTGCAAAAATACAAAATAAAAATAAAAAATGTAATTAATTAACATTTATTAACATTATAAAAACAGAAGGAAGTTCGCTCGTTCGCCGTTTCTTCGGGGGTATTTCTCCCATATTTCTCCCATCCAGGATGGGAGAAATATGGGAGAACTGAGGGGGAAGGAGCGAAGGAGGTGTAGAAAAAAGTACGGGACGGGAGCGAGGGGTACGCGGAGAAAAAGAAAGCAGGGCCGAAACCCTGCTTTCCAAATGAATATGAAAAAAATCAGTGACTTTTACTTGGTGGAGATGACGAGGAAACGGGTCTGCTCCCAGAATTTGGCGGGGTTGAGGATGCGGAGGTAAGAAACCTGCTTGGTATCGTTCTCGTCCATAACCAGTTCGTAGCTGTTTTCGGGGTGTTTGGAGACCACGATGGCGCGCTTCATGTTGATGGGGATGGTGGTGACTTTGGTGCGGTCGATTTGGGTGAAGCGGTCGAGGGGCATTTCGGTGTTGGTGCCCTGGCGGCGTCCGATGCCGATGAAGCCGCCTGCTTTGCTAACGATACCGGCTTCGTTGAGGTCGGAGTAGGTGCCGACGACGTAGTAGGCGCGGTTGGCCTCGGCGGTCTGCTGCTTGATGTACTGGTCTTTCTGCTCGTTGGAGGCGGTAAGTTCACTTACGTCTTCATTGAGTTTCTTGATGATGACTTTGTTGTTCTCCAATTCGGTGAGGAGTTGGGCAATTTGCGACTCTTGCTGCGAAATGCGTTCTTCCTGACGGCTTACCAGTTCCTGGAGGCGTGCGCTTTCTTTGCCGTCGGAGTTGATTTTGGCCTGAAGGCTGGCAATTTTCTGGCGGTTGGCGGCCATAAGGTTCTCGATGTCCTTTATCTGGGCACTGATCTGGCTCTTGACGTTGGGTTGGCCTTCGATGTTGGCACGGCGGAGTTCCTGAACGGCACTGTAGCGGGCGTTGACAGCAGCCAGATTTTCTTCTATCTGGTTGAGGGTGGCGAAGAGGGAGTCGAGTTCGGAATCTTTGTTCTGGATGATTACAGACAGGGAGTCACTCTTTTTAATAGCGGCATCAAGTTCCTTTTGATGGGTGTTGCAAGATGCAAAAGCCATGGCAATGATGGCAAGGGGCAATACCGATACTAATTTCTTCATGATAATAAATTGTTTTGTTTGTTTTGTTTATTATTTTTTTCTTTTCTCGTACAATAATTTGTAAACTCTGCGTTATTGTTGGGTGAAACGGGGATGTGCGTATTTTATTGCACAATTTCCGATGAAAGTATCATAATAAATCTAAAAAAAATGAAAAAAATAGCGAAATACCTACTTATTATGACCATTGCAGCCACTACAGAGCCTGTTTTCGGACAGGGCGGGAACCCGTTGTTGCAGGAGTGGAACACTCCCCACCAGACGCCGCCATTCAGCAAAATTCGCAACGAACATTACGCCCCCGCAGTGCGTGAGGCCATAAAGGAGGCGGAGAAGAACATCCGACACATCAAAAGACAGAAGGAGGCTCCGACATTTGAAAACACCATTGTGGCATTGCAGACAGCCAGCGAGAAGCTTGACCGGATTAGCAGTGTGCTGTTCAATCTGAACGAGTGCAACACGGACAGCGAGATGCAAAACATAGTAATGGAACTGACCCCTGAATTGACCCGTTTCTCGAACAAGGTGAACATGGACGAGAAACTTTTTGAACGGGTAAAGGCGGTGTATGAACAGCGCGAGGGGTTGAATCTGACCACTGAGCAGCGCACCTTGTTGGAGGATACGTACAAGGGCTTTGTACGCAATGGTGTGAACCTGACAGGAAAAGACCGGAAGACCTTTGCAAAGAATAGCGAGCGGCTGGCCGAGTTGTCGCAACAGATGAACCGCAATGTGCTTGCAGACAACAACAATTATTTTCTTCATGTGACAAAGGAAGAAGATTTGTCGGGGTTGCCCGAGAATGTGATTGCCGCCGCCCGTGCCGAGGCGCAGGATCGCGGCTTGGAGGGGTGGGTGTTTACACTGGCCTACCCTTCGTACGGACCGTTTATAACATACGCCGACAACAGGGCATTGCGCAAGCAGATATGGCGCGCCTACAACAGTCGAGGCAACCGCGGCAACGCCAACGACAACAACGAGGTGATAAGGGAGATGACCTATCTGCGCTATCAGCAGGCACAGCTGCTGGGGTATGCCAACTATAGCGAGTATGTGCTAAGCGACCGGATGTGCAGCACTCCGGAGCAGTTGGGCAAGTTTTTCGAGGACATGTTTGTTGCCTGCCGTCCTTTTGCCGAGAAGGACCTTTTAGCAGTGTCTGCCCATGCCTTAGACCTGGGTGCGTCTCTGCCGCTGGAGCGATGGGATTTTTCCTATTACAGCGAGAAACTGAAACAGTATCAATACGACTTTGATGCAGAGGTACTGCGGCCCTACCTACAACTGGACAAGGTGCGACAGGGTATTTTCGACCTTTACGGGAAACTCTACGGGCTGACATTCCGCGAGGCGAAGAATATCGAGGTATACCATCCCGATGTGACGGTGTATGAGGTGATGGACGGGGACCGCTTTATGGGAGTGCTATATCTGGATATGCACCCGCGTCCCAGCAAGCGCAGCGGGGCATGGAAGACCACATTCCGCGAGCAGAGCAACATAAACGGCAAGCAGGTGAGACCTCTGGTGCAGGTGGTGTGCAACTTCTCGAAACCTGTGGGGGATAAACCGGCATTGCTTAGTTTCGACGAGTTGGAGACATTCATGCACGAGTTCGGCCACGCAATTCACTGCCTGCTGACGGACTGCACCTATCCCAGCCTTAGCGGCACAAACGTGAAGAGGGACTTTGTGGAGATGCCGTCGCAGGTGATGGAGAATTGGTGCTATGAGCCCCAGTTCCTCAACACTTTTGCCCGCCACTATGAAACAGGCGACACCATTCCCGGAGAATACATACAGAAAATCAAGGCCGCCGAGAAGTATCTGGCAGGCTGGATGTGCCTGAGACAACTGAATCTGGGTATGGTGGACTTTGCATTCCACACTTTGCAGATACCCATCGAGGGCAGTATCGAAGACTATGAACACTCGCGCATGCAAGAGTATCTGCCCTATGTGGAAGGTACCTGCACCAGCACGTCATTCACCCATATCTTTGCAGGCGGATATGCTTCGGGCTATTATGGGTATAAATGGGCCGAGGTGTTGGATGCCGATATATTCTCGAAGTTTAAAAAAGAGGGCATCTTTAACCCCTCCACTGCCAAAGCATTCCGCGAGAAGATACTGTCGCGCGGCGGGACGGAGCATCCCGCGGTTTTGTTCCGTAACTTTATGGGGCGCGACCCCGACAATAGCGCATTTCTGCTGCGATGCGGGTTTATGGAAGAGGCGCAACCTTTTGAGAAACCGCAAAGAGCAAAAAAAAATAGATAATAACCATTGTGGAAAGGTTCGTACAATGTATTGTGGATGGGCAAAAGCTTTGTCCATTCACAATACTTATGTAACCACCCACACTTAATTAATCAATAAATGAACGATATATACGCAAAACAGATACTGAAAATATTCGCCAACAATCCCTTCGATTCATTTAACCATAAGCAGGTATCGTCAAGGCTGGGAGCCCATGACAAGGGCAGCCGCCAGTTGGTGCTGGCAACCATACAGGAGCTGGCCGAAGAGAAGATTCTGGTTGAGGATTCGGACAACCGCGGCAAGTACAAGATTAATCCCAAGAACATCAACGACGATTTGCTGCCGAAAAACTACCTGGTCGGCACCATCGACATGAAACAGACTGGCAAAGCCTACGTCATTCCCCAGGAGGAAGGACGCGAGGATGTGCTGATAGCCCCGAATAACACGCGCCACGCTCTGCATGGTGACACGGTGAAGGTGCTGATGTTCCCCCAACGCAAGATGCACAAGCCTGAAGGGCAGGTGGTGGAGGTGCTGCAACGCGCACGCACCCGCTTTGTGGGCATCATCCAACGTCAGGACCGCTTTGCCTTTATGGTGAGTGACAGCCGCACGATGGTGGTCGACATATTCATACCTCTCAACGACTTGGCTGGAGCCGAGGACGGAGAGAAGGTGCTGGTGGAAATGACCGACTGGCCTGAACGGATGAACAACCCCGTGGGTCGGGTGATAAAGCGGTTGGGACGGCCCGGCGACAACAACGTCGAGATGCAGTCGATTTTGGCCGAATATGACTTCCCTCTCGACTACCCCGAAGAAGCTGAGAAAGAGGCTGCTCAGATTAAGTTGCCCGAAAAGAAGGACTATGAAGGCCGGAAGGATTTCCGTAACATCACCACATTCACAATCGACCCAGCCGATGCCAAGGACTATGACGATGCGCTCTCATTCCGAAAGATGAAGAACGGAAACATAGAGGTGGGCGTCCACATCGCCGATGTGTCGCACTACGTAAAACCCGGCACGGCAATAGATCGCGAGGCCTATGAAAGGGGTACGAGTGTGTATCTGGTGGACCGCACCATCCCCATGCTGCCTGAAAAGCTGTGCAACGGAGTTTGTTCGCTCAGACCTCATGAAGACAAACTGTGTTTCAGCGTGGTGATGGAGATGACCGAAGAGGCCGTTGTAAAGAAGGTATGGATGGGGAAAAGCGTGATTAACAGCGACCGACGCTACAGCTACGAAGAGGCTCAGGAGATAATAGATTCCAACACCGTTGTGAAAGGCGAAGAAGTCACCGGAAACGCCATACTGGAGTTGCATAAACTTGCCACCATCCTGCGCGAAGAGCGTTATAAAGAAGGAGCCATCAACTTCGAGAGCCAGGAAGTAAAATTCTATCTCGACGAAAATGCAAAGCCCATAGGGGTTTATATCAAGGAATCGAAAGAGGCCAACTGGTTGATAGAGGAATTCATGCTGCTGGCTAATAAAAAAGTTGCCGAGCATGTGGGTATGACCCGGAAAAAGGGCAGCAAGGAGGAGAAGCCTTCGCCCGCCAAGACTTTCGTCTACCGTGTTCACGACGAACCAAACCCGGAGAAATTGAATACGTTTGTGGAGTTTGTCGCCAAACTGGGCTATAAAATCAAGGTGGGTTCGCGCCAGGCTCTTGCCCACAGCTACAACAGCCTTTTCGAGACCATTGCCGGGAGGGGTGAGGAATACATGATTGACAACATTGCCATCCGCACCATGTCGAAGGCCTATTACAGCACTGAGAATATCGGGCATTACGGGTTGGGGTTTTCGTTCTACACACATTTCACATCCCCCATCCGACGGTACCCGGACTTGATGGTACACCGTCTGTTGGGACGTTATCTCCACGGCGGTGCCTCGGTGAGTGCCGAGGAATATGAGGAGTATTGCAAGCACTGCTCGGTGATGGAGAAGCGAGCCGCCGACGCTGAACGTGCCAGTGTGAAATACAAGCAGGCGGAATTCTTGAGCGACAAATTGGGACAGAGTTTCCCTGCCTTGATTTCGGGTGTGAGCAAATGGGGCATTTATGCCGAAATAGAGGGGAACAAGTGCGAGGGGATGATACCCATTGGGAGCCTTCAGGGAGACTACTATATGCTGGACGAGGACAATTACCAGGTAATTGGAAGGCGTCACGGAAGATGCTACAAGTTGGGCGACCCCGTCACCATCCGTGTCAAAGGGGTGGACATGACAAAGAAACTAATCGACTTTGAACTTGTGGACGAGACACATGAAGCCCCCCTCGACAAAGAGAGCCGAGTCCAACGCCGACGGAAGTCGACAGAAAATGCTGACAAAGGCAGCAGGAAGGCCTCCGGCTCAAAGTCTCGGGAGAAAACCTCCCACGGCAAAAGCAAGAGCAAAGGGAAACGCCAGACTTCTGCAAAAAGAAGCCGGAAAAGCGAATAATGGCACAGCTTGGACAGCCTGAAGGTTGAGAACTGCCCTATCGGTGCTTTTATACATGGTTTGTTTCACGCAGAGATGGAAAGGTATGTTTTTTTAGACTTCGACGGTGTCATCAACACCCGCCGACACAAACTGGCACTATTCAACAAGGGGATGCCTTTGCGGGACGACTACGGTCCGTTTTTTGACCCCAAAGCTGTGGAGAACTTGAGAGACATCGTGACTACTTGCAACGCTGGAATTATCATTACATCGACATGGAAGTATAAGGGCATAGAGGCCATGCATGAGCTCTGGGCTGTGCGAAAGATGCCAGGTATAATGGTGGACGTTACGCCGACAGTACCGGCGGCATTTATGTATACCCGTGGCAGGGAGATAAACAAATGGCTTGCCGCCAACGCTCCCGACAACCCAATGGAGTACCGCTACGTGATTATTGATGACGGATTTGATTTCATGCCGGAACAAGTGCCTTATCTGGTGACAACAGACCCTGTTGTTGGGCTGACACCGGAAGATGCCGTAAAAGCGAAAGCCTTGCTGCTTTAGGTACTTCTCCTACTGCGGAGTGCTTGACACCTTGCAACACGAACAGGAAACACTATTCACCGTCGGATTATCTTGCATTTTAGTGCACCGTTGCTGTAACCCGAATCCGACAGCATCAAAAAAAAGCCGCTTTTTCAAGCGGCTTTAACTACAGATATGTTACTGGGATTATTCAGCAACAATCTCTACATTGATTTGGGCTTTTACATCCTTGTAGATGTTGATCTGAGCGGGGAAAGTACCGACTTCCTTAAGTTTGGCACCATCCACAACGATTTTCTTGCGGTCAACATCGTAGTTGTGCTGTTCCTTCAGGGCCTCAGCAATCTGGTCGCTGGTGATGGAGCCAAAGAGGTGACCATTCTCACCGACTTTAGCGGTAAGGCGGACGGTCTTCTCGTTGACAGCAGCCATGAGGGTTTCAGCATCCTTGCGGAGTTTTTCCTCTTTGAAAGCACGCTGACGCATGTTCTCGGCATGGACTTTACGGTTCGACGGAGTGGCGATGATGGCCATGCCATTGGGGAGAAGATAGTTGTTGGCGTAGCCGTTTTTAACCTTGACGATATCGTCTTTGTAACCGAGGTTGGTTACATCTTGCAAAAGTATAATTTCCATTCTATTCTTCCTCCTATTATTATTTTAAACAATCGGCTACATAGGGCAACAGGGCCAGATGGCGGGCACGCTTGATAGCCTTTGATACTTTCTTTTGATACTTGTTGGAAGTACCGGTGATGCGACGGGGCAAAATCTTGCCTTGCTCATTGACAAACTTCAGCAGGAAATCTGCATCTTTATAGTCAATGTACTTGATGCCAAGTTTCTTGAAACGGCAGTATTTTTTGCGCTGTGTTTCGACGGCAATCGGGGTCAGATATTTGATTTCGGTTTCGTTAGCCATGATTCTATTCTTTGTTTAAATGTTTTTCGGGAAATGTCTGTTGTCTGTTTCAACTATGCATCGCCCATACATTAATGATTAATTGTTTTCCTCCTGTCCTTCTGCGGGATTGGCAGCGACCTGCTTGGCATTACGCTTCTTCTCGTTGTATGCAATGGCATACTTGTCGAGAGAAACGGTAAGGAAGCGGAGCAGACGCTCGTCGCGCTTGTAAGCGACTTCGAGGTCGGCAATGAGGCTACCTTCAGCGTTGAACTCAATGAGGTAGTAGAATCCGGTGTTCTTTTTACGGATAGGATAAGCGAGCTTGCGCATACCCCAGTTGTTGGTGTAGATGATTTCTGCACCATGGTCTTTTAAGAAGTTGGTGTACTTCTCTACCGTTTCCTTCATCTGTTCTTCAGACAAAACGGGAGTTACAATGAAAACGGTTTCGTAACGGTTTACCATGTTGTTTTAATTTATAATATGATTAATTACTAAAGTGTCTTTA
>JAFXMW010000016.1 GCA_017530105.1 Bacteroidales bacterium
AAAGCGAGAGCAGAGAAAGCTTGCTTGCTCTGCCGAGCCCAAGTAACGTCATGGAACATAAAGAAATGCTGATATGGCATAAACAGACCTTAAAAAGCGAGAAAGGATATAAAAGTCGGTCTAATGACCGATTTGGGATAATCTGAAAATTAGTGTACTTCCCGTCCTAATGACCGATTTGGATTTATTGGCAGGTTTTATTTTTCAGTTTTTATGTCGCGTCTCTGTCGGGACGCACTCCGTAGTCTCAGATAATCACCGCACTGCGTACGGTGTTATTCATATCTCACCCCTAAGGGGTGATTTATAGAAGACCTCTTAATACTATTCATCTTTCACAGAAATATCCGTATTGCCATCTGTGTCAGTCTTATTGAAAGTACCGAGTGAACGCATCAAGTAGAAATACCACCCAATGAACAACAGGCCAATCATTATGTTTCCTGCTCCGACATAAGACCGATCAAGGAAAAGCATGGGCAACAGCATCAACAGAAGTTTCGAAAGTGTATAACAATGGAATCCATTTTTGCGCAATTTCCACATCAACACCAATCCAGCAATAGACGCTGCATCAAGGACAGCCGTCAAGAAATAATACCATTGCGGAATGCTCAACGATCTCTCAAGCATAATCCCCCACTGGTCGGGGAACATCTCCGGATGGGCGGCGGAATACGCTTTCATCCAAGGAAGCGCAAAGCCTCCGATTAACTCGCTAATGAAATAAGAACCTGTGCTGATAAAGCTCATTACAAGCAATACCTTAAGGGTCTTTAAATTCACATTATATCTCTGTTCGTCCATAACAAAATATGCTAACCGATAATAAGAAGCAAAAGGGCAGAGTACGGTGACTCCACCCTTTCCTACTTATCACCATGATTATTTTTTTAAATACAAAGCCATTTGCTGCTGGAGTTTATGGGCTTCGGCTGCAGCTCTTTCTGCAAAATCAAGGCCATTGGAGGCATAAATAATGCCTCTTGACGAGTTGACCAACAATCCACAGTCGCGTGTCAGTCCGTATTTGCAAACCTCTTCCAGACTGCCTCCCTGGGCACCTACACCAGGCACCAACAAGAAACTATCGGGAACAATGGCACGAACCTGAGTCAGCATATCGGCCTTGGTGGCACCCACAACATACATCATATTGTCCGCCGTTCCCCACTGTTGCGAAGTCTCCAACACCTTTTCGAACAAATGCTTATCACTTTCAACGGGCAGGAATTGGAAATCAAAAGCCCCTTTATTTGAAGTAAGAGCCAGCAGGATTACCCATTTCCCCTCATATACAGTGAAAGGCTGCACCGAATCGGCACCCATATAGGGGGCAATGGTAAGAGCATCGAAATCGAAATCACCATTAGGGTCAAGGAAAGCCTTGGCGTATTGTTGTGAGGTGTTGCCAATGTCACCTCTTTTGGCATCAGCTATGGTGAAAGCCGGCTTCTCCAAAGAATGAAGATAGTCCATCGTCTTCTTCAACTGCACAAGACCTTCTATCCCCATAGCCTCGTAGAATGCCAGATTAGGCTTGTATGCCACCGTGTAATCAATTGTGGCATCAATAATAGCCTTATTGAACAGGAAAACTCCGTCGGGTTCATTGCGCAAATGTTCCGGCATTTTGTTCTTATCGACATCCAGACCTACGCAAAGGAATGACTGGCGTTCATGTATCAGGTTAATGAGTTCTTGACGTGTCATGATAAAAATATGTTTAATTATACTATGATTCCGTTACTTGATGGAATTTCTCGGTCAATTGCTGCGACGTGATATGACCCAAATGGTCATCCGAAACTATCCGCCCATGATTGATAATAATAGCACGGGTACACATGGCCTCTACCTCTTGCATAATATGTGTCGACAAGAGAACCGTCTTTTCCTTTCCGGCATTTCTGATTACAGTGCGGATTTCCTCCAACTGGTTCGGGTCAAGTCCTGTGGTAGGCTCGTCAAGGATTAACACCTTCGGGTCGTGAATCAACGCCTGCGCCAAGCCCACACGTTGACGGTAACCTTTTGACAACTGGGCAATCCGCTTGTTGCTTTCAGGAGTCAGGCCCACCAGTTCAATCATCTCCTCCACACGCTCCTTATAGTCCTTGATACCATATACTCCAGCCGAAAAACGGAGGAATTCCCTCACATACATGTCCGTGTAAAGCGGGTTGTGCTCAGGCAGATAACCTATCTCACGACGCACAGCCAAAGTGTCGTCATAAATGCTATGTCCACAAACCGAAGCCTCTCCCTCGGTAGGGGGGATATAGCACGTCAATATCTTCATCAAAGTAGACTTTCCCGCACCGTTAGGTCCCAAAAGGCCAACAATTTCACCGGGTTTAGCCGTGAAACTCACATCGTCGAGTGCCTTCTGTCCATCATAGATTTTCGTAATATGGTTTACTTCTATCATATCGTTGCTTATGAGTAAATGATTTTCTATCTGTTCTCCAACATTTCCTTGGCTCTTTGCAAAGAGATGCGCTCTCCGTTGCAGAAAGCAACAACAAAAGCATCCTTAAACCCTTTCTCCCTTACCTCTTTTTGGTAATTGGCAGCCTCGCGTGCAGTGTTAAAATTGCCCGTGGTATAGCAATATGTACCCTTTTGGATGTAATAATCATAATCGGCAATACCCTTAAACTCTCGAGCACCCTTTTTCAATTCCTTGCCGCTGGTCATAAACTGAACCTTAAACACAACCTCCTGCTTCCCCTGCTCTTTTACGGGCATTACACTGGCTTCGGGCTGAGTCTGGACTTCGGCCGACACCGCATTGTTTACCTGTTCGGCCACCTTTGGCTCATCCATTGGCAACGGAGGCTCCACGTGTGTCTGTGCTGTAGAAGGAACAAAAGTGGTAGGCTCGTCGGCCGTAGGTGCTTCAGGGGCCTTCTCCACTACCGGGGCCGGCTTCTCCTCCACAGGCTTCTCGGGCTCGGCAGCCTTCTCCTTTTTTACCTTTTCCTCACCCTTCTTTGCCGATTTGTCCTTATAGCCTTTCAGGTCTATCTTCAACTCGGCAGGTGCCTTCACTCCCTCGGTGCTGCTCTTGTAGGTAACAAAAGCCTTGAAAATGCTGGACACGATGGCCGCCTGACCCTCGTCCGACATCATATATTGCTCCTCCTCAGGGTTGCTGATAAAGCCCACCTCGGTAAGCACTGCAGGCATAGCCGTCTTATACAGCACAAATATCTCCGCCTGCTTCACCCCGCGGTTAATGGTCTTGATGGCCGACTTATACTGGTCTTGAATAAAGCCGGCAAAGTCAAGACTTTTGTCGAGATAAGCATTCTGGAACATGGCAAACATCACATAGCTTTCCGGCGAATTAGGGTCAAAACCTTGATAGTCGCTATTGTCCTTATAACCCTTTTCCAACAGAATATCGGCATTTTCCTTCTTTGCCACCTCCAAATTAGCCTTGCTCTGCGACAAACCCATTACATACGTCTCCACACCTGTGGGGGTTGAATTGGTCCACGAATTGCAATGAATGGAGATAAACAGGTCGGCCTTTGCCTTATTGGCTATCCTGGCACGCTCTGCCAGCGTAATATCGACATCCGTGGTACGGGTATAAATGATTTTCACATCCGGGTAATTGTCCTCTATCAATTTCCCCAACTTCAAAGCCATTTGAAGCGTCAACGTCTTTTCCTGCGACTTTCTGCCAACGGCTCCGGGCTTGTCGCCGCCATGACCGGCATCAATTACGACAGTTTTCACCTGTCCAGCCGACTTTTTTTGTGAAAAAACAGCCCCGTTTACACAGACCAACACAATAAAAAGGACAAATAAGCGTTTCATTTTCAAGTGTATATTTTTATTTTTTTAATATTGCGCAAAAAGTTGGTATCTTTGCAAATTCTTTTGCAAAGATACGACTAAATTCGGAAAGTGAAGAGAAATATACGGAAACTTTTGAACATCTGCCTGTTAGTCTTATTCCTAACACGTGTGGCAGAAGCTGATGCCCAGACCGATTCTGTGCAGCAGAAACCCTTTCTATCCCCACTCCCAACGATTGCCCTCCCCGACTCACTGGCCGCCACTCATGCCATTGACTCCCTCGACTCTTTGGGCGACTCCCTTTCCGCTCTTGCCGACACCCTTTCGCACCTCGCCGACACCCTCGACTCCCTTGCCTCCACCCCTGCCTTCCCCACCATCCCCCTCTCGCCCAATGCCATCACCAGCATCGTCCACTACAAAGCCGAAGACTCCATAGCCATCGACATTAACAAACACAAAGCACAACTCTACACCAAAGGCATCATCGAATACGACGGCATGGAACTGAAAGCCGACGACATACGTGTAGATTTCGACCGCCAAATACTCAGTGCCCGTCCCGTCACCGACACCAACGGCAAATCCGTCGGCAAACCCTTCTTCAAGCAAGACAAAGACGAATACGTGGCCGACACCATAGTCTTCAACTACAATACCCACAAAGGCGTCATCTCCGGAGTCATCACCCAGCAAGGCGACGGCTTCCTCCACGGCTCACGTGTCAAGAAAGTCAGCGACTCCGTCATGTACCTCAACGGGGGGCAATACACCACCTGCAACCATGCCCACCCCCACTTCGCCATCAACTTCACACACTCCAAGCTCATCACTGGCGACAAAATCTTCACCGGCCCCGCCTATGTCACCATCGAGGATGTCCCCACACCCCTCGTCCTCCCCTTTGCCTTCTTCCCCATGTCCCACGACCGCACCTCCGGCATCCTCATGCCCAGCTACGGCTGGATGAACAACCGCGGCTACTACCTCAAAGACGGCGGCTATTATTTCGCCCTCAACGACCACCTCGACCTCGCACTCCTTGGCGAACTCTACACCAACCTCAGCTGGGCGGCTGAAGCCAAAAGCAACTACTATGTACGCTACAAATACAAAGGCAACTTCGACATCCGCTATGGCATCACCAAAGAAGGCATCCCCGGCGACAGCAACACCTTCAAAAAGTTCAGCGACTTCAAAATAGCCTGGAGACACGAACAGGATGCCAAAGCCAACCCCCATAGCCGCTTCTCCGCCAATGTCAACCTCCAAAGCCGCAACTACAACAAAAACACCACCGACCGCAACGACTATTTCAACAGCACCACCACCTCCAGTGTCTCCTACACCGCCCAGATTGGCTCCGCTCTCAACTTCGCCGCCTCCCTGCGCGAGTCCTACAACGCCCAAACTGGACTCATCAACCTCAAACTCCCTGCCCTCTCTCTTAGCTCCACCACCTTCTACCCCCTCCGACGCAAAGAGGCCTCCGGCTCCTACCGCTGGTACGAAAACATCTCCCTCTCCTACTCCTTCTCCGCCGACAACAACATCAACTCCCAAGACTCCGACCTCTTCAAACTCTCCACCCTCAGCCGCATGCAATACGGCATCCAGCACACCATACCCCTCAGCCTCACCCTCAAAGTTCTCAAATACTTCAACTGGACCAACTCCGCCAACTTCTCCGAGCGCTGGCACTGGAACACCATACGCAAAACCTACGACACCGTCACCAACACCCTCGTCATCGACACCGTTCGTGGCTTCCGTGCCAACCGCGAAATCAGCTTCAACTCCTCCCTCTCCACCCGCATCTACGGCATGTTCAACTTCAAATACGGCCCCATCAAAGCCATCCGTCACGTCATCAACCCCTCCGTCTCCTTCAACTATCACCCCGACTTCGGCAACCCCGCTCTCGGCTGGTGGCAATCCTACACCGACAACACCGGCTACGTCCACCGCTACTCCATCTTCGAGCAAAGCCTCTACGGCGGGCCTCCCGACGGGCAATCCGGCCGCCTCAACTTCAACATCGGCAACAACCTCGAATTGAAAGTCGCCAACCCCAAAGACACCGTCACCGGTGTCCGCAAAATCACCCTCCTCGAAAACCTCAACATCGGCATGAGCTACGACCTTGCACGCGACTCGCTCCGCTGGTCCGACCTCTCCATATCGGGCCGCACCACCCTCTTCAAAAACCTCATCCTTAACTATTCCGGCTCCTTCTCCCCCTACGTCATCGACAGCGAAGGCCGCAAACACGACCAATTCATCTGGAAAACCCACAAGAAGCTCTTCCAGAAAAACAGCTCCACATGGAGCGCCCAGATATCCTACAGCCTCAACAACAAAACCTTCAACCCCGACAACAAAGACTCCAAGGACAACAAATCACATGGCCAACAAATCGTGGCTCCCATCATGCAATCCCCCTACAACTACAACCCCGCTCTGCTCATCGGCACCTATGCCGATTTCTCCATGCCCTGGAACGTCTCCTTCAACTACACCTTCAGCTACGTCAACTCCTATGTCGCCGCCCAATACAACTACAAAAACGACATCATCCAAACCCTCTCCGTCTCCGCCAACGCCGACCTCACATCCAACTGGCGCATCGCCGTCTCCACCGGCTACGACTTCGTCAAAAAAGGCCTCTCCTACACCTCCATCGACATCTACCGCGACCTCCACTGCTGGGAAATGCGCTTCAACTGGGTTCCCTTTGGATACTACAAAAGCTGGAACTTCGTCATCAACATCAAAGCCAGCAGCCTCAAGGACGTCAAATACCAGAAACAGCAATCCTACCAGGACAACCAAGGATATTACTCTTATTAATTTTAAAACCGACACCCACCATGACCGACAAACTCTACCACCCCATCGGCGAAGTAGCACAGATGCTCAACGTCAACCCCTCCCTCCTACGCTTCTGGGAGACCGAATTCCCTGCCCTCAAACCCCACAAAAACAAAAAAGGCACCCGCTTCTACACCGACGACGACATCGCCCTCCTGCGCCAAATCTACCACCTCACCCGCGACTGCGGCTACACCCTCGAAGGGACTCGCGAACAACTGCGCCTCAACAACAAACTTGACGACAAGATGCAACTCATCCAAACCCTCACCGAAACCCGACAGTTCCTCGCCGACCTCAAAGAATTCCTATAACCTTTTCTTTCGCCTTAAAACCGCCTGGCAAGTTTTTTCAAAAAACTTGCCAAACAAAAATATTTTCGTATATTTGCATCATATCCTTCTAAAGAAAAAAAACATAACAAATTAAATTTTAACAATATGAATAATTATTTTACAAAAAATCCGACTTCTGTTCTGTCAAAAAAAAGGAAAATTGTGGAAAACAGAACCCCTCACACAAAGAGACAGTTTTACTTTTTCCTAATAAGGAAACCAGCCATCTGCATTTTCTTTCTCACATTTTTACTGACCTCAACAGCACAAGGACAGATTAAAATCGATGCCTTGGGCAGAGTCATTGCTGGAACCAACACCATGTCTTATTTCGACCCCGACACTGTTCTCACCCTGTCGCTTCAGGGCAAAAAAGCAATAAACAATTATGCTGGTTCCAAATTAGGTTTTGGTGACTTTGGAGCATGGAGACGCAGGGGCTGGAATGTCTTTATCGGCGAATATGGCTACACCGACTCCGACATTCTTTGGCTTCACGGCAAAAAAGGCATACGCATGACTGCCAACGACGGGAACACCATTATAGGTGAATTCTTCTGCGACGACAGTAGCCGGGTGTTTATTCGTACTCCTCTACGCACAAGTGGCATCACCATCAGCTCCGACGATAATTTCAAACATGACATTGTCCCCATCACCAATGCCATGTCACGGCTGAAAAATCTCAACTGCAAATCTTACACTTATGTTTTCCCGCAAAGCTATACCTTAGGCACCGAACAACAGGGCAATGGAACTAACGGCAATACCATCTGCCAATCCGATAAAGAACGCGCCGACAGTGCCCGGATGTCACGCATCGAAGCCATCCGAGCCGCAGGCACCGTCAACTACGGCTTTTTAACCTCTGAAATCGAGAATCATTTCCCCAATGCAGTGGAGACCGATGCGAATGGTCACAAATACATCGACTACTCTGGCCTGCTCCCCATTGTTGTAACAGCATTACAGGAGCAACAAAACCAGATAGAAAATTTACAAGATTTGACAAGTGAACTACGCAGCCAGATAATCGAATGTTGCAGGAACAGAAACCAACCAAATGATGACGACGAGTCCGACTCCGGGAAAGAAGATTCTATTACCAAGTCCAATAAACAAAACATCTATGGAGAACCCGCTTCACATCAAGCCGTTTTATTTCAAAACACCCCGAATCCCTTCACCCAAGCCACAACCATAGAATATTACATCCCTGCCCAAGCCTCAAATGCAACAATCTATGTCTTCACTTTGAACGGGGTTTTAATGCAAAGTCTGCCTATTACAGCATTTGGTCATGGACAAATAACCATCAATGCCTCTTCCTTGGCAGCGGGAATGTATATTTATTCACTCGTTATCGATGGGCAGATTGTGGACAGCAAACGAATGATATTAACCGAATAAAGACATTACTGTTATGAAAAAGACCTTTATCACCACCGTGGCGGTGTTGCTTGGAATGGCTGCCGCCGCGCAGGACAGCATACCGTACCTATCCGTGTTCGGACAGGAAACAAGCTCTTGGCACATTGCCCGCTTTATCCGCTCCGTCGACCAAGGCGGCGCCTCCA
>JAFXMW010000108.1 GCA_017530105.1 Bacteroidales bacterium
ACTCATCTACCGACAGGCGTTCGCGCTTGCCTCCTGTCGGAAAATTCTCTTGCGCAACAGCTGCACATCCATAGACGGTCTCAGGCTCAGATGATGTCGGCATAGGCTGTTCCTCAGTTTTATAAGTTTTTATCGGCATAGTACTATATCATCTTTTTCACGCTGCAAAAGTACACAAAAATATTCATCTGGCAAAATAATTGTTGCCATGCGTAGAAAAAGCTATGTTTATATCGCGAAATATACGGATAGCAGTACGTGCATTAGCCGCAAAAATCCTCATTTTTGGGGATTGTGGGGTTATGGGAATGTCGGTATTTTTGCAGCATGAATCAAAAAAGCTATAATATGGATAAAAAACTGACATTCTGGGGTGCTACGGGTTTCGTGGTGCTGTATTTTGTGGCGGTATTCGCCGCCGAGTTTATTGGTTTTGCCCATCCGGTATGCTGGATGCTGGCACCAGCCTTGGGTGCGCTCCTTGGTGCATTGCCCTACCGCTGGCTCTCGCTCCGCTGGCATAAGTTCGGCTTGGGAACGGTGTTGTCTGCCGTATTCGGCTTGCTGATGATGGCTATGGGCGAGGTGGACCTCATCTGTCTGACCGTTATCGTCGGCTTCGGTGCGCTGAGCGACCTGGTGCGCATGGGCGTAAAGAAGGATGGAGTCACATACCCGATTCTCGCACTTGGAAACATTGCAGAGATTATCTACCTTTGGACACGCAAGGCGTGGTATCTCCATGGAGCCGCCGAGGAGATGGGGCAAGCCTATGCCGACGCTATGGCTCAATTGCAGAGCACGCTGTGGTTTGTCGTCGCTCTGGTGGCCATCGTCGTAGCTGCCGAGTGCGGATTGTGGATAGCTAAAAAAATAATCAAATAACATTATATGACTATGGGTATACTAAGCAAGATTTTCAGCAATACACGCAAGCCCGAAGGTTTCTTCGGAAGAATGATGGTCAACGGCATGAATGGTGGAGGCCACGCCCGTATGGCGGAGTGGGGTCTCTCGCATCTGACGCTATTCGACAATGCCAACGTCCTCGATGTGGGGTGCGGTGGCGGTGCCAATGTGGCACGTCTGCTGAAGCGCTGCCCCAATGGGAAGGTGACGGGCATCGACTATTCCCCTGTCTCGGTGAAGAAAAGCTCCGAAGTGAACGCCGCCGCCATTGCCGCAGGACGCTGTAGGGTGCTGGAAGGTAATGCTTCTGCACTGCCTTCTGATGGAAATACTTTCGACATTGTGACCGCCTTTGAGACCGTCTATTTCTGGCCGGACATCGAAGAGTGCTTCCGTGGCGTACACCGCATTTTGAAAGGGGGCGGCCGTTTTGCCATCGTCAACGAGGATGACGGCCTCACGGGCAACAACGAGAAGTGGGAGAAACTCATTGAGGGTATGCACACCTACACACCCGATGAACTACGTGCCCATTTGACCAATGCCGGATTCCGCGACATTGCTGTCCACGATGATGAGCAACACCACTGGCTTACTGTAATTGCAACAAAATAAAAGATACCATGAAACCCAATTACAAAAACTGGATGCCCAAGGGCATGATACGAGGAACGGCGGCAGGATGCGCGTTATGCCTTGTCCTGTTCCTTGTCTTCGGTGTGAGCGGACTGCTCACAGCCGGAATATGGAAAACCGTGCTTACAATACTCTTCCTTGTCCTCACACTCTTCTTGTTCGCCGTGACGGTCTGGATGATTTTGATGTATAGGGCTTTCTCATACGATGGGAAACGCCAGCTGTCGCGTAGGATAATCGATGGCTTGGCCGCGAGAGTCGTACTGCCCGAAGGCGGCTGCGGTCTCGACGTAGGGTGCGGAAGCGGTGCGTTGACCATTGCCGTGGCCAAGCGCAATCCGAAGGCGCAGATGACCGGCATCGACCGCTGGGGTGTGGAGTATTCCTCTTTCAGCAAAACACTCTGCGAGGAGAACGCCAAAGCCGAGTGCGTGTCAAACACCTCCTTTGCAAAGGGCGATGCTGTACGTCTTAATTTTGCCGACGAAACCTTCGATGCGGTATGTAGCAACTATGTATACCACAATATCCCAAGCCGGAACCGACAGGAGATTCTGATGGAGACACTCCGTGTGCTCAAGAAAGGCGGCACCTTCGCCATCCACGACATCTTCTCGAGCCTGAAGTATGGCGACATGCAGACGTTTGTGCAGCGTTTGAAAAACATGGGCTATGCTGATGTGAAGCTTGTCCCCACCGACAACGGTCTTTTCATGAGCCGATGTGAGTCCACATGGCTGGGACTCAAAGGTTCCGCCATACTTATGGGGAAGAAATAGGGACCTCCCTAATACAGAGGTCGCTGAGACCCACGCGCTCAGTCACACGTAAGTACTCAATGCCTGAGTCGGTATCAATGATGTACTTCACCATAGATAGTCCTCCTCCAAATGCCAGCTTCGTTTGTTGAGTCTCACCTTCGCATTTGTCGGAAAAACCATATTATTTTGCTGTTAAATGTGGTATGCGGAGAAAAAGTCGTATATTTGCCGCATAAAATGCGGATAATAAATGACACTTTATTGCATTGCATACAGTTATTTGAGGGCAAAAACACGATGAAAATAACAAGGATTATCGGTCTGCTTTTGATGCTACTTCCAGTGGTGTCTGCCAGGGGGCAGGATTTCATTGGCTGCCGTGTGGATGACGGCTGGGCGGAGACTCCTATGTTGCGGAAGACCATTAAGTTGGAGAAACCGCATATAGGTAAGGGTACAATCTATGTATGGCTTACCTCGCTGGGCTACCACGAGTTGTACATCAACGACACCAAGGTTGGCAATTATGTGATGCAGCCTCCTGTCTCTCAGCTCGACAAACGTGCGAGTATGGTCTACTACGACATCACTGAATATCTGCACGAAGGCGAAAACGAGATTATGATATGGGTCGGACAGGGATGGGGTCGCATTTATGGCACACCGGCTGCTGTGAGTGCAGAGGTATGGTGGCAGGAGGGTGGCCACGTTCTCGGCCAAATAGTGGAAACCGACAGCACTTGGGAGGCCTCTCCCTCATGCTATAGTTATACGGGTAGCTGGCAACCGATGCAGTTCGGCGGCGAGCGATTCGACGCACGAATCAAACCCTACTGGCGGCCTGCCGTAAAGTATGACGAGGGCGACTTGGTGTCCTCTCAGTCCCGGTTTGAGGGCAACCGTATTGTTGACATCCTTAATCCTGTGGCAGAAATGCCACAGGAAGACGGCTCCATCCTGGTTGACTTCGGGCGTGTGGTGACGGGTTGGTTTTCGGCTCGCTTCCTACCGCAGCCCGAGGGTCATGAGATAACGATGGAATACCTTGACCATCCGGCTGCCAAACCTCCCCATACCGAGACCGACATCTACATCAGCGACGGCAATGGCGACGACGACATCTTCTTCCGCAACCGTTTCCACATGCATGCTTTCCGTTATGTGCGTATCCGTGGTGTCGACACCGCCAATCTCCACACCCCCATTTCCGAATATGTCTCCTCCCAGGCTTTGCAAATCAGTTCCGTCGACCCTTCGCTGTCGGCCACATTCGAGTGCTCCGACCCCCGTCTCAATGCCATTCACGACATGGTTAAGTATACGTTGCAGTGTCTCACTTTCAGCGGCTATATGGTCGACTGCCCGCATATTGAGCGTATGGGCTACGGCGGCGACGGCAATTCGTCAACCATGACGTTGCAAACCCTTTGGGACGTGCGCACCACCTATTACAATTGGCTCGAAGCTTGGAGCGATGCTATGGACTCTACTGGCGATTTGCCCTATGTGGCACCTGCCTTCCGCACAGGCGGTGGACCCTACTGGAGCGGCTTTATTATTAAAGCTCCCTGGCGTACTTACCTCAACTATGGCGACTCGACCCTCGTCAATTGGCACTACGACGAAATGTGTCGATGGCTGGGCTTTGTGGAAGGCCATTGCAAGGAAGGAATCCTACGTCCGTGGCCCGACAACGAGCGGCGGGGTTGGTTCCTCGGTGACTGGCTCGCACCCGACGGTGTGGACGTGTCGGGAGAATCGGCCTTGTTTGTCAGCAACTGCTTCATTAGCGAATGTCTCGCCGACATGGTTCAGATGGCCCGAATGACAAAGCATGATAGTGATGCGGTGCGTTTTGCCCAATGGAGGCGAGAACTCAATGAGGCTGTCCACAGGCATTTTTATCACCCAGAGACTCATACTTATGCCAACGGCACACCTCTTGACCAATCGTATGCTTTGCTGCAGGACATCCCGCCCGACAGCGTCACTCGCACCTATGTCCGACAGCGTTTGTTGGAAGACTGCCACACGAAGTATCATGACCATCTTGCCGTCGGCCTCGTCGGCGTTCCAGTCTTCACCGAGTGGTGCATCCAGGAGCGACAGACAGACCTGATGGCCACCTTGCTGCGTCAGCCCGACTACCCGGGATACCTACACATGATTCATCACGGTGCCACCACCACTTGGGAGTCGTGGGGCTGTGAGAGGAACAACGGCGAGCCCGTGCGCGAAGACCGCAGCCGTGTACACAACTGCTACAACGGAATAGGCATCTGGTTCTATCAAGCCTTGGCAGGCATCCGACCCGACCCTGCGGCGGCGGGATACCGTCACTTCTTCATCGACCCGCAACCCTGCAAAGGCATTGAATGGGTAAAAGCCACCAAGCCCACCCTTTATGGCACTATCCGAGTGGAAATTGAGGGTAACCGGTTGCACCTCACTGTGCCACGAGGAATCACAGCAACGGTCTTCCCCCATACCAAGCGGCAGCGTACCGTAGGGGCAGGTGCGTGGGTGTTTGAAATTGAATAAACACGATTTGGGACACCGTTCGGTTGCAATGGTGCAGGTTTAAAGCTGAATAATAACAATATCCCAATTTATGAATAAGGAACTAAGAATCAAAGCATGTGATATCAATCACGTCGAAGAATATGGCAGGATATACGCTGCGGCCTTTTCGGGAGAACCGTGGTGCGACCCTTGGAAAGAGGAAGATGCAGTCGTCCATGTAAAAGAGTTATTGGAATGTCCCCAATCCTACGGCCTTGAATGTGTCGTCGGAGATGAGGTGGCGGGCTTTTTGTTAGGGACCTCCATGCTCTTCCACTATGGCAGGACTTTTGAGATTAACGATTTGGCTGTAGACCCCAAGTTTCAGGGGCACGGTATCGCCCGCTGCTTGATGGATCAGGCAATGGCGGATCTGAAACGTCAGGGCATAGTGGGCGTTCATCTGATAACCGCTGCCGATGGATGGCTGAAGGACTTTTACGGGAGATACGGTTTCGCGAAAGAGGAGAGAGTCATCCTGATGGGAATGGAAATGGATGCCCCGAACACAGATAATTAACCGACCTGTAAATACAATGCAATAAGAAAGTAGATGCTCCATGTAATCGAGCAATGAAGAAAAAAGGGAACCGTGAATCGCGGTTCCCTTTTGTAATGGCGGATATATGGGATTAATATACGGCCTTTAAGCTGCAGAACTTGTCTTTGCCGGTGAAGGTGACAAGGTAAACGCCGTGGGGAAGTTTGGAAAGGTCGATGGAGGTATTGCTGTTGATGGATTGGGTACTCATCAGACGGCCATCGACGGAGTAGAGGTTGAGGATGCCATGGATGGGATGGTCGGTGAAAGCGAGCGTCACAGTGTTGTCCACTTGGTGGAGGAGAACTTCATTGTCAGCAGTGTTGGAGGGAATGGCAGTATGGCCGCGCAGAAGGGCATATTCGGCTCGTGCACTGTCGAGGAGAGCTTGGAAACGGGGTTCTCGTTGCAATCTGATAAGAGTGTAGGCGGCCACTAGGCGAGCGGCTTGCACATCGGTAGCCCAATGGTAGCCCGCAATGATACGGCTACGTCCATACTCGAAACCACGTCTCAGTACGGAGTTCATGCTGTCGGGAGTCAATTCGACCATTGCCAAAGCCATTCCCCATCCAAAAGTGGAATGGGATGAGGGGTAGGAGGTGGTGAGGGCATGGGATTCCTCCTCGTCCGGAATGAGTGTAGGCTCGGCCAGTTGCATGTAGGGACGGCGGCGGAATCCTGTATTCTTGAGTCGGCCAGCCTGCTCCTTGAGAGCCTTTCTGACGTATGTGAGATAGGCGGTGATATGGGGAGCGTTGAGGGTGTCGAGATGCATGTTCAGACAGGTGGAGAACTGGTTGAGGAAATGGTGTACCTTGTTGGCGGCATCGGCCTGGGCTTGTGCTCCACGTTCAGAGTCGCGTTCGCCCTTGGCAAGCCAATGGGCAGCCACATCGCCCTGGAAACGGTAGCTGGCGGTGTCGACAGGGGGAGGCAGAATGCGACGACCATTGGGGAAGTCGACATTTTGAGGTGTGGAACCGTGCCAGAGAAGAAATTCAGCACGTGCAGCGGCGAGGTCGGCACGGTATTCGGGGCTTGCCTGTATGCGTGCCACACAGGCAGAAGAAGCCAGTCGGGCGGCATCGACATCACTCTGCCAATGTGCGCCGACAATCACCCGGCTCTCGCCATACTCCCAACCGCGACGCAGGATGGTGTCCTGCAGCTCGGGAGCCATCTGTGCCATAATGAGGGCAGTGGTCCAACCCAACGACGTATGGCCTGATGGATAGGAACCGTTGCCGCGCAGCTCCTCCTCGTTGTCAAAGGCACCTGCCACATGCTCATTCATTCTCGCAAACGGACGCTTACGCATATACTTCGCCTTGGCACGGCGGACGGCCTGTGCGGCTGTTCTCTCTCCGCGCGAGAGGAGACGGTAGATAGCAGGGGTGGTCTCTTTGCTGACCGTAAATCCAAGTGCCTCGCTGTATATACCGCACATCCGCTCATTGCCATATTGCGATTCCCAGCTGGCCTGCTGCCCCCTCGGGGTATGGCGCATCGATTTGCCCCACAGCCATTGCTGGAAATCGTCAATAAACAGCTGGCTGTTGGTGTCGGGCGGGGCGGGCAGATAGAACCCTGCATCGGGCAGGGAGTCAATACTGAAATAGGGGATGGTGTCTACATTCTGCCCCTTGGACACAATGGCAACCAAGCAGGCAAATAGAGTCAATAAAGTTTTTTTCATGTTCCTGTATTTTAATAGCATTATTTAGGTTATTGAAAAAAAGGAATAAGTCGCCGTTTTTTTTGCATTAGTCTATCTTTCCAGCCAATCGCATTCTGGTGGCAACAGGCATGGGTGTGGCTTTGGCCTCACTGGTTATAACCTCTTGTTGCTGTCCGTCGATATCGAATTGGAGCGTGGCTCCGTCGGTGCGCACATCGATAGTCACCGGGGCACCCATCACAAGCGGAAGGTTCACATCGCCGTGACCGGCCGGAAAGCCGCAAAGCAGCGGGATGTTGTACTTTGCGATGTATTGGCGGAGCATGGCCTCGATACTTTCGTAGGATAATTCATTTCCGCAACCGTCAAACTCACCAAGCACCACCCCCTTGCAACGGTTCAGGACACCGTTCATGGCCAGGATGTTGAACTGGCGGTCGATGTTGTGCATCGATTCTCCCACCTCTTCGATGAAAAGGATAAGGTCGCGACCAAGGGTAGCGTCGGCCTGCGTGCCGACATTGGGTGCAAAAGTGCAGATGTTGCCCCCAACCAGAATGCCGCTGGCTTTTCCGGTGATATTCTGCGGGTGGGCGGGTACCTCGTAGCGCGGTACACGTCCCATCAGCAGGTCGCGCATCAGGGTGCTGGTCAAGTCGTCACCCCCTGCGGCAATGAATGAACTCATGGTGCCGTGAATGCTCATCACACCTGCACGGGTGAGCAATCCGTGGAGGGTGGTAATGTCGCTGAACCCCACCAGCCATTTGGGGTGGGCACCCCAAGTCGTGAGGGGAATTTGGTCGATAAGTTGTATGGTGCCGTAGCCGCCACGGTTGCAGATGACGGCCTTGATGGTGGTGTCGTTCAAAGCCCACAGAATGTCGCTCACACGTTCCTCCACAGTCCCCGCATACTTCCCTGCATACACCTTCCCCACGTTGGGGCCGATAACGGGTACAAGTCCCCATCCTCGCAGCACCTCGGCGGTTTTTTCCACATTCTCCATCGGCGTGAAATAGGAGGGAGAGATGAGTGCCACACGGTCACCCGCTTTCAGATACTGGGGCTTCACCGTGTTGAGGGGCAGGGCGCCGTCGTTGGGTTGAACTGGGGAGATGTCCTCTTTTTCGCACGAGGTCAAGGCGAAAACAGATGCAAACAACAAAAATGTCAAGACAAAACGTTTCATAGCATTTAAATTTTAATATACAAGACACCTATCAACGCAGTATTGTGGTAATTATTGCCCTCGGGGAGAAAAGAATGTTGAAATGTCTTGTGAAAGATGTATTAACGTATCAGCAAATCAATATCTTCCTGTCCATATATATATCACATATATATCAGTTCTATATCACATATATATTCGTTATATATTCAAAGCATATACAACGGCAGGACATCGGGCAGACAACCCATGCCGAGGCGGCGAGGGTCGAGCGGTGCCACTATCGGCGCCCATGGCTGCAAAAATAACAGGCCGGCATAATAAAATGGTTCAAGTTGCGTTGTTGTAATCAATAAGGTATTAACTATCATTAAACACAGTATTATGAAAAAGTACACCCACGCCTGGCTTGCTTTCATGGCAATAAAGCGACTCGATTGTGCCAATATTCCCGAGGAGCTGAAAGGCGATGCTCAGAGTCTTGTAAAATGGTTTCACGACTACCGCGATTTTGTAATTGAAGGGGCTTGGTACCCCGACCAGGTTTTCAAGGACATGGCTACAAGCCACATCATCAAGTATCGTCCCGACACTGCCGAGCGCGAGCAGAAATTCAAGCGGCTGCCCCGCACCATGCAGTGCTACAACAAGGGCATGAAATCGCCTCTATACAAAAAGCCCTTCGCGATAGAGGAGGGCAACTGTGCCGACCGTTGCGAGTCGATTGCCCACAGCATTGTCGACTGTTTCAAAATCCTGCGCACCGAGGAACGCGGAAACCCCATTTCCACTACCAGCAACCACATTGCCATGCGGTTCTTCATCCTCAGCCATTACATTGCCGACTGCCACATGCCGCTGCACTGCGATTGCCGCTCCTTCTCGTCGGGCGAGAACATCCACGGTTTCATCGAGTCGGAATGGGATAAACAGGTAAAAGCCTCTTACCATATCGACATCCCCAACAACCGATTCTTCTACGACCCCCAAGGCTACCCCTTGGCCAACAAGATCACCCCGTTGGTGCAGGAGGTGGAGAACGACATCGTAAACCGCGAATTCCTCTACACCTGGGGCAATGGAAATAATAACACGTGGGACTATATCAGTGCCGTGTCGGAATACTCCTACCTTATGTCCTACAGGCTTATTCCGAAGGAGTTTGACGAAAAGAACCTCACCAAGGAACTGTACAAGTCGTCCGAGGCTTACAGCCGCTTGGGTGAGTACAGTAGCGATATTCTGTGCGATGCCGTCGACTCCATCGCCCGGGTGTGGCTTCATGTGTGGGCACGCTACCGCAAATGGGCTGAAAAACGATAGGTATTCAACTCTCAATTAATATATATATAAACATAAATTGCCATGTAATGTTACTCCCTTCGGTCGTGACCATGCTTTGGCTCGGCAGAGCAAACGAGTTTGCTCTGCTCTCGCTTAGTGCAATGTTACTCCCTTCGGTCGTGACCATGCTTTGGCTCGGCAGAGCAAACGAGTTTGCTCTGCTCTCGCTTAGTGCAATGTTCATATATAATTATTAATGGCAATTCATGTTGAAAAATCTCAATTTCAATTCTTAATTTATCATGATGCGATTACGTATACTCTTTACATTGTGCATACTGACATGTTGTATGCATCTTTTCTTCACGGGCGGTGGGCTTTGTGCCCAACCTTTGGCGGGCTACGAGCGGGTTCTCAGCAGTCCCGACGGCAGGATGATGATGAGGTTTACTGTGGTGGAGGGAGTGCCGATTTACTCTCTCGAGCGCGACGGTGTCCGTGTGCTGTCGGCTTCGAAACTGGGTTTCACCCTCGAATGGCGCGACGGCCTCGACAGCAATTTTGTCATGAAAGACGTGAAGTACAGCTCTTTCGACGAGGTATGGCACCCCGTGTGGGGCGAAGAGGCCAACATCCGCAACCACTACAACGAAATGCTGGTGACTCTCGAACAGCTGCCCGGCACGGTGAAAAGCATGGACCATAGCACCGACACCCGGCCGACGGTGATGCAGATACGCTTCCGGCTCTACGACGACGGGCTGGGCTTCCGCTACGAGTTCCCCATGCGTTACAACGGTATTGACAACGCCTTGGTATGCTTCTGGTTCAAGGAGGAGCTGACCGAATTCGCCCTCACAGGCGACCACACAGCCTGGTGGATTCCCGGCGACTACGACACCCAGGAATACAACTACACTGAGAGCCGCCTGTCGCAAATCGACAGCCTCTACGAGAAAGGCCATGAGCATGGCGGCTGGCCGTGGACCGACTTCTCGCGTACGGGTGTCCAGACTGCCTTGCAGATGAAAACCGACGACGGCCTCTACATCAATATCCACGAAGCTGCCACGCTGGACTATCCCACCATGCACCTGAATTTGATTGAAAACGGAAATTTGAAGAATGAAAATCCGGCCGACGCAGCAAACTCAGCATTTGTGTTCCGCACCTGGCTTTGTCCCGATGCCGCAGGCTACAAAGGCCGTATGCAGGCTCCCTGCCACACCCCGTGGCGCACGGTGATGGTGTGCGACAAGGCCACCGACGTGCTGCGCTCCCGACTTATCCTTAACCTCAACGACCCCTGCGCCCTCGAGGATGTCAGCTGGATACATCCCGTGAAATACATGGGCGTGTGGTGGGAGATGATCAGCGGCAAGAGCACCTGGAGCTACACCAACGACTACCCCTCCGTGCGGCTCGGCGAGACCGACTTTCTCCATGCCAAGCCCAACGGCACCCACGGAGCCAACAACGCCAACGTGCGCCGCTACATTGACTTTGCCGCCAAGCATGGCTTCGATGCGCTCCTCATCGAGGGGTGGAACATCGGATGGGAAGACTGGTACGGCAAGCAGAAAGAGTTCGTCTTCGACTTCCTTACCCCTTATCCCGACTTCGACCTGCCGGCACTCAACAAGTACGCCCACGAAAAGGGCATCCGCCTTATTATGCACCACGAAAGTTCAGCCTCTACCGTCAACTATGAGCGTTGGATGGAGAAAGCCTATAACCTCATGAACCGATATGGCTACGATGCCGTGAAGAGCGGCTACGTCGGCACCATCATCCCCTTTGCCGAAGGACACTACAGCCAGCCTATCAATAACCACTACCACTACGCCATTGTCGAGGCCGCCAAACATCATATCATGGTCAACGCCCACGAAGCTGTGCGTCCCACAGGCCTCTGCCGTACCTGGCCTAACATGATAGGCAACGAAAGTGCCATGGGCACCGAGTTCCGCGAGCGCATCCACCCCGGCCACACCGCCATCCTGCCCTTCACCCGTCTGCAGGGTGGCCCGATGGACTATACCCCCGGCATCTTCGAGCCCGACATGGGCAAGATAGTCCCCTGGGGCAAGCCCATGTGCCACACTATCTGCAACCAATTGGGACTCTACGTCACCTTCTACTCGCCGTTGCAGATGGCCGCCGATTTTCCCGAGCATTACGAACCCTATCTTGATGCCTTCCAGTTCATCAAGGATGTGGCTGTCGACTGGGACACCAGCATCTATCTCTATGCCGAGCCGGGCGACTACATCGTCACGGCACGCAAACCGAAGGTATCCTCCCTCAACAAAGCCGCCGACGGTTTGGGAGCATTGCCCGATGGCAAGAAAGGAGTTGTCAGCAATGCTGCACAATATGTGTATGGTCTGACAGATTCGGCCAGTCTGAATGGTCAAACTCCCCGTGATGTCTGGTATATCGGTGGCATCACCGACGAGACCGCCCGCGAGTTTACTGTCAAGCTCGATTTCCTCACCCCCGGCAAGAGCTACGACGCAGTCATCTACTGCGACGGCAAAAACGCCTGTGGACTTCCGGGCGAAGGCTACAACCCCTACTCCTACACCATCACCACAAAGAAAGTCACCTCCAAGACCACCCTCAAACTGAAGATGGCCTCTTGCGGCGGCTTTGCCGTGAGCATCCGGGAGCGTTTATAGTCGGCTGGTGAGATGGTGCCTCCCGCTGCATAGCACACGCCGTTCTTCATACCCATCCTTGGTGGGTAGGTAAACCTTGGCAGTGGTGTTGGCAGGAATGAGAATGTCCCATTCGAAGCGGTTCCCTTTGCGATGCCACTTGCTTTCGATGAGGCCGCTGACGGATTGGTAGGAGCAGTTCACATGGTCGAGGCCTTTGATGGGATAGGGCTTCAGCATTATCTTGCTGTAGCCGGGAGTCAAGGGTTTTATGCCGCCGAGGTATTCGTAGTACCAGATGATGAGGTCGCCGAGGAGCATGACATGGTTGCCGGAGTTCATGGCGGGGTCACCTGTGTCGCCGTTCCAAAGCTCCCAGATGGTTGTGGCGCCATTTTTCACCATATAGCCCCAGCTGGGGTAGGTGGTGTCAGTAGCCATCCGTAGCGCCAAATCGCCACGGCCGTAATCGGTGAGGGTGCGCATCAGGTGTTGGATGCCCACCACGCCTGTGGAGACATGGCTGCCAAAGTCTTTCTCGGTTTTGTCGATGATGTTAGCAAAGACCTTTTGCTGCATGTCGTAGCCTGGCACCATTCCGAAATCCAGAGGCAGGACATTGGCGGTGACGGTGTTGTTGGCATAGCGGCAAGTATGGGAGTCGAGGTATTTCTCATTGTAGGCTTTTTCGACTAGTTCCATCTCGTTTTGGAAGTAGACAACGTCGTCGTCCTTGTCAAGCAAAATTGCGAAACCCTTCATGAGTGTACAGTAGTGGAAGTAGTAGGGTGTCGAGAGGCAGGCGGGCCATGTGATGCGGTTGGTGTCGCGCGAGTGGATAAGTTCGGGGCTTTCAGGCGGCACACACCAGTCGCCGTAGGTGTCTCGGATGAGGATGCCTTCTTTGAGGTAGTATTTCTTCATGTGGAGCAGCCAGCGTTTCATGGCGTCGTAATGTTGCTCGACGGGACGGAAGTCGCCAAAACGCCGCCATATCATGTCGGCCACGGTGATGAAGGCTCCCGGCCATGTCATGTTGTCGGTGTAATTGCGCCAATAGGCAGGGGCGACATCGGGGAGAGAGCCGTTCTCGAACTGGCTGTCTTCAAGGTCTTGCAGCCACTTGGCATAGAGGCGGTGATTGTCGAAGATGAGGCTCTCGCCGTAGTTGCCTGTGGTGCGGTCGCCTGTCCAGCCCATGCGCTCGTCGCGCTGGGGGCAGTCGGTAGGCATGCTGCGGTAGTTGCCGCGGATGCCCCACGTGGCGTTGCGATAGACGGCGTTGATTATCTCGTTGGAGGTCTCGAAGCTGCCGGTCATGGGCATCTCGTCATAGAGGACGAGGCCATTGATGCCACCTGGCATCGGTTTGAAGCGGAGACCGGATATCTCAACATAGCGGAAGCCGTGATAGGTAAACAAGGGGGACCAATGGTCCATCCCGTCATTGGCGATGTAACGGTCGGTACACTCGGCTGAGCGTAAGTTGTCTGTGTATAGGCTGCTGTCGGTGTTGAGAGTCTCGGCATAGCGGAAAGTGATGGTGTCGCCCTTCTGCATGTTGTACAGCCACATGGATATCACTCCAACCATGTTCTGCCCCATATCCACTATCCATTTGTCACCCTTTTGGAAGATGTTAATCGGTAACAAGGTCTGTTGTACCTTGATGTTGGGGTTGGGCTGCGGGGTGAGGAGTTGCATCGGGTCGGGCCGCTGGTAATCATTGGGCAGAGGGCTGCCAGTGACAACGGGGTATTCGCGGGCAACGCGGTGGCGCGGGTTGTAGATGTCCTCACGGTACATATTCTGCCGGTCATAGTCGACAACGGCCTCCTGCCAAAGACTGTCGTCATAGCCTGGCATCGTCCAGTCACCAAGATTCATGCGCGCATCGTATGTCTCGCCGTCGAACTCGTTGCTTTTGCGTATGGGACCCTGGTTGGTTATCTTCCACCCGTTGCCGCTGACGATGGTGTCAGTGGTGCCGTCCTGGTAGGTCACCTCCAGCTGCATGAGCAATTGCGGCAGACCGTAGTGGGCGGCATGAAGGATGCCGCACCATTCGAGGTAGTCGCTGTTGTGGCGCACGGTGGTGAAACGCCCTCCTGCGAGGATGACGCCCACGGCGTTCAGGCCGTCTGCACGGACAAGGGAAGTCACATCGTAGGCGTTGAAATAGATGCGTCTTGTGTAGTCCGAGAGCGTGGGCTTCAGGAATTCATCCGCACCGGCCTCTTCGCCGTTGATATAGGCACTATACACACCCAGGCCACTGATGTAGAGGCGCGCCTTGGCGATGTTCTTCTTGAGCGTGAACTCCTTGCGCAGGTAGCGGGCGGCGATGGCGGTGTGGCCGTTCACATTGTCATCCTCATAGTCGCGGCCAATCCAATGTGCACGCCAATCATCCGGCGACAGAAGACTTATCTCAAAATGCTGCACATTGCTTTCGATGGTCTTCTTTTTGTTGTGGTCGCCATAGGTCACGGTGGTGTATACCTTCCACCAGCAGCGGTCGCGGCTCTTCAGCGGCTTCCCTTCGTATGGTATATACAGCATCTGGTTGGATGTGACGGTCTTGGTGTCCCATAGGTCGCCGATGCCTTTGCCGATGTTCTCTTCCGAAGAGGCTACTATAATGCGGTATTCTGTTTGTACGACGTTGCTCACTTCCGACTCATAACACCAGCTGAACCGGGGCAGGCTTGTGTACAATGGTAGGCTGCCGTCCTGCAACTCGACTGTGGGGGATGAAATCGTGATAATGTTATTGTCTCCACAAGCTGTAAGCAGCATGGCGAAAAGCAAAAGAGGGTAAAAATGTCTCATCATGATGTACGTTTTATGAATGCAAAGGTACGAATAAAAATTCAAACGGCAAGAAAATGGAAACATCCAGTTGCAGGATGATACCCTCCTCCTCAGCCACACTGCCACCCACGGGAGAGGGCATTAAACCCAAATCGGTCATTAGGCCGACTTTTCAATCAATCTCGCCTATTTTTAGGTCTGTTTATGCCAATATCAGCATTTCTTTCGGCATCTTGTCCGCATCCCTGTCTCGCCGTAGCTCGCTACGTCTTCGCCAGCGATGCAGCCAATCTGCTCGAAACAAATACTAATCTGGCATAAACCCTAATGACCGATTTGGGTTAAAAAAGGGAATGTGTGGATTTTTATTCGTATTTTTGCATCCGGCTTTAAATTATGGCCCAATAGTGAAGCTATAGTTGGAACGATATGTGTCTGTTTCTATTATGGCAGAGTTCTCAATTTTTAAAACTCATTTTTCAAATGAAAAAAAAACGTGTAATAGGTATAGGGGAGACGGTATTGGATATTCTATTCAAGAACGACCAACCGCAGAAAGCTGTTCCCGGAGGCTCAACATTCAACAGCATGGTGTCGTTGGGGCGAGCCGGAGTGCCTTGCGCCATGGTGACAGAAGTGGGAGGCGACCATATAGGGGATATCATTTGTCAGTACCTGAGTGCGAATGGTGTCTCCTCGCAATATGTTTGTCGCCACGAAAACATCAAGTCGCATATATCGTTGGCATTTCTGGATGAACACAACGACGCGCAATATGTGTTCTATAAGGATCATGCGACTGTTTCGTTGGATGGCGTGCTGCCTGACTTTTGCAAGGACGATGTGGTGCTTTTCGGTTCGTTCTTTGCCATCAATCCAGTTATCCGTCCTGTCGTGGGCGGTTTGCTGCGTGATGCCCGCAGGGCGGGAGCATGGCTCTACTACGATGTGAACTTCCGCAAAACCCATGTTGCCGACTTACCCGACGTGATGTCCAATATAGAGGAAAACATGAAACTGGCGGATATAGTGCGCGGGTCGATGGATGATTTCGACTACATGTACGGTCTGCGGGACGGAGATGCCATTTATCAACGTGTGAGCCGTTTTTGCAGCACGTTAATACTGACAGACGGGGCTTGCCCTATACGTGTCTATACGCCTGAAGGCTGCGAGACGTTCCCTGTGCAGCCGATAGAGACGGTGAGCACTGTCGGGGCTGGCGACAATTTCAATGCAGGATATATCTTTGCAATGCTTCAAGGCGCGCATAGTCAGACTTTGTGTATCGAGATGGCGCAACGATGGAGTCGTGATGTCTGCCGCCAGATAGGCAATCATAACAGTGACGAATTAATCGCCACGCTCAAGGAGTAGACGAAAAAATGAATGTTTTCCAGACCTAATACGTGAAGACTAAAATGTGTCGGTCATATTCCAGTGCGAAGTTCTCTTTCTCCCCGATGGAGAGACCTAAACGTTAGGTCGACTTTTCATCCGGTCTTTTCAGGTCTGTTTATGCCTTTCCCCTCAAGAGGCACGGCCGTGCTTTTGGGGAACGTTCCGGCTTGCAACTAATAAAAAAACGCCACTCATCGGGGTGGCGTTTTCTTTTCTTACGTGATTCGGGTTATTTGATACCGAGTTTCTTTTTGATGTCTTTGGGGAGAGCGTCTTTGTGGACGACGATGTTCATGGTTTTATAGCGGACGAAGGCTTTGCTGGCATAGAACATGCCGTGATAGTCGCCGTAGTCGCCCCAGCTGTTCTTCACCATGTAGTATTCGTTGCCCATCTGATCCTTGGCGGTGCCGTAAATCAACATGCCGTGGTCGTCGGTGGTCTCGCGGTTGTCGTAGGCCAGCTGGCGTTCTTCCTGGGTGACCCAACGCTGGGGTGTGGGGTGTTTGGCGGCCTCGTCTTGGATGTCCTTGGCCTTCATGCCGGTCCAGTGGGCCATGTCGCTGCCCATAGTGGCGGTTACCGTTGTGGCGGGGAGCACGCAGAAACCTTTGCGGGTACCCATGCGGAAGCCTTGTTCGCTGACGTCAGCACCCCAGGCTACGGTGTAGCCGTTGGCGATGGCGTTGTCGAAGATTTGCATCATCTCGTCGAGGGGGACGTTGTAGCATTGGGCGTGGCGCCAGTTGTCCTGAATCTCGAGGGGGAATTTCTCGTAGAAGGGATGGTGTGTGTAGGAGGTGATGCTCACATAGTCGTCGGGGTTGAGGCCGAGGCTCTCGTAGAAGCTCTTGGGGGTGTACTGCTTGCCGTTGTAGGTGAACTTCTCAGGCAGCTGTCCGAGATAGACTGCGTGGGCGGCACGGATGGCTTTCATGCAGAGCAGCTGGCCGTCTTTGTCGTGTTGGAGTTTCTTCAGTTTGTCGTTTTTGGCAATGGCGGCAACCATGGCGTCGGTAACTGCGCTGAGTTCGGTGTGGTCGGAGAGGGTGTCGCCGTATTCAACACCGGGACGCATCACCTCTTCGGGCACCAGGCCGAAGGTCTTCATGCCGTAGAGGACATCGTAGAATGAGCCGCCTTGGCTGAAACTCACGTCGCCGCTGGTGCGGATGGCAGCCATGGCGCGGTCGTTGTAGGTGTTTTCGACGAGGTACATTTCGCTGAGGTCGTAGGTGCCTTTGTTCATGCGAAGCAGTTCGGCTTCGATAAATGCCAGGCTGCTGTAGCACCAGCAGGTGCCGGCACGGTGCTGGTTCTTGACTGAGGTGACGGGCAACTCTTTCACAACAGTGAACTTGTAGCCCTCATCCTCCTTCTCTTTTTGTTCGGTCTGTGCAAAAACGGTGGTGCACATGGCGAAAACGCCGAGGAATAAGAATGCTTTCTTCATTTTAGATAATGTTGTATTGATTTGTACTTTTATTTTTCGCGCTGCAAAATTACGATTTTTTTCCCACATATTGACTATAGGGGCTAAAAAATAGTGACTATTTAATACTATTATTAGCAGGAGGACGTTATAATGCCATGAGTAATAAACACAAGAAAACGGTTGAAGCCATACCCGAAATGGAGGGGTATACGACAGAATGGAGAACAATTGGCATGCTCAAGGCCAATATTGTGGCACTTGTGGTGTTGGGTCTCTTCTGTTTGTTGGGAGTGGCGGGCATGTATGCCATTTGGGGCGGTTTTTCATTGGGCAACCCATGGAACGGCATGCTGTTTATCGTAGGTTTCTGGGTAGGCGTTGTCGTGCACGAACTGATACATGGCTTTACTTGGATGTGGGCGACCCACAGCAGTTTCCGCCATCTGCGCTTCGGGTTGTTGCGCGGAGGGGTCTACTGTCACATTGATGTGCCGATGAGCAAACGGAAATATGTGGTGGGGACCTTGATGCCCCTGCTTCTGTTGGGCTTGGTGCCTTTCTTGCTGTCGTTTGCCACAAACAGTCTTTGGCTGATGCTGTTTGGTGCCATCTTCATCGGCTGCGCCATGGGCGATGTGCTAATTGTGTGGGCCATCCGCAAGGAAAGTCCCGACACACTAGTCTATGACCATCCTTCCGAACCCGGTTGTGTAATCTACCACCCCGTTTCACAGCGTTAGGGCAGCAGGCCTTGTAGATAGGCGGCTCGCCCTATTTGTTGATAGAGTGCCAGAGGTGTTCCTTCAGGAGTTTGGAAGAATACATGAAATTCTGCGGATATAATCAGCAAAATATTATAATATTTTGTGGATTACACCCGCAGAATTCGGTGTTTTTATGTCGGGGTGACTATTGCTCAGCTACCTGTTGTTGGAAGGGGTGGTGGACAAATAGTCCATGTAGTTCTCTCGATGGATAGTGTGTATTTCTGTGTTTGGGTAGGCTGATAGAAATGACTTGCTGACTTTCGTTTTTTTGGTGGGGTTCCACTTGAATTCGTATGCTGTAAGTTTGCCCTCACAGTCTTCAACGTAATCGATTTCTTGTTGTTGAGTTGTACGCCAAAAGTAAGGCATAGCATAGCTGAGGGTGTAAGCATTCTTTTTGCGCAATTCGCTGACCATGTAGTTCTCCCACAAGGCGCCCACGTCGGCGCGGCTGTCGATGTCGGTGAAATTGCCTATGAGAGCATTGCGTATGCCGTTGTCGTTGAAATATATCTTGCGGCCTGATTTGATTTCGGTGCGTAGGTTGCGGCTGTAGGTCCCAAGTCGGAAGATGACCTGTGCCTCTTCCAGCAGGTTAATATACTTGTCAACAGTGGAACGGTCGAGTTCAACCATTTGGCTCAATTCGTTGGTGGATACTTCGCTGCCCACTTGATATGCGAGGGCTTGCAGGAGCCGCACTATCTTGTCGGGGCGTTTGATGCGCTCCCAGATGAGGATATCTTTGTAGAGGTAGCTTTCGGTCAGGTTGTTCAGTATCTCTTTTTCGCTGCCGGGGTGGCATACTACGTCGGGATAACTGCCATATATCAGCCTTAAGGGAAGTTTTTTCCATTCTTGTAGAGCTCCGAAGTGTGTGGCCAGTTCGGAATAGGACAAGGGGAACAGTCGGTACTCCCATTTGCGTCCAGTCAGGGGCTCGTTCACCTTGTTTGCCAGGTCCAAAGAGGAGCTGCCTGTGACAATTAGTTGTATGTCGGGGAAGTTGTCGGTGACAAGTTTGCATTTCAGCCCTATGTCTGAAATACGTTGAGCCTCGTCAATAATTAAGATTCGGATGCCGCCCAACATGCTGCGATAGCGTTCTACGGTGATATTCTCCATCAAAGTGCGTGTCTCCAAATCATCACCGTTCAGCCAAAGTACATTTTCTTTCCCGCTGAAATGCTCTTTGAGCAAGGTGGTTTTCCCCACTTGGCGGGCACCAATTAGTATAATTGCCTTGCCTTGGAATAGCTTTTTTGTGACTATATCACTAATTATCCGATTGATAGCCATATTCTTTGTTTATTTGTTCAGTGCAAAAATACGAAATTCTGCGGATATAATCAGCAAAATATTATAATATTTTGTAGATTACACCCGCAGAATTCGGTATTTTTATGCCAGAGAGGTTACTCTTCGGGGGCGAACATGGGATCCCATGCGGGGAGCATGATGGGTTTCTGGTCGAGCATGGCGCGGATGTTGGCGGGGATGTATTTCTCTTCCAGCACTACGCGGAACATGTATTCGTTGAACCAGTCGTTGGTCATGATGAGGAAGCCTTGGTAGCCGTAGCTGCTGCCCCAGCTGTTCTCGACCATCCATTTGAGAGGCTTGCCGTCCTTGTCGAGGTCGACGGCGCAGAGGGTCATGGCGTGGCTGCTGCCGGAGGCGAAGGTGCTGACGCGCTGCTTCTTGTTCATGCCGAAAGTGGTGCCGAAAAGCGAGGCGTAGTCATAGTTCTTTTCGTCCATGAAACCCTTGTCGCGGTTGAGGAATTTGCCTACGTCGCAGCTGAAGTACATCATGGTGCTGTCCTTGATGGAGGCGATGCACATGGGGGCGATGTCCTCCATGGGGAGGTTGAGGTAGCGCCAGTTCTGGCCGTCGTAGACGTGGCGGTCGTACTGGATTTCATACACCTTATAGTACTCGCGGGTGGGGTCGTTCATAATCATGAAATACTTGGAAAAGTCTGTCTTGGCGAATTTCTCGTAGAAGGACATGGGGGTGTAGGTGTCGGTGGAGACAATTTCGCCTTTGGCGTTTTTCTGCTGCCATGTGAATTGTGCGGGGGGCTCACCCATGGTGAGGGCCAGCATACGGTAAATGACACCCAGCATCTCGGTCTTCTTGGCCTGAATTCTCTCGGGGGTCATGCCTTTCTGAGCAGCCATTTCGCGCAACTGCAGGCCGTCCTCGCGCAGTTTGAGGGCCATGAGGTTGCTGATGCTGGAAGTGTTGTTGGTGTTGAAGGTCTCGGGCATCGCCTCGGCGGGCATGAGTCCGTATTTGTCAATGAGGTTGGCCACGCCGGTGAACTGGCCACCGTCGCCGATGGGGTTCTTGAAGAGCCATTCCACCTCTTTGCTGTCCATGGGCAGTTTATAGGTGTCGATGATGGCTTGGAGGAAGAGGTTGGCCTTTTCCAATTGGTCGTAGAAGAACAGGTAGGCCTGCGAGAACTGGAAATCGGCGGGCAGGTTGTGCTGGCGGATGGCTTTGTTGCGGAGCACATTCATGCCGGTGAACATCCAGCAGCGGCCCGAGGATTTTTGGTCGGTGATGGCTTTGCTTTCCACACGGTTGGAGAAGTGGCTGTCGAAAGCCGTGGCGTTCTCATAATTTAAAGCCAGCTTGGCGGGGCTGTTGGTGACGAGAATGTTGCGGAGAGCTTTGTCCGAAGCATTGCCGACGTAGCACTGTTTCATCTGTTTCATCATCTCGGTGGTGATGCCGCCGTTGTAAGGTTGAGCGGGAGTCTTGCCGCCTTTTTTCTGAGCCATGACGCCGCTGGAGAATATCAATGCGGCGAGGGCGAATGCGATGTATTTTGCTTTCATATCGTGTAAAATTATTCTTTGTTATACATCAGTTTTATTTCAGACCGAGGGCTTCCTTGATAGCGGGTTCAATATCGTTGCCGCGGATGTTGCGCTTGATGATGATGCCCTCTTTGTCGAGCAGCAGGATGGTGGGGATACTGTTCACGCCATAGTTATCGGTGGCGGTCTTGGTGGTGTCAATCAGCTGGGGATAGGTGATTCCGAGGTCCTCGACAGCCTTTTGGTGGTCGGGCAGTTTGTCCCACACATCGATGCCGATGATGTTCAGTCCCTTGGCATTGTACTTGTTGTACAGGCGCACCAGGTTCTCGCTGATTTCGCGGCGGCAGGGACCGCACCAGGAAGCCCAGAAATCGATAAGGGTTACCTGGTCATTGTTCAGCATGTTGGAGAGTTTTGTGGCCTCGCCGGAAGCAAAGTCAATACCTTCAATATCCACATATTTCTTGCCTTCGCTGGTGTTGTCGATGTTGAAGAGCATCCTGCGCATCTTGCGTAAAGGTTCAAAATCGGTGATGACCTTTCCCGAATGGTTCATGATGCTGTCAAGTTTGTCGAAATTCATTCCCTCATATTCTACCATTTGGCTGAGGGCGTAGGCTCCCACAATATTATCCTTGTTTTGTTCATACACCTTGCGGTTCACATCCAGGTTGTGGGCATCCAGCAGGCTCTGCACCATGTTGTATTCGGTCACCAAGCCCACCTGTTCCTCGCCCGGGGCGGCGTTTTGGTACCTTGTCAAAATGTCGTGGATTTGGGCGTTCAGGCGTTCCGACACCGTGTCGGCAGTGAACGACTGGAAAAACAGGTCGTTCATGGGGGTGCCATAGAGCGAGTCGTTCACCAAGTTGATGTGGATGGTTCCCTTTTCAAGCACCACCACACTCCGGTACTGCTCCACCCCGTTGCTGGTGACGAGGGTGGCCAGCCTCGGTTCCTTAATCCTGTCGTTAAAGGAGAAAATGCCGTCGGCAATAACGGTGGAATCCTTTGTGTTTCCGTCGTTCATATCCACGAGATAAACCGTGGCACCGTCGAATCCTGCAATGGGCATTTCACCCAAAATAGTGTACTTCTTCGTGCAGCCAGTGATTGTCACAAGCAATAGGGAAAGGGCTAAAACATTGAAAATCTTTTTCATGATATTAAGTTGTTATTATTATTTTCAAAATGCAAATATACAACTTTTTCCCCGAACTTTCACAAAAAAACAAAAAGCCAAAGTCCACAGCTTTAAACCCAAATCGGTCATTAGGGTTTATGGCAGATTAGTATTTGTTTCGAGCAGATTGGCCACATCGCTGGCGAAGACGTAGCGGGCTACGGCGAGACAGGGATGTGGACAAGATGCCGAAAGAAATGCTGATATGGCATAAACAGACCTTAAAAAGCGAGAAAGGATATAAAAGTCGGCCTAATGACCGATTTGGGTTAAACCTTGGCTTTTTGCTCATGTATCCAGATGTGTCTATCTCTCTTTGGGGTCAGAGTTGGAGGTTTTCATCACCTGTTTAGTGGCTGTGCCCTCGGGGGTGAGTATTTTTATCAGGTACAAGCCGTCGGCGTAAGGCGAAAGGTCAATCCTCGTGTTGCCGCCGTTGCCTGTGGCGGTAGAGACTATTGTGCCGCGGGAGTCGTATACTTCTATCCGCTGGATATTATTGGGAGAGACCACCTCGACCACGGAAGAGGTGGGATTGGGATGTACACTTACTGTTGCCTCCACGTCGCCCGTGGCTCCCGGCTGGCAGTTGTAGCAGAAGGGTACTCCTGTGCCCCAGTCGCCATAGCGGTTGGCCACGCAGCGGGGACGCACAAAGGCACGGTACTGTATGCCGGGTTCCACGGTGGCAGAGGCATTCGCCTCGCTGCACTCCACTGCCGTGCCGCCGTCGGGCGAGGAGCCTTCGGGTACATAGGTGAATTCCCAGCCCCGATGCGACAAGGTGGAGTCGCTCCACTCAAAGTAAAAGGTGGCACCTTCCTGTTTGATGGTGCGCAGCCCTTCCACCGGGGTGCAGTTGGCAAAGACCGACCCATACTTGACAATGGGGAAAACCATTAAGTAGCTTTTTATTGCGGTGTCGCGCCATTCATGTAAGGTACCTATATATTGATAGGAGTCTCCAGGAGAATTATTTTGGGTAAGCAACCTGTAGCGGTATTTGAGTGCGGGAAAATTGTAGGACCTATGGGTGCAATGAAAGTTTATGTCACTTTGGCTAATACAATAATAATAATTATCATCGTAAGCCATATAAGAAGTTACATCTATAGGTCGTGTAGTGTCGGGGTGAATAGTAACCGCGACATAGAAAGAGTCTTCAACTGTTATTGGCTGGTCAAAATAGTATTCCCGGAATGCCATGTCATAATCATACATGAATGTTGTCACACAGTCACTGTATTTAGATCGCATGGTGGTATACATGCTACCTGAAGGGGTGCAAGGATCGTCGTATAATATATGTTTCCTTCCCAACAGAAGCATACTATCCCCCTCCCTTTTATACAAAGATAAAAACGCGTTAGGACAAAACGTGGTGTCAAGCATCTCCCGGGTAGGGGACCAATTGTATTTATAGTGATAACTACATAACCTAATACCTAATACAGACAAGGCCGTATCGGTATAAAAATATTTTGCAACGTCACCGCAAATTGTAAAAGGTTGCTCTAATGGATCTGTCCACCGTCCAGAATCACCGGTTGATACATCAGAAAGTAAAGTTGGAAGAATCATTTGTGCAGTATCGGCAATCAGATCTTCATACCACCAATAGTAAAAGAGATTGGTGTCGCGTGGAACAACAGGCACTTGGGCTGAAAGGGTCATCCCCCCGATAAGCATTAACAATAAACTTATTTTTTTCATGACATTCAATTTTTTATTTGCTACAATTTACGATAAAATAATTGGTTGTAATGGTAGGGAAATGGACTCTTGTCTCTGTTGCACCGTCTTTTACGTTTATTCCTGTTGCATTTCTTACAGAAGGGTAGGTCTGGCTCATGGTCTCACCTCTTACAGCGGCACAGGTGCTGCTTATCGGCAGTTTCTGCAGGATTATGCCGAGGGTGGATGTCTGTGTTTTGCCGCATGCGGCGCAATGGTCAGTGCTGAGGGTGCAAATGGAATTGATATCAATGTCGGGGTGGTAAAACCGGCTGTTGCTTGTGCCGGCAGTGGAATACACCCCTACAAGGTAATTTCCAGAGGTGTTGCCGTTGCCAAGGTCGCACAAAAGTCCCGACGGGATGTTGTATACCATATCTTTGAAAATGTAATAGTTGCTGTTGCTAAGATTGTTTCCTGTGCGCTTGAACAGCACCGGTGAAATGGTGCCGCCTGTGTTCACCTGTAGTATGCCTGTTTCCTGTGCCGTGGCGGTTGTTCCGGGTTCACAATATGAGATGGAAAATTTATCTCCTGCAAGACCAGTTGCCGCCATGATGCCGTTGGGTTCGATGTAACCGTCTGTATCGAATCTGTTTGTCCCAGTAGTGCTTGATAGCGGGTCTCCGTTTCGTTCGAATGGCCGCATCATAATAAATCCTATACCAAACAGGTCGTAGGATGACCCTTTGTGAGCGACAGTTACAACGTAGTTGTCGGTAAGGGCGAGGTCGAGAAAAATGCCCTCCCCATAACCGCTCCCAGAAGAGACGGCTTTGTATGAATATGAATTGAAAGGATAGGGAATGTCGAAAACAGCAGATGTCAAAATGTCGTTTTCGGTTTGATTACCTACCGCAATAATATGTACAATTCCGTCGAATGAATAAACCTCTGTTCGTGACAAAGAGATTGGTTTAAATATTCTGCCAGAAGATTCGGAATATGGATGTAATTTGTTATATATTATATTTCCACCGGAATAGAACAGATTGTGAATCGGGAAAGCACCGGCAACAGCCTTAGTTGCATTTTTCACACCGTCCGGGTCCACTTTTTCTCCGACAAAATATACCCAGTCGTTCAATACTTTGAAATCTTTTATATGCATATCGACAGGAACATCGGCGGTAAGCACGGTGGAACCGTTGGCGATGCCTGTCAACAAATGGAAGTAACCTCGGCCGCCAACCCCTTCGGCATAAATAATGAATTGATTTCCCCAAGCCCTGATAATGGAGTTGGTATTGGCCGTTGTGTTGATTTCTCCATAAACGCTGGCTTGCCCTAAGAGGTTTGTTGACAAAGTCAACAGGCATAGATACAGGATGATACGATGTGCTTTCATGGTATGTGTCGTTTGTAATGACGATGCAAATATACGTTTTTTTATTGAATAATTTTTTTTTTTATTATTTTTTTTATGAGTTGGTTATTTTGTTGTCATACAGCTATTTGTAAATGGTGGCTAAGAACTTTGAAGTTGGAGACTTCGCTACTTGTCCCTTAGTTCTCCCATATTTCTCCCATATTTCTCCCATCCAGGATGGGAGAAATATGGGAGAAATAAGCCTTTTGTAGCGGAGAAGGAGCGAAGTGTGGCACGATTTGGAAACAAACCTCTTTTGTCAAGCCTAAAGGCATGTATGAAATTCTAAAAAAATGTCACTGTCGTTTTCTTCTTTTTGATAGGGCTATCTGTTTGAGACAAAGGTTGTAGGGAAAGTGTCGGTGATGTTTTTCTTTTTCTTTGCGGGATGTTTTTTTAATTATGTCGGAAAAAATGGGTATCTTTGCATAATTTTTTAGACAGAAAAAAACAGTTATGGCTATGTACACAGATACCACAAAATTCATTGGCGAAGGCCTTACCTATGACGACGTGCTGTTGGTGCCGTCGTATTCCGAGATTCTCCCCCGCGAGGTGAGCGTGGCAACGCGCTTTTCGCGGAACATTGAGTTGAACATGCCGCTGGTGTCGGCGGCTATGGACACGGTGACCGAGGCGGCCATGGCCATAGGCATGGCTCAGGAGGGCGGTATCGGTGTGCTGCACAAGAATATGAGCATCGAGAGCCAGGCGGGCGAGGTGCGCAAGGTGAAACGTGCCGAGAACGGGATGATTGTCGACCCGGTGACGTTGACCAAAGACGCTTTGGTGAAGGATGCGCTGCACCTGATGAGCGAGTACGGCATTGGGGGTATCCCCATTGTTGACGAGAACCGCAAGCTGATAGGTATGGTTACCAACCGTGACCTGAGGTTTGAGAAATGCATGGAGCGCCCCTTGTCGGAGATTATGATTACCGACTTGATTACCACCCATGTGGGTACCACTTTTGCCGAGGCTACGGAAATACTGCAGCGCCACAAGATTGAGAAACTGCCTGTGGTGAACAGCGAGGGCGTTTTTGAGGGGCTGATAACCTATCGCGACATCATGAAGACCAAGGAGCGCCCCTTGGCCTGCAAGGACAGCAAGGGTCGCCTGTGTGTGGCCGCTGGTGTGGGCATCACGCCCGACATGATGGAGCGTGTGGACGCTCTGGTGAAGGCCGGGGCTGACGCCGTGGTTATCGACACCGCCCATGGCCACAGCGTCCGTGTGGTGGAGGCTTTGAAGCAGGTGAAAGGCAAGTATCCCGAAATCGACGTGGTAGTGGGCAACATCGCTACGGGCGAGGCCGCCATTATGCTGGCCGAGGCCGGTGCCGATGCCATCAAGGTGGGCATTGGACCGGGAAGCATTTGCTCAACCCGTATTGTGGCCGGTATCGGTGTGCCGCAGTTGACGGCGGTGTGTGAGTGTGTGGGAGCCCTGAAACAGAAGGGCTACGATGTGCCGGTGATTGCCGACGGTGGTATCCGCTATAGCGGCGACATAGTGAAGGCTTTGGCTGCCGGAGCCAGCACCGTGATGGTGGGTTCGCTGGTGGCCGGTGTGGATGAGGCTCCGGGCGAGACCATCATTTTCGAGGGACGCAAGTTTAAGTCCTACCGCGGCATGGGTTCGCTCGAGGCTATGCAGAGCGGCTCGAAAGACCGTTATTTCCAAGATAAGGAAGTGGACGCCAAGAAGCTGGTGCCCGAAGGCGTGGTGGGACGAGTGCCGTACAAGGGTACGCTGAGCGAGGTGCTGTACCAGATGGTGGGCGGACTGAAGGCCGGCATGGGTTATACCGGCTCGAAGGACATTGCCGCCTTGCAGCAGGCCAAGTTTATCCGCATCACCGCTGCAGGCCGCACAGAGAGCCATCCCCACGACATTGCCATCACCCGCGAGGCTCCGAACTACTCGAGATAATGAATAAACATTTAGATTTGAAAATATTGATTCGATAAAGAAAACAAAATGAAGAGATTGATTTCTATTCTGGTGCTGTCGGCCACCATGTTGTGTGCATCGGCACAGACTCAAAGCGACCCAGTGATATTTGAAATAGGCGGGAAACCGATTTACAAGTCGCAGTTCATGAAGGAATTCCTGCAGTCGATTGGCAAGGACCCCTCTGCTGCCCCCACGGCCTGCACTTATGAAAAAAGAAAGGCTCTGGAGGACTATGTGCAGCTTTATGTCAACTTCCAAACCAAGCTGGCTGATGCATACGCTATGGGTTTGGACACCATGCGTACGTTGAATGACGAATTGAAAATGTACCGCAAGGATTTGGCAGCGCCATATTTGATTGACTCCGCCACCATGCAGGATTTGCTGCGCGAGGCCTATGAGCGTAACCACTACGCTTTGCATGCCGCCCACATCCTGGTGCCGTGCGACGAGAACGCCCTGCCTGATGACACCCTGAAGGCGTATAATCATGCCATGGAATTGTATAATAAGGCACTTGCAACCTCCGATTTCTATGCCATTGCCCAGGAAGAGATGCGTGAACAACGCGCCAACAATATGGATCCGTTGGTGAGGGAGAAAGCCGACCAGGTGAATCCTTACGAGGGCGATTTGGGATGTTTCACGGTGTTTGACATGATTTATCCTTTCGAAACCGCTGTCTATTCCATGAAACCGGGCGAGGTGCATCGCCCTGTGCGCACACGCTATGGCTACCATGTTATCAAGTTGTTCGACCGCTATGAGTATTACGGTAAGGTGCAATTGGCACATATCTGGGTGTCGGAAAACAATGACAACCCCCGTGGCTTAATCAATTCGGCTTACCAGATGTTGAATGATGGGAAGGAGTTCGGCTATGTGGCTAAGAACCACAGCGACGACCAGAGTACAAGCAGAGCCGGCGGTGTGATGCCGGAACTGCCTTGCAACCAGTTGCCTTTTGAATATGTCGATGTGGTGGCTAAGGGTTTGAAAGTGGGTGAGTATTCCGACCCTTTCCATTCCCGTTTTGGCTGGCACATTATCAAGCTGCTCAAGAAAGAGAATATCGCTGATTTTGAAAGCATGATTCCCTATTATAAATCCCGCATGACTCGCGGGGAACGCAGCAAAAAGCCTCAACACATCTTTATTGAGCAATGCAAGACCAAATATGATTTTGTCGACTATACCACTGTCAAGACTTCAAAGAAAAAGAACGCTCCCTATGCCGCCAGTCTGGACGTTTTGAGAAATGGTTTTGTCGACACTATTTATACCGACGGGTTTAGTCTTGATTCATTCAAGATTGACGACCGTCGTCCGTTGTTCAAGGTTGGAGACCGCAAGTATGACGCTGCCGATTTGGCAAGTTATATCTACAAACACCGTGCCATTTATAAGAATTATGACAAGGATGCTTTCTTGCTTGACCGTTACCATGAGTTTATTGACGAGATGGTATTGAAATATGCCGATGACCATTTGGAGACAGACATCCCTGAATTTGGTGACTTGATAAAAGAATACCGTCATGGTTTGATGATATTCTCTTACAACGACCAGATGGTTTGGGGACGTGCTATCAAAGACTCTGTGGGCTTTGAGGAGTTTTATGCCCGTACTGCCCCGACACACAGCTACGACGACACCAACGATGCAGTCTATTTCTGGAACCACCGTGCCCGTGTCAACGTTATTACAGTTGAAGACAGTGCCTGTCTCGCTCCTGCCAAGGCCAAAAAGATTATCGACAAGGCTGTTGCCAAGGGATGGGGTATGGTTGACGTGCTTGACAAACTGAATGGCAAGGTGAACAAGAAGAAATGCCAGTCGGAGAATCCTGTAACGAACGAATTGCAGGTGGTTGAGATTGGAAACCAGGATTTGCTCACCAACAAAGAATGGGGCAAAGGCGTCTACACCCGTCCTACGGAAAAGGGATACCGGTTCCTTATCGTTGAACAGATTCTCCAACCTGAGTTGAAGAGCAGACAAGAAGCACGCGGCTATTATCTCAACGATTACCAGAACTACCTCGAAGAGCAGAACAATGCTGCACTCCGCAAGAAGTACAATGTGGTAATCCATCAAGATGTGATAGACGCAATTACTTATTAATCTGAAGGTATGTTTGTCGGATGATGTGTCTTTTGCAGTATAGCATGTCATTTCAACATTCAACCTATTGTTATCAAAAGTAACCCAATGAAGAAGATTGTCATATTGTTTATTGCCTTGCTTGCCAGTGTGGCCGTTATGGCTCAGGAGCGGCAGGTGGTTGACGGTGTTGTGGCGGTGGTGGGTAAATCAATCATCCGCCATTCCGATATAGAGCAGGCTTTTTCGCAGGTACGTCTCCACCAAGGAATGCAGAATGCCCGTGAGGAACGTTGCAAGATTTTGGAGAACATGCTGATTAACAAGCTCCTTATCCACAAGGGGACGATAGATAGTGTGGAGGTGAGCGACGACCGTGTTGAGGAGGAGGTGCAACGCTATCTCAGTGCTGCAGTGATGCAAGCAGGTGGTAAGGACAAGTTGCGCGAGGTATTTCATTATAGTTACGATGAATTGCACGACCAGTATTTCGACCTCCTTCACGACCACATGCTGAGTCAACAGGTGGAGTATCAGTTGACCGAGAATGTGTCGGTCACCCCTGCCGAGGTGGCTGAGTATTTTGCGACATTCAATGTGGACAGCCTCCCTGAAATCCCGACCCAGTACGAGGTGGCGGAAATAGTTATTGAGCCTTCCGTCAGCGAAGCTGAGCGCGACAGGATTCGATATGAGCTGGGTGAATTGCGCGAGCGTATTGTCAAGGGCGAAAATTTCTCCATGTTGGCAAAACTCTACAGCCAAGACCCTGGTTCGGCTTCAAAAGGTGGAGAGTTGGGCTTTTTTGACCGTGGGCGCATGGTAAGCGAGTTCGAAACGGCTGCCTTTGCACTTAAACCCGGCGAGGTGTCGCCCATTGTCGAGACTCAATATGGCTTCCATATCCTCCAGCTTATTGAACGTCGCGGCAATACTATCAATGTCCGTCATATTCTTATGCAGCCCAAAACCTCCTCCGAGGATTTGCTGAAAGCACGTATTACCCTTGACAGCCTTGCCCAGGAAATCCGCCAGGGTAATGTGTCCTTTGCCGATGCCGCACGTAAGTATTCCGACGGGGTTAGCAAGCAACAGGGTGGCACGGTCTCCAATCCTGCTACAGGAGGGTCGTTGTTCGACAAGGAGACTTTCAACCAGCTTTACCCCGGTATCGGAATTGTGGCCATGGAGGAAGGCGAGGTTTCCAATGCAACAGCTATCACTACTTCCGAGAACAAGAATGCCTATTGCCTGATTAAACTGGTCAAGAAGATTCCCTCACATAAAGCCAATCTCACCGACGATTACGACCGAATCTACAATGCTGCCCTCCAGAGTGCCAAGTCGAAAAAGGTATACGAATGGTGCAACCGTATGGTCAAAACCACCTACATCCGTATTGCTGATGAATACAAGGATTGTTCTGGGTTTATGGTTGATTGGTTCCGGTCGGCCGACAGAGGAAACAAGTAATGTATAAATCGGTTGCAATGTCTTTACTTAATCCCGTGTTCACTTCTCAATACATTGTTTTACGTATAATTTATTTTGGTTTCTAACATGTCCGACAAAGAACTCATAGATAATTTTGTGAACCAGTATCACACCCTGAAGAACGAGATGGGTAAGGTGATAGTTGGTCAGAAAAAAGCCATAGACAGCCTGCTGCTGTCTATTTTTACTGGTGGCCATTGTCTGCTTGTGGGTGTTCCGGGACTTGCCAAGACTTTGATGGTTAATACTCTTTCCAGGGCATTAGGCCTTTCCTTCAGTCGAATCCAGTTCACCCCCGATTTGATGCCGTCGGACATCACTGGTTCTGAGATATTGGACGAGAACCGCAAGTTTCAGTTTATCAAAGGACCTGTGTTTGCCAACATTGTGCTGGCTGACGAAATCAACCGTACACCTCCAAAAACACAGGCCGCACTGCTCGAAGCCATGCAGGAGAAATCGGTTACTGTGTCAGGCAAGAGCTACCCCTTGTCGGCTCCGTTCTTTGTTTTGGCCACCCAGAACCCCATCGAGCAAGAGGGTACATATCCTCTTCCAGAGGCTCAGCTCGACCGTTTCATGCTCAATATCCGTATGGACTATCCCTCTTTCCAGGAGGAAGTGGACATCGTGAAAGGCACTACGGTCATGCACGACCCACACATCAATATTGTCCTTTCGGCTGATGATATTCTGCGCTATCAGCAGGTCATTAGTCGCATCCCGGTGCCCGACAATGTGTGTCAATATGCTGTGCGATTGGTGTCGTCCACGCGTCCCTCCGATGTCGTGGCCGGTCAACGCGGTGCCTCTTCCGATAGTCTGGCTACCAAATATCTCTCATGGGGTGCCGGACCCAGGGCGTCGCAGTATCTTGTCATGGGTGCCAAAACCCATGCTGCCATGCAGGGGAAATACTCCCCCGACATAGAAGATGTGCAATCTGTGGCTATTGAAGTGTTGCGACACCGCATTGTCCGCAACTACTATGCCGAGGCCGAGGGTATCACCACTGAGGAAATTGTGCAGCAATTGCTTTCTGTTTAATTGTGGAATAACTTAAATGCAGTAGTCATGAACCGTTTTGCTTTCATCCTTCTTCTGTTTGCCGCCTTTGCTGCGCCAGGGCAGAATTCCGGGCTGTATATCCCGACGGAAAAGCCTATCAAACCCAAGGATCTCCCCAAAGCATGGACCAACCCTGAGGTCTTCTGTCTGCTGCTGCATTTCGATTCGGGCGACAGCAACTATAGGGAGCGCGATTTAGACCTGCTGGATTCAGCTTATTTGGTCGCCTTCAGCCGCGAAAACCCGCGGCTCTACACCATGTCCATCGAGGCTTATGGCACCGCAAGGGATGAAGAGCTCATGCAGGCCCGTATTGAGTCCGTCTACCGCTATTTTACCATGCGGGGTCATGAGATAGTGCCTGTCCGCTACGCGTATAACCCTATTCATTGCAGTTGCCACGGCGACACAGTGGAACTCATCCGCTATGAAGTCCCTACCGACAAACAGGTGTACAATTGTGCAGAGTTGCCCTCCAGTCGTAAAGTGCTTAATAATGACATCCCATTAGAAGGGGCCTTGCTCGTCACTTTCCGCCACAACCCAATCGAGTGCATTGGGGGTGGAGGAGGTTGTTTCCTGCCTTCACAGGACAGCAACATCAGGGCTTATTACACGCAGCTTATCTTGAAAAAAGGCTCCATCTATTCTGTACAGAACACCCGCGACGAATGTCCTCCTCCTGTCACCATCTCAATCGAAGAACATCTCGATTACCAACAGGTCTTAGACAATTATTTTCTTGTGCCACACCGTCGCAATATCATCCTCCCGATAGGATATGTTGTTCTCCATTCCAGTTTCAACCGCAAACCTGACGAATGTAGCAGTCTCACCGATTCGGTTTTTATCCGTTTCCCTGTCACCGAAGAGCAGCTTGAGTCGCGACTTCGTGTTTTTGCCAAGAAATATAGTGAAAAAGGAGTTGAATACAAGCCTTTGACAACTAAAAAAATCAAGAACGGTCCTGTCCTAATGATTCAGGGTGCCTTGAACCCCACCCAGTTCGACACTGTCTTCATAGCTAAGCGCATCACAGAAGACGAGGTGTCCAAATATCTTTTCCCTGCCGACTCTCCAACTGAGCAAGGTGCTGTAACCATCACGGTGAAAGGGGAGGAGCGTTATTACAAACCTTTCCGAATCAACAACAAGGGAGAATACGAATTCAGAAAACTTTTCCGCAATATGCTCCGCATCATAGATGAAGAGGAAGAGACCCTCGACCCATCCAACGGAAACTCTTTCCGCAATGACGGAGACGAAGAAATAGAATAATATGGCTTATTTACAGACAGATGTGACTAAGGTCACTACACATGTTCTTCAACGTATGAAACACAGCGGTGAAAAAATCGCTATGCTCACCGCTTACGATTATTCCATGGCCAAGCTGCTTGATTCCACCAAGATCGACGTCGTCCTTGTGGGTGACTCGGCAGCCAACGTCATGGAGGGCTATGACACCACCCTTCCCATCACTCTTGATGAAATGATTGTCTATGCCTCTTCCGTTAAACGTGCCATCAAGCGTGCTTTGGTTGTTGTGGACATGCCTTTCGGCACCTATCAAGGCAATTCTAAGCAGGCTCTTGCCTCGGCCATCCGTATCATGAAAGAAACCGGAGCCGATGCCGTAAAACTCGAAGGTGGCGAAGAGGTGTTGGAATCCATTTGCCGCATCCTTACGGCAGGCATTCCCGTCATGGGACACCTTGGACTTACCCCGCAAAGCATCAATAAATTCGGCACTTACGTGGTGCGTGCCACACAAAAAGAAGAAGCTGACAGGCTTATTCACGATGCCCACGTACTGGAGAATGCAGGTTGTTTTAGCATTGTTCTGGAGAAAATACCAGCCAAGCTGGCTGCACAGGTCACCAGCGAACTGAAAATCCCCACAATTGGTATTGGTGCCGGCAGTAGCACCGATGGTCAAGTGCTCGTGCTGCAGGATATGCTTGGCATCACTCAGCAGTTCACTCCCCGTTATCTGCGTACCTATGGCAGTTTTGGTGCCGACATCAGCAACGCCATTCGTCAGTATATCTCGGATGTGAAAAGCCTCGATTTTCCCAACGAAAAAGAGCAGTACTGAGTCCTTTGCTCTGTACTGCCCTGATTATTGCGTCGTGCTGACTTCCGTGGTTTGTAAATGGCTGTTTTAGCAACGAACCCCGGAGTGTTGTCAACTATTTCTTCTTCTGCAAGGGGTCTGTTGTCAACCCGATGCCCAATTTCTTGAATATTTTACGGTCCACCTCGCTCAGCATCACGGTAGCATGAACTTGGCATCCGTTCAGCTGAGGCAGGGTGGCCAGCGAGCGGCGGCAGTTCTCATCAGTAAGGCTCAGCATGGAGAGGGCCACCAGCACCTCGTCGGTGTGCAGTCGTGGGTTGTGACCGTGAAGAAGTTTAACCTTAGTGTGCTGAATAGGCTCTATTATCTCTTGGGCAATCAACTTGATACTATGGTCAATGCCTGCCAGATATTTGGTTGCGTTGAGCAGCAGGGCGGCACTGGGTCCGAGCAGGTCGCTACTGTGTGCCGTAATGATAGTGCCGTCGGCCAGTTCTATTGCCGAGGCATCGGCGTTCTCCTTCTGTTTGCGCTCATGTGCCGCCACGGTTGTACGTCGGTCGGCGGTAGTCAGTTTCAACTGCTTCATGAGCAGGGCAATTTTGTTCACCTCTGTCTCCGAAATTTTGCCTTGGGCAAACTCGCATAAGGCGTTATAGTATCGTCTGATTATCTCGTCCTTCGAGGCTTGGCAGCAAACCTCATCGTCGCAGATGCAGAATCCTGCCATGTTCACTCCCATGTCGGTAGGCGACTTATAGGGGTTGGAACCGTATATGCCCTCGAATATTGCATTCAAAACGGGAAATATCTCTATGTCGCGGTTATAATTCACAGTGGTTTTGCCATAGGCTTCCAAATGGAACGGGTCAATCATGTTCACATCGTTCAGGTCGGCCGTTGCAGCCTCGTAGGCAACATTTACCGGGTGCTTCAGCGGAATGCTCCAGATGGGGAATGTTTCAAACTTGGCATACCCGGCTTTCACCCCTCGCTGGTTCTCCTGATACAGCTGGCTCAAACACACTGCCATCTTGCCGCTTCCAGGCCCAGGAGCTGTAACCACCACCAATGGGCGTGTGGTTTTGACATACTCGTTCCGTCCGAAACCATCGGGTGAGCAAATCAACTCGACGTTTGTCGGGTAGCCCTCAATAATATAGTGGTAATATACATTGATACCCAAACGTTCCAAACGCTCGCGGAAGGCCATGGCACTGGCCTGTCCGTTGTATTGAGTAATCACCACGCCGCTCACCATCAATCCGCGTCCCATAAACTCATCGCGAAGGCGCAACACATCCACATCGTAGGTAATGCCCAGGTCGCCGCGCACCTTGTTCTTTTCAATGTCGCGTGCACTGATGACTATCACAATCTCGGCATCGTCGCGCAGCTGCATCAGCATTTTCAGCTTGCTGTCGGGTTCAAAACCGGGCAATACACGACTGGCGTGGTAGTCGTCGAATAGTTTACCGCCAAATTCTAAGTAAAGCTTGTTGCCGAACTTGGAAATCCTCTCCTTGATGTGTTCGGACTGAATTTTGAGATACTTCTCGTTGTCAAAACCGTGTTTCATTTTCCGTCTTTTTGTGAACAAAAATACGGATTGCAAAAATAGACATTTTATCCGACATAGAGGATTTTTTTTTGTTACATTTTATCAACAATCCATCCTCTATGTCGGTAATTGCCTGTGTTACTGCACGGCAAGTTTTTTAGTGCAGGAGCCTTGGGGTGTGGTTAGAGTTACGTAGTAGATGCCAGTAGGCAGTTCGGAAATGTTGGTTTGAGTGTTAAATCCTGTTGGTTTAAAATCCATCACCTTCCTGCCCGTTGCATCGTGCATTGTCACCCGGCATTGCCCGGGATTAACCCCTGCCGTAGTAAACGCGATGTTTACATACTCCCTTGAAGGATTGGGTGAGAGCGATAGTTTTGGGCTATTCCCCCATGGTGCGATTTCCCCGTCCTCGTGGATGTCAAGCAGTGCCGTGTCCACCACAGCAAGAATGAATTCTCCTTTCAAAGGTGTGCCAATCAATTTCAGATACTGGTAGTTGTTGTATGACGAGGAGTAGGTTTCAACTTTGGCCGACTTGCGCAGCATCCACGGGCTGTTTGCATCCTTTCGGTAGAACAGGCGCAGCGAATCAAGTGTCATCGAGCCATGGTAGAAATCTCTGTCAAGTACAGGATCGAAAAGCCCGAACATAAAGCCGTAATTGGCTTTGAAATCGCTGCCGTAAGTCCCGTTCACAAACCATCGGCGGTTGTACCATCTCACCACTCCGGGTATTTCCTGTTCGTCGGGTTCTCCGAATTGAAGTGTTACGTATATGTTTTCTGTTCTGTTGATATTAGTGGGTGAAATGATGAAATTGGTGAGGGTTGATGTATTGGTGGAAGTCGAACTCAGTTGAAGCTTTTGTGTAATATTGGCACATGCCGAACGGTGATAATAGTCCACAATGGCGAATTTCGGGACGAAAGGCAGCCGGTATTGCCCGTGGGCATGAACACCGTTGCTGCGCACGTGGCAGGTCACCGTGTCGCCGTTTGAGGAGAAGAAGGTGACGGGCACATTGGCCTGCCTGCAGTAGTCCGGAGCGTGCCATAGCCGCTGGGTAATCCATAATTCGGTCAGCCCGTCGATAGTTCTCAGCGAGTCGATAGAATAACTTGCAAACCCACCATTGAAGATGTGGAAATCATAAAAATCGGTCAAGTCTACACCGCTGTACACGCTCATCGAATCGCGCAACTGATAGCTGTCCATGTTGGTGAAGGCGTTGCGTTCAAACAACTGCTGTAGCATCCCGAAAAACACCGAGTCGCCCAGCAATTGGTTCAACTCGTGAAACACCATGGCTCCCTTATAATAAGTAGTCTGCATGAACGAGTATCGATTAGGCATGCCGCACAAAGGATGGTACCCCCTTTCTGATAAGGGAGCGGAAAGCACGGCAGTGGACCTGAGCCAAACCAACTCAGACGTGGTGTTCGCTGCACCAATCGATGCCAATTGGTCGGCGAAAGTTGCTCCACCCTCATTAAACCACATGTCTCTCATATGGTCACAAGTAACGAGGTTGCCGAACCATTGATGTGCAAACTCGTGATCGATAAGGTATTTCAGATCATATTCTCTTTGGGAAAACTCTGCACAGATGTTGTTCACATGCTCCATGCCCGCACCAGGTCCTCCTTCGCTGAACCCGATAGTACCCCAGCGGTAGGGTCCGAACTTCTGTTCAAACAATTGCAAAGTCTGGTCGAGTGTGCTGAATCCCCGAACCAGGGCTGCACTGTCCATCGAAAAACCCGCAATCCTGACGGGGTAATTGCCGTAATGCCCTACGGCCTCACGTTGATGCATAATATATGGAGCCGCATTCAGTCCCACATGATATGTTGAGACAGGATGGCTCAGGGTGTAATGATACGTCAGACTCGAATCAGTGTTGGTAACCGTACTGTCGTGTTCGCCACTGCTGATGGCCCTCCATCCCTGCGGCACTGTGAGGTGGAACGTGTAGGTTGCCCTGTCGTAGACGCTGTCGCTGCACGGAAACCAGCTCCGGCCCATGCTGAAAGGACGTATGCGACGGTCCTCGCCGAGATTGTAGAAGAGGTCATCCTCGCACCACATGCCGCCATCGGTACCTGTCCATCCGTTTGTGCCATACCACACGGTAATGCGCATTGTGTCGCCAACTGCGGTGTTGCCAACGGGTATTCGCAGATGTTTCTCATTGTAGCTGTATTCCCGGCTGCCCACGCCCTGCCCGTTCACTTTTATCGAATCGATTGTGGCATACATCAACCCCAGACCCAACTCGGTGGAGGGTTTCAGCATACGCACTGTTGTCTCACACCATCCCTGCATGTGGCGAGGTTGTTGGTGGCCCATGTCAAGGGTGATGTCGTAGTGTAGCACATCAATGGTGTCGTTTTCAGTGAAATGTTTTTGGGCATTCATTCCACCTCCCCAAACCAGCATCATGCCCAGCAAAAGAAACATGTATTTTTTCATGAATATTGTGATTTTTTGGTTTTTAATGTTCGTTTATTCATTCTCAACAGGGCGTTTCATAGGGTCGCTCCAGGCATAATTGTCGGGCACCTTCAGATAGTTGCGAATAGTTCCTTTCTTTAGTCTTATCCATGTCTCAAAAGACCTTTTCCCTTCATGAAGCACTATCACACGAGCCCCGTTGCCGCCCACTAAATCGTTATACACCGTATTGCCACCCGAATAGCGTCCATAGGCCAGCAGAATATTCTTCCACATCACAGCATAGTCATTGTTGTGGTCATGCCCGCAGAATATTCCCATTACATCGCCTTCCTGCCTCATGGCTTCAAACATACCGCTGTTATACCTCGGGCAACACACTGACTCCATTCTTGCTCCGATGACCCAAGTGTCGCGCTTGCGGAAAGCGGTCTCGAACTCAGGTACAGGGATATGGAAGAAAGCCATCGATGGCAATGGCCGGCCACCGTTCTCTTTTGTCAGGCTGCGGCTCAGCGTGCGGTACCATTTTATTTGGCTCTTTGTCAGCCAGGCATAGCCCACAAAGGGACCATAATGCCGCTTGTTGTGCGAGTCGAGGCAATACAACGCAGCGCGTGTACTGTCGTCTTTGCTGCCCAGTATGCGCAACAGATAATCGAATTCAGTCCCTGCCACATGCTCTGGCTCCACATTGTTGCGGGTGTGCAGGATGGTGTACAGCTCTTCGTGGCTCAGCCCGAACTCTTCGTCGTGATTGCCAAAGGTGGTGCAAAACGGCACCCCGAGACTATCCAGACATTGTGCCACATCGTTCATGCTCAGGTCAGCGGGATGCCCGAAGATAATGTCACCTGTCACAATCACCAAATCAGGCCGCTCAGCCTTCACCACCTCGCGCATACGTATCAATGCCCTTTGGGCGTGGGGGTTGTTGTGGATATAGTGCAAATCAGTAAACTGGACTATTTTAAAAGTCCCGTCAGAGCGAAAACGCAACGGCAACCGTTGCGCTTGGATGCAGACGGTTGCCGTAATAAATAATATCAAGAAAACACCTAATCGTTTCATAGATACGAAACAGGTTATTTTTCAGTGTTAGGCTTGGAGGGATTGGGTTTGACACCACCGGGTTTGGCGATGCTTTCTCGCATATCGGTGTCGGCCTGTATGTTCTTCATGCGGTAGTAGTCCATGATGCCCATGTTGCCGCTGCGGAAAGCGTCGGCCATAGCCTTGGGCACTTCTGCCTCGGCCTCGATAACCTTGGCGCGGGCTTCCTGGGCCTTGGCTTTCATCTCCTGCTCCGAAGCCACTGCCATAGCACGGCGTTCCTCGGCCTTGGCCTGTGCAATGTTCTTGTCGGCGTTGGCCTGGTCCATTTGCAGCTGGGCACCGATATTCTTACCCACATCGATGTCGGCAATGTCGATGGACAGAATTTCAAAAGCCGTGCCGCTGTCCAAACCTTTGGTAAGCACCAGTTTCGAGATGCTGTCGGGGTTTTCGAGCACCTGCTTGTGGCTTAATGCCGAGCCGATAGAGGAGACGATACCTTCACCCACACGGGCAAGAATGGTCTCTTCGCTGGCGCCGCCAACGAGCTGTTTAATATTGGTGCGTACGGTGACGCGGGCCTTGGCAATCAACTGAATACCGTCCTTGGCCACAGCGGCCACAGGGGGAGTGTCAATCACCTTGGGGTTCACCGATGTCTGAACAGCTTTCAGCACGTCGCGTCCTGCCAAGTCGATGGCGGTGGCGGTGCGGAAATCAAGGTTCATATTGGCTTTGCTCGACGAAATCAAGGCCTGCACCACATTGGTCACATTGCCGCCTGCCAGATAGTGTGCCTCCAGTTCGTTTTGTGACAGCTTCAATCCCGCCTTGGTGGCATTGATCATGTTATTAACTATAATGCTGGGAGGCACTTTGCGGAAACGCATGAACATCAATTGTATCAACGAGGTGTGTACACCCGATACAAGTGCCTGGAACCATAGTCCCACAGGGACCAGATAGAGAAAGATGATAAGTGCGATAAAGATAATCACACAAAGGATGATAATTCCTGTAATTGACATGTTGTTATTGTTTTAAATTGTTATTTCTGTTTTTGTTTTGCCGGTGAGGAATCGGGTTAGTCGAAACGGGTGTCTTCAATCTCGCACACATCAATGCGGTATCCCTCTATAGCCACCACTTCGATGGGGCGGTCTTGGTCGATGAATTTGTTGATGGCGTGTACTTCCATCAGTTTCCCGTCAATCAATGCCTTGCCTGTCGGAGCCAGACGTGCCACGGTGGTGCCGCGGGTGCCGATGGCTATGGCGGGGTCGTCGATTTGGTTCACAGCACTGTCCGACTCCTCGTTGAGGCTGAATTTCTTCCAAGTCTTGGATTTCATGAATAGAGCCAGCAGAATGATGCAGATGGCCACACAGCATCCCAGCACTATCGTGCCGCCGGTCATGCCGAGCCACAGGTAACTCTGCCACACACCAAAAACGGTAAGAAGGAAGCCGCAGATGCCGGCAAACCCTCCCGGAAGTGCCACAATCTCGAGTGTCAAAAGCAATAGCCCGATCACCAGTACAATAATAATTAATGTGGGTGTCATAATTCTATTTGTGTTGTTTTTTCTACGTCAATTTCAAAATGCAAAGATACAAAAAAAAACGATACCATTTCCAAAAACTTTTCTTTTTTTTGACTGCACCGGTGTATGGTATAACGTAACTAAATGAATATTACTTTATTATATATAATTGCCAGGGCTTTGCCGATAGGTTTGGTATGCCAAGGTTCGCTCGTTATCCGTTTCTTATCGGTTAGTTCTCCCATATTTCTCCCATCCTGCATGGGAGAAATATGGGAGAAATATGGGAGAACTGGTGGGGAACGAGCGAACCTACCGGGACGAAATGTCGGCCGTCAGATTGGAGCGGTTGCGGACAAGGGTTGGGGTGAGGTTGGCTTTTGTCGCGGCGAGATCGGGAGCGCTGAGGGGGGAGGGGTTAGCGGACTATTTCGGAGGTGAGTTGTTTGTCGAGGAGTGCGGTGTGCATGGGAAGGAGGGTGTCGTAGCTGCCGTGTTTTATGGTGCATTTGCCGTGGCAGTGGACAAGGATGGCGCATTGCTCGGCCTGGGCGTAGGTGATGCGGCAAATGTCGACGAGGGCTTTGATGACGTAGTCGAAGGTGTGGACATCGTCGTTGTGGAGGATGAGGTTGCAGCCGGAGTCTTCGAGTACGTCGGTTTCGTCGTGCGAAAGGGGTGATATTTTGGGGTCTTCCATAATGGATGGTTTGTTAGGGTCTGGGTGTAGGGGGTTGGTCGCAGGGCTCGAGAAGGAGGACCGAGGCGTGGGCGCTGATGCCTTCTTGTCGGCCTTCGAAGCCGAGATGTTCGGTGGTGGTGGCTTTGACGGAGACGCGTCCGGGGTCGATGCCGAGGATGGCGGCAATGGTGTCGCGCATTTGAGGGATGTAGGGTCCTACTTTGGGTTGCTGGGCGACGATAATGCTGTCAATGTTGCCGATACGGTAACCGTTGTCGAGGAGGAGTTGGTTGCAGCGGCCGAGGAGCACTTTGCTGTCGATGTTTTTGTATTGGGGGTCCTTGTCGGGGAAGTGTTTGCCGATGTCGCCCAGGGCGGCGGCGCCGAGCATGGCGTCGCAGATGGCATGGAGGAGTACATCGGCATCGGAATGGCCGAGGAGTCCGAGGGTGTGGGGTATTTGAATACCGCCCAACCACAATTGGCGGTCGGTGACAAGTTGGTGGACGTCGTAGCCTATTCCTATGCGCATGGTGTTAGATGGTTGGGGTGGGTTTCTTGGCTTTGAAGTTGAGGGTGAGGGAGATGCGGATGGTGTTGGAGAGGGGGTTGCTGCTGAAACTGGTAGTGGGTACGAGGTAGGCGAAGTCGAACTGCATAATGCTGTATTTGAGTCCGAAACCAAAGGTGAGGTATTGACGGCCGCCTTTGGTGTTGCTTTCGTAGAAGTATCCGGCGCGGGCGGCGAGGGTTTGCTTGTACCAGTATTCGCCACCAGCAGAGATTTGCACTTCCTGGAATTCTTCGCTGAGACCGCGCGGAGCATCGTAGAATGATTGGATGGCTCCTTTCATCACACCGGTGCTGTAGTATTCGGTCATGTTGCGGTAGTATTTGCTGTAGGTGCTGTCGCCTTCGGTAATCGGGGGCGTGGGGACAAGGAGTTTGTTGACATCGAAGAGAAGGCTGATTGAGTTTGATTCGTCGATGTGGTTGGTGTAGCGTGCGCCAATGCGGAGGTTGGAGGGGAGGAATTCTTTCTTGGTGTCGTCGTCGGAGTAGGAGAGTTTGGCACCCATGTTGCTGATGAAGGCACCGATGGCCAGTACTTGGCTGTTGTCGATGGGATGTTGCCAGTAGAGGCCGAGGTCGGCAGCAATGCTGCGGGCGGGTTTGGTGGAGACGTAGCCGCTACCGTCGGAGACTTGCTGGCCGTTGGTGAGGTCGGAGTTGATGAAGCGGCCAGTGGCGCCAAGTGACAGCTCGTCGTTGAGTTTCATGGCGTAGGTGACGTCGGCGGCAAATTCGTTGGGGTTCATGGTGCCGCGGCTTTGCCCGTCGGCATCGGTCATTTGGATTTCGCCAAGGGAGAAATAGGTGAGCGAGGCGGCGACGGTGCTGCGGCTGTTGATGCGTTTGAAGCCACCGAGGTAGAGGAGGTTCATGTCGGCCACGTTGAGGTTGCGGAGCCATGGGGTATAGGTGGTGCCAAGGCCGATGTCGCCGTCGATGAAGGCGAATTTGGCGTTGTTCCAGTGAGCGGAGTAGATGTCGGGTGTTGAGGCTGCGCCTGCGTCGCCCATGCCGCTGGCTATGGCGTCGGGGGAGACGAGGAGTATGGGCATGCCGGTGGAGATATAATTTTTGGTTTGTCCGGTAAGGCCAGGGGTCATGTCGTTTTGGGCCAATGCGTTGCCTGCAAGGCTAATGGCGAACAGGCAGGCGATGATGATGCGGGTTTTCTTCATTGATTTGTTGTCAGTGTTTGTTGCTTTCAAAAAACGAGTCTAAAACGGAAGATGAGTTTTTTTATTGTGGTGTATGCGTTTTTTTTAATTGTGGACTATTTTGGCGGTTTGGGCGAGCTGTTGTCCATCGGTGGTGGTGACGGTAATGCGGGCGATGTAGATGCCTTTGGGGACAAGGCTGCCGTTGGCTGCGGTGAAGTCCCAGTTGTAGGAAATGACGCAGTTGCCAATGGTCGGGGATACGGATTGAATGAGTGCGCCCCGGATGTCGTAGATGTGGAGGGTGGCGGATTGGACAGAGGAGGTGAGGTTGTGTTCGGCACGGATGGTGGTGCGTTGGGCGGCCGGGTTGGGTGAGGCGTTGAAATCTCCTAAGGATGGGGTGCGGTCGTTGGCCACGAGGAAGGAGACGGTGGCGGTGGCGGAGTAGTTGAAGATGTTCCAGCATTTGAGAGTGAGGGTGTGGGGTCCGTTGTCGAGCTTGCCGAGGGTGTAGCGCACTACGCCGTTGCGGCTGTCGTTGATGTCGGGTTCGAAGAAGTCGTTGAGGGAAATGGTGCTGTAAGGGTTGTTGTCGATAGTGGCAGTAATGTCGTGACCCAGACCGCTGCCAGCGGCATTGATGCCTACTGAGTCGGAAAGGATGGCATAGAGAGTCGGCGTTTCGTTGGTGAGGCCGCCATTGCGGAAGGTGGTGTCGCCAATGTAGAGTTGGATGGTGGGGTGGATTTCGGAGATGACCATGTCGTCGTTGAAACCGCCGAACATGATGTTGCTGTATTGTCCGGTGGCGTCGTTGTCGAGGGAGCGGGCGTAGTGGGAGAGTTTGGCGTAGTCGTAGCGGTAGGAGACGTCGCGTGGGACGATGAAGGAGTAGGAGAAGGTGCCGGAGGTGACGGCTTCACGGCCTTTGTAGAGGATGTTTTTCTGCTGTACGAAGTCGACTTCAGAGCTATCGTTGTCGTTGGCCAGGGTGCGGCATTTGACCTCGCGGTCGAAAACTATGGGGTAGATGGTGCCGTTGAAATCGGTGAGGGGATTGCCTTGCCGGTCGCGTATTTCACCTTGTACGGTTACGCGGGAGAGGACTTGAGCGGAGTCGGTTACACCGGGGTTGACAGGCATGTGGTTGATGTGGGTAACGACAATGTCGTTTTGGGGAATGGAGAGGCGGATGGCGGGGTCGCCGAGGAGGTTAATGCAGTGTGAGACATAGGTGGAGTTTTTTGCCATACGTAGAGCGTCGCCAATGGTATTGTCGGGGTTGAGGGCATGGAGACAAAGGTCGGAGTTGAAGCGTTTGTTGTGGTGGATGGGACGTGAGGCGGCGACAATGCCTATGCCGGCGGCATCGGCAAGGAGGAACACTTCGGCTCCGCAGATTTCGCTTACTTGGTCGTATTTGCCAAAGGTGCAGGTGCTGGTGACAAAGAATGCGAGGCGGTCGGTATTGGTGTATTTGTCAATGTCGGAGAATTCCATGAAGCGTTCGGTGCCGATGTAGTTGCTGGAACCGTGGCCTATGTAGTTGAGCAGTAGGCATCCGTAGTTCATGCGTTGGCGCAGGGCGTTGTTGACGTCGGGGTAATAGGAGCCGTCGGCACCGGATTGCTGGATGTAGGCGTCGGCATAGATGCGGTCGATGTTGAAGTGTGGATATTGTTGTTTGATTTTGCGTGCGAGGGCTTCGGAGTCGCTGGCGAAGTTGGTGTCGAAGGGTGAGGAGGGGTCGGCATCGTCGGAGAGGAGCGTCACGTAGTTGCGCCAGTCGCCACGGATGTCGTCGCGCGAGAGGTCGCGTCGTTGGATGTAACCTTTGATTTTGTCGACCATGTGTGTGGCTTCGGCGGGTGTTTTGGCGGGGAGTCGACCGATGCTTACGGAGAGTATGCCCTCGAATGGACCTGTTGCCAGGGGGGAGAGGTAGCCGAAGATGTCGTCGCTGGGGTATGCGGAGCCTTCAGAGTCGAAAGAGGTGGGCGTTTGGTAGGTGACGACTGTACTTTGGTGTGCTCCCATGATGTCGCGGTTGTCGTAAGTCCCTTTGCCGAAAAGGAGCAGGTAGCGTGGCGAAAGCCCGGAGGTGTCTTTGTGACGCAGGCATCGGAGCATTTGCCGTATGGCTATTGGGTCGGGTTTGCCGAAGGAGTATTCGTTGAATACTTGCTCTTGTGTGACAACAAGTACATTCATGCCGTCGTATTGGCGGTGGATGTCGGCAAGTTGGTTGGCCTGTTCGAGGAAGTCCTTATGGGTTACAATGACGTAGTCGGGAAGGTCTGTCCCATGGATGTTTTGGTTTGGAAGGGTTTGGATGTCGGAGGGGGTGAGGGCATCGGCTGGGGAGAAGGCGATGAAGGAGCGTGGGGTGTCGGATTGGGAGATGAAAGAGAACGAGCCGGCAGACAGGGTAATCGGGAGGGCAAGGGGCTGGGAGGGATTGGTGATGTCCCAAACGCTGAGGTTCTGTCCGTTGCCTGAGACGGTGAAACGACATTGGGATGGCATTTGCAAGTTGGAGCAGTTGCGGAAGGTTTGCTGTCCTCCGGTGTAGGCCAGCGGTACGGTAGCGTTGAGTTCGATAAAGTCGAGGTAGCCTGCATCGCTGTTATCGTATGGGGTGTAGGTAATGTTGAAGGTGATGCTGCTGCCAGTGACGGAAGGGAAAGATTCGTTGAAGGTTTGGTAGGTGACGCTGTTGGAAAAGGAGTGTTGACGGGAGGAAGAACCTTGTTGAACGTCGAATTTGGAGTGTCGAGTGACGATGCTGGCAAAGGCGTAGCGGGCACGTACGGTGCCGTCGGTGGGCGAGGAGGGGAGTGAGAGGGTGAAACTGCGACTGTTGAGGCTTGAGGTGAATTTGTCGGCAACCCATATTTGGCCCCCGCCGTGGGTGTTGATGCGGTCTTCGTGATAAAGTGCGACGGCGGTGTGGGTGGTGATTTCGGAGGGGTTGTTCAAAGTGGGCTGGTCGGTTTGTAGGCGCAGACTTGGCGCGGCCTGTCCGTCGACGGTGAGGAAATAATAATTATAGTTTGCGTAGGCGTGTATATTATATTCAAAGCATTGGGAAGAGAAAGAGTAGCGCCAGGTGCCTGTGGCCTCGCCGTAGAAGAGAAGGTAGTCGGTATCGTCGAAGGTGCCGTTGCCGTTGTCGTCGTGTATTTCAATTGCAGCGGGTGTGAGGTCGTCGGGGAGGGGGATAGTGTTGTTGACCGAGAGCATGTCGCCCGATGCACCGTAAAGGGCTATTTGGTTGCAAGGGACATGTGCGAGAGAGGGCAGTTCGCGCGTTGTGATTTTGTATACGCCTGTGGTGGAAACAGGTATTTTGAACCATTGTCCTGATGCCAACAACGAGGAACCGGCAAAGTCTTGAGCCTGGAGGGTCGTTAGGGTGGCGATGAGGGTGGTGAGGATGATGAGCGTTTTTCTTCCGATAGTCATGCCCCTAATAACTGATTTTTTTTTGTTTTATTGTCTGAGTAGATAAAAAAACACGAAGGATGGAAAAGCAGGGGTGTAAAAGGGGGTTAGGTGATGTGGGGAAGTGATGTAGAGGAGGGCGTTGCAGTGATTGTGAGAGGGGATGGAAAAGGTGTTAAAAAAGGCTTTGTGGAGTGTGGAAAAGATTGAAGAAAAAGGGGCTAATTTTCGAAAAAGTGGCTTGAAAACAGGCAAAAAAATAAGCCGAAAGAGCTGATTGTGGAAAAATAATTGATCTGAAAATCATTGCGTTGCAATTTTTTTTTGTTGGAAACACAATTATTTGACAAAAAAATCGTAATATTGCCAATTGATTTTAGGCTCATTTTATACTAAAATTTGCATGATGAAAAAATATAATAAAGTAACATTGATACTGCTACTCGCGATGATGGGTATGCAGGGGGTTAAAGCTCAGGATGTGGGATTTTCGCAGTTCTATGCCAATCCCCTTTATCTCAATCCCGCCTTTGCAGGTTCGAAGGTGGCTCCCCGTATTTCGTTGGCCTACCGTGCGCAGTGGCCGGGTCTGGTTTCTGCGTTCTCTTCGTTTAGTGCGTCGTATGACCAGTATATTCCCGACCTGCATGGCGGCATCGGTGCCATATTGATGTCGGATAAAATGGGTGACCATGGTATGCTGTCCACCAATATGTTGGGTGCGATGTATTCATTCCGTTTTCAGTTGCATGAAGATATATTCATCAATCTTGCTTTGCAGGCATCGTTGGTGAACATGAATCTGAATTGGGATCCCAATATCATGCGTTGGCCTGACCAGATTGATGCCAACTGTGGTTGGATTAATTTGACGTCGGCCACGGCTCCCGACCAGACGAGCGTTTTCTATCCCGATTTTGCTGCGGGCGCCATGGTATACGGACCAGCATGGTATGCAGGATTTGCAGCCCATCACTTGAGCCAGCCCAGCCAGGGTTTCTATAGCGAGGACCGTGTTCCTATTAAGTTCACTGCCCATGGCGGTGGGTTGATAAACCTGGCTGAGGAGAAACGCCGCCAGTCGTCGTTGGGCCTTGGCACTCCGGTTATTTCACCGAATTTGATTTATCAGTATCAGGGTGGTTTCCATTATTTCAATTATGGTCTCTATCTTGACTGGCAGCCTTTCTTGGTGGGCGTGTGGTACCGTCATGGTATTGAAAACCCCGATGCCTTCATTTTTATGGTGGGTGCACAGCATGATTATTTCAAGATTGGATACAGCTACGATGTGACGGTTTCAGAGTTGTCGTACAATGTTCTCGGTGCTCACGAAATCACGCTGGGCATTTTGCTCCCCGTTCCGGAACAAAAGCATAGGGTGAAGGCTATCCGTTGCCCGTCATTCTAAGATTTAAAAATTCTAAAAAACGAAACAAAATATCGTTAATCACGTATACAGAGAAAAAATAAAACTACTATGAAGATTTTAAAATTGTCATTCCTTATGTTTGCCTCCGCGCTGCTGATGGTAGCGTGCGGCAGCAAAGAGCAGTCTGCCACCACGGGCTGGAATCTGAATGATACCGAGTGGGGCGGTTTTGACCGTTCTTCCTATCAGGAGCAGATTACCGGACCGGGATTGGTGTTCATCGAGGGCGGTTCGTTCCAGATGGGTCGCGTTGCCGATGAATCCCGTTTCTCTTGGAACAATCTTGTTCACACTGTCACCGTTTCATCTTTCTATATTGATGAGACAGAGGTTTCCAATATTTCATACCGTGAGTTTGTTTATTGGATGAACCGTGCCTATGGTGAGGAGTATCCCGAGTTGGTGAAACAGATTTATCCCGACACCAATGTGTGGCGTCAGCGTCTCTCCTGGGTTGAGAATTTTGTCGAGAACTATTTCCAGTGTGCTATGTTCAACGATTATCCCGTTGTGGGCGTGACTTGGGAACAGGCCTCGCAGTTCTGCAAATGGCGTACCGACCGTGTAAACGAGAAGATTCTTGTTGATGCCGGTATTATTGACCTTGCTCAGTCAGAGCTGACAGGTTCGGAAGCTTTCCAGACCGATGTCTATCTTGCCGGACTGTACAAGGGTGAAGGTAAGGGTGTGCCCGACCTTGACCCCGCCAGTGGTGGTGAGAACCGTAACGTACGCCGTTCGGATGGTATTCTCCTGCCTAACTACCGCCTCCCGACTGAGGCCGAGTGGGAGTTTGCTGCTCTGGGTATTATTGGTAATACTTTCGACGAGCGTGTTGTGGAGCATAAGACCTATCCTTGGGCCGGTCAGAGCCTCCGTTCAGCCAATAAGAAGTATTATGGTCAGTTCCTTGCCAATTTCAAGCGTTCACGTGGCGATGCCATGGGTGTTGCTGGCAACTTGAACGATGGCTGGGAGTACACAGCTCCTGTTAAGTGGTACTTCCCCAATGACTATGGTCTGTACCACATGGCTGGCAATGTCGCTGAATGGTGCGGTGATGTCTATCGTAAGGATGTCAACCCCATCGGTGCTGATGACCAAAACCCGTTCCGTGGTAATGTCTACCAGTATATCGCCATGAGTGAGGACGGTGAAGAAGCCGCCATCGATGAGGCTACCGGTAACCTTATCTATCAGAATGTCCCCGACGACATGAACCGTCGTAACTATCGTCAGGCTGATAATATCAACTATCTCGATGGTGACTGGAATTCGAGCATTTATGACTTCGAAAGCAAAGAGTCTACCTCTGCTTCCGGTTGGTTGAGAGAGACCGATGAGGAAGAGGATTCGGAGGACACCTACACCCGTAGCAATGAAGAACAGACCAACCAAATGTATCACCGTATTGATAGTGTTGACAAGAACAATGTCACCTCTATGATTAACAACCGCGTCCGTGTGGTTAAGGGTGGTTCTTGGAGAGACCGTGCTTACTGGATGCAGTGCGGCACCCGCCGTTACTACGACCAGGATCGTAGCACCTCTTGGATTGGTTTCCGTTGTGCTATGGACCGTATGGGTTCGCGTACTATTGCGAAGTAGTTTTTTTTCATAATAAATGGTATTTATGAGAGGGAAAGATTTATTCTTTCCCTTTTTTTGTGGAGTGACGTATGCTCTCGCGGCTTGAGATGGACTGAATCGAAATTTATTGCCCCATTTCGCTCTACTTTTCGGCTCTGTAACTGATGTGTTGGGTATTGGCATGATATTGGATAACCCTTTTTCACAGACCTGAATCACCTTTTGTTAATAATAATATCTGATTAAGTCGAGTTTTTTATGTATCTTTGCACTTTTGATAGTGTTGCTAAAATGAAACTAAAAGTCTTAAAACGTGTGCTTTTGCTGCTTTTGCTAATGGCTACTGTGCCTGTTTGGGCACAAAAGCTTATTACTTATGATGCAGGCATGGGCACACGCGACCCTTATGATGCCGACGTGTGGATTCTCTATCAGCGTGTCCGTGCTGTGCATGAGGGGATGGTTCTTCATGCCGATTCGGCATTGCTCAACACGGTGTTGAATGACTTTACTGCTTTCGGCAATATCAAGATAGAGATTTCCGACACAACCACCATTTACGGCGACCAACTCTATTATGACGGTGTGAACCGTGTGCTTGACATTTGGGATGACACGGTGAAACTTGTCGATGGAAAGACCATTCTGAAATCAGACCATCTTTCCTACGACCGATTATCCTCCATAGCCACCTACGATTCATGGGGCATTACCGTCAACGAGGACAAACGTATGGTCAGTCGCGAGGGGTACTACAATTCCGAGACCAAGGTGGTGGACGTTTATCGCGAGGTGGTGTTAACCGATTCCAATATGCGTCTTGAAACAGACACCCTCTCCTACAACAATAATACCAAGATAGCCCATTTCTGGAGCCCTACCCATATTTATACCGACTCCTCCACCATGTACAGCGAGCATGGCACCTATAACACCGACCTCCGTTATGCCCATTCCATGAAGGCCTCGGAAGTTCATAATGGCGAAAAGCACATCACCTGCGACACACTTCACTACTATGAGGAGACAGAATTCGGCAGAGCCATAGGCAATGTGGTGTTGCGCGACACCATCAACGATATTGTCAGTACCAGCCGCTATGCCGAAACCGACAAGTCTACCCATACCTCATTTATTACCGACAGCGCACTGGTTCGTTTTGTCAATCATGAAGGTGATAGCAAAATGCTCCCAGACACTCTTTATCTCCATGCCGACAGCATCATTGTGCTCAGCGACTCGCTGCGCAAACTACAGTCGGTCTCTGCCTACCGTCATGTTAAGGTCTTCCGTGGCGAAGCCCAGTCCATGAGCGATTCCCTCTTCTATTCTGCAGCCGACTCCACCATGCAGTTGTACAAAGACCCTGTGGTATGGTATGAGCACTATCAGGCCCTTGCCGACACCATTATCGTGAAGCACGACTCCTCAGGAGCCCGACAGGCATGGCTAAACAATAACATTTTTTGTATAGAGCAGATTGACCCCGACAAATTCAATCAGGTAAAAGGTCGCAATGCCATAGTCTACTTTACTGAGGGCGAGCCGCACTATGCCGATGTCCTTGGCAATGCAGAAATGGTCTATTACCTTACCGAAGAGGACAATTACGGGCACAAAAGCCTTATCGGTGTCAACACTGGGATGGGTTCTGACATGCGCATCTATTTTGTCGATCGTGCTCCCGACCGTGTAGTCACTTTCGGCAAGCCGGATATGAGCACCTATCCACTCGAACAGCTTTCTGCCGACAAAAAGCAACTCACCAACTTCCGTTGGATTGAAGACCGTCGCCCCAAAAAGCCAATGGATGTCTTCGTATGGTGACAAAATGTCAGTCGTTGGTGTATGGCATCCCTTTTGATGTGACAAGGAAACGGGTTCCGGCCTCTGCCAGAATCCCGAATATATATTGTTTAACAATAAAATAATGATAATATGTCCCAAGACGAGAAAGAAATAAACACCCAGCAGGATATGGCCTCTGACAACAAGGCTGAAGAAACCACTCCCAAGCATGAGAGTGGAGAGAAAAAAGACAGGAAAAAACGTCACGAGCGTCATGACGAGCATGAACACAAAGTGCAGGAGATGGGCGAGAAGCTGGCCGAAATGAACGACAAGTACCTCCGTCTCTATTCCGAGTACGAAAACTATCGCAAACGTACCACCACCGAAAAGGCCGATTTGATTATCAATGGTAGCAAGGATATGATAAAGGCTATTCTTCCTGTGGTTGACGATATGGAGCGTGCCCTCTCCGCAATGACCGATGCCGATTCGGCAAAGGAAGGCGTTCAGCTTATCTACAACAAACTCATGAACATTCTTTCTCAGAAAGGTCTTAAACCTATTGAGGCCAAAGGTGAGAAATTCGACGAAAACCTTCATGAGGCCGTCACCCAGTTCCCAGCAGTTGAAGAGGGACAAAAAGGCCTTGTGGTTGATGTTGTCGAGAAAGGCTATTTTCTCAACGACAAAGTTCTTCGCTACGCCAAAGTGGTCGTGGCTATCTAATATTTGACTTATTATTCCATTAAGCCCTTGACAGGCATAACGACACCGAAACCCGTATAGATTATTATGGCAAAGAGAGATTATTATGAAGTGCTTGGCGTTGACAAAAACGCCACTCCGGAAGAATTGAAGAAGGCTTATCGCAAACTGGCCCTCCAATACCATCCCGACCGCAATCCCGGCGACAAGGAAGCGGAGGAGAAGTTCAAAGAGGCTGCCGAGGCATACGATGTCCTCAGCAACCCCGAAAAGAAGGCTCGTTACGACCAGTTCGGTCCCGCTGCTTTTGATGGCAGTGCGGGGGGTGGCATGAATATGAACGACATCTTCTCGCAGTTCGGCGACCTCTTCAGCGACTTCTTTGGGGGCGGCGGAGGCTTCGGTGGAGGATTCCGTGGTTTCGGTGGCTTTGGTGGAGCCCAACAGGGGCATCGCCGTGCCGCTACACGTGGCTCCAACCTACGTATTAAAGTCAAACTCACCCTCGAGGAGATTGAGAAGGGCTGTGAAAAGAAAATCAAGGTGGCCAAATATGTCCCTTGCAAAACATGCAACGGAACAGGGTCACGCAACAACAATTACGAAACCTGTCCCCACTGCCACGGAACCGGTGTGGTAACCGAAGTGCGTCGCACCATTCTCGGTCAGATGCAGACACAGAGCGTCTGCCCCAACTGCGGTGGCGAAGGCCGTATAATCAAAGACAAATGCCACGACTGCAATGGTGAGGGCATAGTCCGCTCAGAGGAAGTCATCACCATCAACATCCCTGCCGGTGTCTACGACGGCATGCAACTCTCCATGTCAGGCAAAGGCAATGCGGCTCCCCGCGGCGGTGTCCCCGGCGACCTCATCATTCTTGTGGAAGAAATTCCCCACGACCTTTTCGAGCGTCAGGAAACCAATCTCTACTACAACGCTTTCATCACCTTTGCACAAGCTGCCATGGGTGCAAGCATAGAGATTCCCACTCTTTCCGGTCGGGTAAAGGTGAAAATTGATGCCGGCACCCCTTCAGGCAAAGTGCTGCGCCTTAAAGGCAAAGGATTGCCCGATGTGAACGGCTATGGCCGTGGCGACCTCTTGGTCAGTGTCAATGTCTGGATACCCAAAAACCTTTCCCGCGAGGAGAAAGAAACACTCACCCGACTTGACAAGTCGCCCAACTTTCAACCCTCCCCCTCCAAGTCGGAGCGTGGTTTCTTCGACAAAATGAAAGACCTTTTCAACTAATTTCCCAAAGTAGGGGATTTTGTGTTGGAAATGAGGATTGACAAAGATTAATTCTATTTGTTTATAAATATGGTACGCATGAACGAAGCCTTCCTCCAGTATGTATGGCAGCACCAACTGCTGGAGGGAGAGTTGCGTACTGTCGACGGTCTCCCTGTTGTGGTCGAGCGCCCCGGTCTTCTCAACCGCGACAGTGGGCCGGACTTCTCCGATGCACACGTCAGAATAGGGGAGACTCTTTGGATTGGCAATGTGGAAGTACATGTCCACACCTCCGACTGGAACCACCATCGCCATAGCAACAACCGTGCCTACGACAATGTCGTTCTCCATGTTGTCTATGCCCATGACTCGCCTCTCACCCTGCAAAACGGCCATCCTCTGCCCACCTTGCAGCTACGCGACTTTATTCCCCAACCCCTTTGGGACAACTACGAATCCCTTGTCAACCCTCCCGAGCCATTGCCCGTCCCTTGTGCTCCACGGCTCAACGAGGTGTCGCAGTTCTACATTTCGGGCTGTCTCGAGAGGCTCTTGCTCGAGCGTTTGGAAAACAAATGCCAAATGGTGCGTCGCCATCTCGACACCAGTCACGGCAACTGGGAGCAATGCTGCTATGTCCTTTTGGCCCATTATTTTGGAGGCAAAGCCAACGCTCTTCCTTTCGAACTTTTAGCTCAGTCAATTCCACAGACGCTGTTGGCTCGCTGGCGCGACAAACCCCAGCGCATCGAGGCTCTTCTTTTCGGGCAGGCGGGACTGCTCGAAGGCTATTTCTCAGACGACTATCCTCGTCAGCTTCAAGCCGACTACGAAGCCCTTCGCCAAGGGGCAGGACTTAAGCCCATTGCAGCACCCATGTGGCGTTTTTTCCGCATCCGTCCTTATAGTTTCCCCACCCTTCGCATCAGCCAGTTTGCTCAGCTTGTCTGCCGTTCCCACAGCCTTTTCAGTCGGTTGTTGGAAACTCCTTCGGCCTCCGACATCCAGCAGCTTTTCAATGTCCAGGCTTCCCCCTATTGGGACAACCATTTTCATTTCGACCGCCCCTCTCCCGGCAACACAAAACGTGTCGGCGGCGATTTTGTCGACATGCTCATCATCAATGCCTGGGCACCGCTCCTTTTCGAGTATGGTTGTCAACATGCCCAGCAGCACTACAAAGACCGTGCCGTCGACCTTCTCCTTCAACTCAAGCCCGAAAACAACCGCATCGTCCGGCAATGGGCCGCTGTTGGAGTCAAGGCTTCCAGTGCAGCCCAAAGTCAAGCTCTCATCCAGTTGGCCAATGACTATTGCACCCATCGCAACTGTCTTAATTGTCAGATAGGTTATAAAATCATCACACATTGAAACCTTCAGAAATATCATCCGTTCTTCGAGGCTCCTCTGCCCATATCGCCGACACCGGCTGTGAGGTCGTGCAGCTTCTCACCGACAGCCGTCGCTCCGCCGACCTGCCACGTAGCCTCTTTTTTGCCATCCCCACCAAGCGCAATACAGGCTGTCGCTATGTCTACGACCTCTACACAAAGGGTGTTCGAAATTTTGTCGTCCCCAACAATGTCTCCGAGGAATACATGCGGCAGTTCACCCTCTGCACCGAAGCCAACTTCTGGTTCGTCAAGAATGTTGTCTTTGCCCTCCAGCAGATTGCCGCCCACCGTCGCAGCCTTTTCGACATTCCCGTCATAGGCATCACCGGCAGCAATGGCAAAACCATTGTCAAAGATTGGATTATTCAGCTCCTCTCCGAAGATTGCAAAACCGTATCCAGTCCCCGTAGCTACAACTCACAAATTGGCGTACCTCTCTCGGTGTGGCAAATGGAGGAAAGCGACGAGCTGGCAGTCTTCGAAGCGGGTATTTCAGAAGCCGGCGAGATGGAGAACCTCCGCCGCGTCATCAACCCCACCATAGGCATCTTTACCAACATCGGTCAGGCTCACGACGAAAATTTCCTCAGCCGCAAGCAAAAGATAGCCGAGAAACTCCAACTCTTCACCCATTGCCAAGTCCTCATTTACTCCTCCGACCACAAGGACATCCATTCCGCTGTTTCCCAGCTCGAAAGTTTTCGTTCCGTACGTTGTTGCACCTGGGGCCATGCCGATACCGACATGGTACAGATCCAGCAAGTCGAAACCCTTCTCGACAGTTCCCGCCTATCCCTTCTCATCAACGGCAGCCCCTCCACCGTCACCATTCCCTTCACCGACCATGCATCAGTCGAAAATGCACTCCATTGCATCACCCTCCTCACCTATCTTGGCTATTCCCCCGACATCATAGCCCTCCGCTGTCTCCACTTGCAGCCCGTAGCCATGCGCCTCGAAATGAACGAGGCCTTGAATAACTCCTTGCTCGTCAACGACAGCTACAGCCTCGACCTCGACTCCCTTGCCATTGCCCTCGATTTTGTTCAAAACGACCGTCAGCACAACAGCAAAGCCCTTATCATTAGCGACATACTCCAAGCCGGGTTGCCCGAAAGCGACCTCTATGCCCAAGTGGCCGACCTTGTTGCCAAACACGGCATCAATCGGTTCATAGGCATTGGCGAAGCCTTGGAACGCAACCGCCAGCTCTTCAATATGCCAGATGCATATTTCTTCCCCACTACCGAGGAATGTATACGTCAGTTCGACTTCGACCTTTTCGACCACGAAACCATCCTCCTCAAGGGAGCGCGCCGTTTCCACTTCGAAGATATCGCCCGTCTCCTCCAGCGCAAATCCCACCAAACCATCATGGAGGTCAACCTTGACAATCTTGTCTCCAACCTCAACTACTACCGCTCTCTCATCCAGCCTTCCACCCGTCTTATGGCCATGGTCAAAGCCGCCTCCTATGGTGCCGGCAAGGCCGAAGTGGCCAGTGTCCTGCAATACGCGCATGTCGACTACCTCACCGTAGCCTATAGCGATGAGGGCGTTGACCTTCGCCGCAACGGTATCACACTCCCCATCATGGTCATGAACCCCGAAGAGGAAAGCTTCGACGACATCATCCGCTATCGTCTTGAACCCGACATCTATAGTTTCCGCATTTTCGAACTCTTCTCCGATGCGGTACGCCTCATGGGCGACGGCAACCCCGTGCCTGTTCATGTCGAACTCGACACGGGAATGCACCGCCTTGGCTTTTCACAGACCGACCTCGCCGAAATTGCCAACCGCTTCAACAATCCCGAGTGCCCCCTGCGTGTCCAGTCCATCTTCTCTCACCTCGCCTGTGCCGACGACCCTGCAATGGACGATTTCACCCATACCCAGATTGACCGTTTCACCCGGTGGAGCGGCAGTCTTCGCAACGCTCTCCATACACAGGGCATCCTTTGCCACATCCTCAACTCCTCCGGCATCGAGCGTTTCCCCCAGGCTCAGATGGACATGGTGCGCCTTGGCATCGGCCTTTACGGTCTCTCGCCCCAGCCTTCCGTCCAACAGCATCTCAAGCCTGTCAGCACCCTCAAAACGCGTATCTCGCAGCTCAAGGACATTCCTGTCGGCGACAGTGTGGGCTACAACCGCCGTTGGGTGGCCTCTCGTCCCAGCCGCATTGCCATCATAGCCATTGGTTATGCCGACGGACTCAACCGTCACCTCGGCAATGGCAACGGCCGTGTGATTGTTGCCGGACAACAGGTGCCCATCATCGGTAGCGTCTGCATGGACATGTGTTTTCTCGACGTCACCGATGTTCCCTGTGCCGAAGGGGACGAAGTGACCTTTTTCGGCCCTGCCGACCTGTTGCAGCAACAAGCCGCCGCAGCAGGTACCATCCCCTACGAGATACTTACCTCAGTCTCTCCCCGTGTCAAACGCGTGTATTATCAGGAATGACAGGAGGACATATAAAGAATTGAAAGGGCTGCCGCAAGGCGGCTTTTTCTTTGTCCATACCCATCGCCGTCCATTACCGTCCCCGTAGGGGACGGGGTGGGTTCGCTCGTTTGCCCTTTGTTCAGGGTTATTTCTCCCATATTTCTCCCATCCTATATGGGAGAAATATGGGAGAAATATGGGAGAACTGGTGGGGAAGTAGCGAAGGTGGCGAGGAGGAAATGCCGGCGTTGCAGGTGGTTTTTTCCGGGTATGGAATAATTGTTTTCGTTTTCTCTTTGCGATATGTGAAAAAAAATTAGTATTTTTGCATTATGAAAAAAAGGTATTTTGTCGGGCGAATGAAGATGGCAGACGTTGTGGCAGCCAATCATACATTGATTTTGGCGATGCCGAGGTTCGGCATTTCGCTGGGGTTCGGAGAACGTAGTGTGCAGGAGATTTGCGAGCAGTATGGGTTGCCGGTTGACTTTGTTCTGTTAATTTTCAATGTCTATACCTTTGATGATTATTTGCCCGACGGGGACGATTTGGAGCGGACCGATTTCAGTCCGTTGGTGCCTTATTTGGAGGCGTCGCACCGTTATTACCTTCAGGAGCGGCTGCCGCATATCGAGCGGCATTTGCTGCATGTGGCCGGGAGCGCGGGAGAGCGTTACGGGAGGGTGCTGAAGAGTTTCTTCGAGGACTACCGCAAGGAGGTGGTGGAGCATTTCGAGAGCGAGGAGCGCGAGGTGTTCCCTTATCTGCAGCGACTGAGGAGAGGCGAGCAGGTGGAGCGGCCCGTGTCGGAGCATTTTGCCGACAATCACTCGGATTTGGTCGACAAACTGGGCGATTTGACCCAGATTTTGTATAAGTACATCCCTGGCGACAATTTTGCCGAGGAGTTGAATGAGCTGGTGTTTGCCATTATGCAGTTGAGCGCTGATTTGGAAAAGCACGCGGTGATTGAGGAGAAGATTCTGCTGCCGTATATCATGCAGCTGGAAAGGGGGCGCGATGAAGCCTAAGGTGCAGGTGTTGGTTGCGGAGCCGTCGGACATGATTCGCGAGGGACTGAAGGCGTTGCTTGACGAGGACGAGTTTGTGTTCCAGGCACCGCTGAGGGAGTTGCCCGTTGATTTGCCGCAGAGGATAAGCCGCCAGCAGCCTGATGTGTTTATTCTTAATCCCACGTTGCTGAACACCCCGTCGAGGATGCAGCTGGTGAGTATCCAGCAGGCCAGGGTGAATATGGCTGTGGTGGCGTTGGTATACCAGTATATTGACCCGTCCGTGCTGCAGCAGTTCAGGACAGTGCTCGATGTGAGGGAGAAGGGGAGCAAGGTGGCGCAGTTGCTGCGCGAGAGTTGTCAGGCGGAGGTTGATGACGACGAGAGCTATGAGCTGAGCGAGCGTGAAACAGAGGTGCTGGTGTTGCTGGCCAAAGGAGGCAGCAGCAAAGAGATTGCCGATAAGTTGAATATCAGTGTGCACACGGTGAATACGCACCGCAAGAACATTACCCGCAAAACTGGCATAAAGTCGGTGGCGGGTTTGGCGGTGTATGCAATGCTGCACAATCTGGTTGTGGGGTAGAGTGGGGGGATAGAGATAAAAGTTATTTTAGAGTTGATAGATGAATTATAGATAATATGCAGGAAGATAAGGCTGAACGGTTGTGGAATGCCAATTACACAAAGGTATGGACGGCGAATTTTATGATATTCTTCTCGTTCATGCTTCTTACACCGTTGCTGCCTATTTACTTGAGCGAACATTTTGGCGCTGATAAGGACACCATTGGGTTGGTGCTGTTTGGATATGCGGTGATGGCTTTGGTGGCGAGGTTGTTCAGCGGTTATGTGGTGGACAGTTTCCCGAGGAAGATGGTGCTGCTGATTAGTTTCACTGTTTTCACGCTGTTTTTTGTGGGATATGTGGCGGCGGGCACGTTGATGCTTTTTGCCGCTGTGAGGACTGTACACGGAATGCCTTTCGGGTTCACCACGGTGGCCAACAGTACGCTGGCTATCGATGTGCTGCCGTCGTCGCGTAGAACGGAGGGCATCGGCTTGTATGGATTGAGTAATAACTTGGCTTCGGCCATTAGTCCGACAGTGGCGATTTGGATTTATACCACCACGCACAATTTTGACATTATCTTCTGGCTTGCCATGGTCGTGGCTACGGTTGGGTTGCTGATAGACAGCACGGTGAAGACACGCCCGAGGGAACTGGTGAAGGGTAAGCAGCCCATTTCGCTCGACCGTTTCTTTTTGATGAAGGGAATGGGCGAGGCGTTGACGATGGTGTGCTTTGCCTTTTCGTATGGTGTGATGAGTACTTATGTGGCCATTTACGGCAAGGAGCGGCTGGGAATTGAAGGCGGCTCGGGCACTTTCTTCCTGTTGCTGTCGCTGGGATTGATTTTGTCGCGGTTGCAGGGTAACAAGGCGTTGCGTCAGGGCAGGATAACGTACAATGCAGGGCTGGGAGTTTGTGTGTCGCTGTGCGGGTATCTGGTTTTCGCCGCTATGCCCAATCCTGTGGGATATTATGCCGCCGCGTTGATTATAGGACTTGGCAACGGCCACATGTATCCGGCTTACCAGAATATGTTTGTCAATTTGGCTCCGCACACGCAGCGGGGTACGGCGAACAGTTCGATATTGGTGGCGTGGGATGTGGGCGTTGGCTTGGGGATACTGCTTGGGGGTGTGTTGTGCGAGAATTGGGGCTACGGCTCGGCCTTCTGGGTCGCGTGGGCAGTGAACTTGATGGGTTTTGTGGGGTATTGGACTTATGTGAAGGGGCATTTCCTGAGGGAAAGGCTAAGGTGAGAAAGAATATGTAACAGAAAGAATAAAAGTAAATAACAATAAAAACAGATTATTATGGCACCGGAAGTTGTAGGCACTATTGCCGCTATTGTAATCCTCGTATCGTTTGTGTTGCGGGGTGAGATGAAAATCCGCCTGTTGAACATGGTGGGATTTGTGTTTTTTGTATGGTACAGTTTCATGATTTCCAATTTTGTGCTTGGGTTTATGGGGGTTGCAGTTGTGTTGGTGCACTGTGTGCAGGTGTGGCACATGATTAAGGAGTCGCGCACAAAGCGTGCCTTGGAGAAGGAGAAGGAACGGGCTGCCACGGCCGAGGCCAAGGTGGGGGAACAAGAGGTGCAGTTGCGCAGTTTGCTGGACGAGAAAAGCCGTCAGCAGCAACCTGATATTTATTGATAACAAAATAAAAACCTTAGAGATATGCTTCGTAAGATTAGAATTTTGCTTGGCGGTCTGTTTTTTGTGGCCGTGACCTTGTTGTTTTTGGACTTCACAGGAGTGCTTCATCTTTACCTGGGCTGGTTGGCCAAGATACAGTTGTTGCCTGCCGTGCTTGCATTGAATGTGGGTGTGGTGCTGTTTTTTGCAGTGGTGACACTGCTGGTGGGTCGCACTTATTGTTCGGTGATTTGTCCGATGGGTGTGATGCAGGATATTTTTATTTGGCTGGGAGGTAAATGCAAGAAGAACCGTTTCCATTATATGAAAGGGTTGCCGGTGTTGCGTGGCGTGATGCTGGTGGTGTTTGTTTTGTTGATGGTGCTGGGGTTGAACGGCATAGCCATTTTGATAGCCCCTTACAGCGCCTACGGACGTATTGCCACCAATCTCTTCCAGCCCGTGTATATGTGGATTAACAACCTGTGTGCCTATTTCGCCGAGAGGGCAGGAAGCTATGCTTTTTACAGTGTGGATGTGTGGGTGAAAAGCGGTGTGACGCTGGTTGTGGCCGCTGTCACTTTTGTGGTGATAGGGTTCGTGTCGTTCCGCTGGGGCAGGCTGTGGTGCAACACTGTTTGCCCGGTGGGTACGGTATTGGGCTGCATCTCTAAGTTTGCAATTTTCCGCCCTGTGATTGATACAAACAAATGCAACGGTTGCGGCAAATGTGCCAAGAATTGCAAGGCAATGTGCATCAACCCAGAGACGCATACGATAGATATGTCACGCTGTGTGGCATGTATGGATTGTATTGAGAACTGCCACCAGAAGGCTATCCAGTATCGTAAGGGCAAGGCTGTTGTAAAGACTGACGATGTGGATGGGTCGCGCCGCAAGTTTGTGGCCGCCACAGCCGCTGTGGGTGCCGCTATGGCAGTGCAGGCACAGGAGAAGAAGGTTGACGGCGGGTTGGCAGTGCTGGTGGACAAGCAGTTGCCGGAACGTCAGGTGCCGCTGAAACCTTTCGGAGCCAAGAGTCTGAAGAATTTCTCCAGCCGTTGCACGGCTTGCCAGCTGTGTGTGAGCGAGTGTCCTCAGAAGGTGCTGCGCCCCTCGCAGAAACTGACGACAATGATGCAGCCTGAGATGGCCTTTGACAAAGGTTTCTGTCCGGCAGACTGCACCAAGTGCAGCCAGGTGTGCCCCACAGGTGCCATCAAGCCCATCACGCCCGAGGAGAAGAGCTCCATCAGTGTGGGTCATGCCGTTACAGTGGCGAAGAACTGCCTGCTGGCACAAGGAGTGGATTGCAACGCCTGTTCGCGTCATTGCCCTGCTGCAGCCATCAGCATTGTGAATGACCCTGCAACGGGACACGGAGCCGTGGCCGTGAACGAACAACGCTGCATCGGATGTGGCGCCTGTGAGTACTATTGTCCGGTACGCCCCTTCAGCGCCATTTATGTGGAGGGTCGCGAGGTACATGTGAATGTGTAATTGCATTTTATTAAAAACAAAATACACAATAGCAAATAACATAACATTTTTAAACTAAAAACACTATGAGTAAATTATTAGATTCACTTAGCGTGGTAAAGACCTTCAAGTTTTGGAAGGAACTTATCATTATGACTTTGGGCATGTTTGTTACCGCCGCCGCAGTATACTATTTCTTGGTGCCCAGCAAGTTGATTATCGGCACCATCTCGGGTCTCTCGATTGTACTGAACAACATCTTCGAGGCCGCAGGCGTACACATCGGTCTGTCGGTCATCATTATGGCCATCAATGCCATCCTGCTGATACTGGCGTGGGTGTTGATAGGACATGAGTTTGGAGCCAAGACGGTTTATACCGCCATGATTCTCGGTCCTCTTACCGACGTGTGGGACGCCATCCTCCCTTGGCAGAAGATTGCCAACGACAACCTGGTGACCGGCACCCCTTCGGTGATGGGCGACCCGTGGCTGGACCTCTGCTGCTTCGTCCTGTTGCTGAGTGCCGCACAGGCATTGATGTTCAGCATCAACGCCTCGACAGGCGGACTGGACATTCTGGCCAAGATTGTGAACAAGTATCTCCACTTCGACATTGGCACTTCGGTGAGCATCGCCGGCGCTGTCATCTGCTGCACGGCTTTCTTCATCAACCCCTTCCGTATGGTGGTCATCGGTCTCATCGGCACATGGATTAACGGACTGGTGGTGGATTACTTCACCGCATCGCTGAACAACCGCAAACGTGTCTGCATTGTGTCGAAGGACTACGACCGTATACGCCATTACATCATCGACGACCTGCATCGCGGCTGCACCCTCTACGAGGTGATTGGCGGCTATACCAACGAGCGCAGCATCGAGCTTGAAGTGCTTCTCACCAAAGACGAGTTCAGCAAACTGATGGCTTACCTGAGAGACAACGAAATCAATGCCTTCACTACTGCCGGCAATGTGAGCGAGGTGTATGGTCTGTGGACCAAGCACAGCAAGAAAAAGGCCATTAAGGAAAACGCCGAAACCAGATAGGATGGTATTATGAAAGGGTAAATGTGAAAAAAGGTTTGTGTCTTTGCACATTTACTCTTTGACAGTGTCAAAAGCAAAATAAAAAGAACGATATGAGACTCAAACGATACAACAAGCGGTTTCTCCCCATGCTGTGGATAGGGCTTGGCCTGTGGCTGGGTTCGATGGCAGCGTTGTATATCCTTGAGAAGGCAGGTGTAAACCTGGATCAGCAGGATAACTTGATGCAAATGGGCAAAATAATGTTCCAAAGAATGCCCGTGTTTACGCTGTTGCTCCTATGCCTGTTACAACCCGTTTTCGAGGAAGTGAGCTTCCGCCTATGGGGTGTGGGCAAGAAGTGGGCATCGATAGTATGCATTTTCTTCATGGCCGTTTTCACTGTGAGTGAATGTGGATTGTGGGGCATTGTGCTTATTGCTGCATTCATTGCTGTGTGGTTAGGGGTGAAAGATAAGTTTGTGCAGACCTGGGTGCTTGCCGTCATTTCATCGCTGGCGTTTATGCTGTGTCATATTTCCGGATTCGGCAGTTTCTCGCTGGGAACGGTCTTGGGTCTCACCGATATTTTGGGCATGGCTTTGGTGTGCTGCTGGCTGACGATAAACATCAGTTTCTGGTTCTCATGCCTGCTGCATGTGCTTAACAACTCCTTGGCCATTATTTTGCCTATGATTCTGTTGAGCGACCCCGTGGAAGGGAAACTGAGTGTCTCCATGGGTAATAATCCTGCCGAATTGGCATACAAGACGGTGATAGAGCCGTTAAATCCTCTTGCAGACAACACCGAATTGTTGAATGGAGCCACAAAACTGTGGCAACTTGACTCTTCCTGCACTGAATTCTATTTGGTCGGGGAGCCCGTCGAGATAGCATGTCAGCTTGCAAGGCAGGCGAAAGAAACATGTGCCGATGTGTTATTCGATTGGGTGTCGCGAAACGAAAGTCTGGAAGAAAGAGTGATTCTACGAGTGACCGACATCAACCCGTCGTTGTTCCACAGCAAAGTTGACCTCTACGAGCATTGTTTGTATGAGATAGATTCTTATCTTGATGGTACGCTGGTGCTCGACACCTCGGAGGTAATGCTGAAAGAGATATGGCTTGTCTACAACGATGGCCGCGAGGAGTTGTTGACCGACACCTGCAAGTATCTTGACGAAGTGTGGTCGGCAATTATGGTTAAAAATCCTTTGATGAGAGGCAATGAAATTGTAACCTTCTTTGAGGAGGTGAACGACAGCGTTGTGGAATATCGGTACTATTACCGTCAGCGTGAAGGTAATTCATTTAATGAATTGAGCAAATTGAGCTCTCTCTTGAACGGGATAGGCCTTTCGGGTTACAGAATTGACTATCGCGATGGCCGCAAGGTGAAATGTATCACATTGCGCTAATATTTTTTGGAGTTAATGGAGTAAGAATTAATAAGAACAATACCAATGGACCGCAGAGAATTTCTTAAAAGCATGGGGGCTGGAGCTCTCGCCACAGCAGCCTTGGCCGCAGGTTGCGATTCGCCTAACAAGACTACTGCCGAGGGCTTCGCTACGGGCGAAGTACCCACCGACAAGATGACCTACCGCACCGGCACTCACGGTGAGAAGGTCTCGCTTCTCGGCTATGGATGTATGCGCCTGCCCTCCACCGAGGAGGGTAAGGACGGCAACCAGACCGAAGGCGACCTCGACCAAGATCGCATCAACGAACTGACTGACTACGCCATTGCCCACGGCCTCAACCTCTTCGACACTGCACCGCGTTATTGCAAGGCGCGCTCCGAGATAGCCATGGGTAAAGCCCTTAGCCGCCATCGTCGCGACGAGTATTTCATCAGTACCAAACTTTCCAACCAGAATCCAAGTCTCTGGACACGGCAAGGCAGTATCGAGATGTTCCAGCAGTCGCTCGAGCGTCTCCAAGTCGACTATATCGACTTCTACATGCTCCACTGCGTGGGGCTCCCCGGACGCGACAAAGACGGCAATCCCGTCTCGCCACACGATGCCTTTATGCGCCGTTTTGTCGATAACGGCATGATAGAATACCTCATGCAACAGCGCGATAAGGGAGTAATCCGCAACCTCGGTTTCTCCTACCACGGCGATGTCAACGTCTTCGACGAGGCTCTTGCCATGCACGAGAAAGTACATTGGGACCATGCCCTAATCCAGCACAACTACATCAACTGGCAGCACGCGGCCTCCCTTTCGCCCGACGGTAACGGGGACGCCAACTCAGAGTACCTCTATGGCGAATTGGCCAAACGCGACATCCCCGTTTTCGTCATGGAGCCCCTGTTGGGCGGTCAGCTGGCCAACCTGCCGCAGTTTGCTGTGGACGAGTTCAAACGCCGTGCGCCCGAAAGCAGTCTTGCCTCATGGGCTTTCCGTTTCGCGGGCACTTTGCCGCGCATTCTCACCGTGCTCAGCGGCATGACCTACATGGAACATCTGCAGGACAACCTGCGCACCATGTCGCCCCTCAATCCCCTCACCGATGAGGAGATGTCCATGCTCCACTCCATCGCTGACCGCTATGTCGAGTTTCCGATTGTGCCCTGCACGGGTTGCCAGTACTGCATGCCCTGCCCCTATGGCATCGACATCCCCGGCAACTTTGCCCACTACAACCGCATGGTCAACGAGGGCAACCTGCTCGACACTCCCGGCGACGATGCCACAAGCCAGGAACGCCGTGCCTACCGCAAGGCCCGCCGTGCCTACCTCGTCAGCTATGGCCGCGAGATTGCGCGTGAGCGGCAAGCCGACCACTGCATTGGTTGCGGGCGGTGCCTGCACGAGTGTCCACAGGGAATCAACATCCCCGTCAAACTTGCCGAAATAGAGAAAATCATGTTTGCCGATTAGTCCTTTGTGACTGATTTGACCGATCAACCCCTATAATAATCATCGCACTATGAAACTGTTGTTATTAGGTTTAGGTACATGGGAAATTGTCATTATCGTCCTGGTGGTGCTGCTGCTTTTCGGTGGCAAGAAGATTCCCGAGCTGATGCACGGCGTTGGCAAGGGTGTGAAAAGCTTCAAGGACGGCTTGAACGGACTTGAAGACTCCAAGCCCTCGGAAGGGAAAAAAGAGGAAACCAAGAAGGACGAGTAAACATGTAAATGCGGGGATGGGTAAGCAATTTACAATCCTCAATTTGCTATCTTCAATTTGCAATTGGACTTCTGGGGACACCTCGACGAGCTGCGCGGCAGCCTGATTAAGGCACTGGTGGCGGTGGCCGTGGGTGCCGTGGCGGCTTTTTGCTGCAAGGACTGGCTCTTCGCCGTTGTCATGGCCCCCTCGCGGCCCGACTTTGTCACTTACCAGCTTTTCAAGCGCGTCGCGGGTGTCGGCACCGATTTCCATATCAGCCTTTTCAATCCCGAACTGGCACAGCAGTTCATCGTCCACATGCGCGTGGCTCTGTGGGCGGGATTGCTCATTGTGTCGCCCTATGTGCTGTATGTGCTGTTCCATTTTGTCGCCCCCGGACTCTATGTCCACGAGCGTCGCCATGCAGTCCGTGCCGTGGGGGGAGGCTACGTCATGTTCCTTCTCGGTGTGGCGTTGAACTATTTTCTCATCTTCCCCCTCACATTCCGTTTTCTCGGCACCTATCAAGTCAGTTCGGCTGTTCCCAACCAGATTGCCCTCACCTCCTATATCGACATCCTCCTCACGCTGTGCTTTCTCATGGGGGTGGTGTTCGAAATGCCCGTGCTTTCATGGCTGCTGGCTAAGATGGGGGTACTCAAGGCGTCGTTCATGACACGCTACCGTCGCCATGCTGTAGTGGTGGTGCTTATCGTCGCCGCCATCATCACCCCCACGGGCGATGCTGTCACCCTCTCGTTGGTGGCGTTGCCCATTTACGCTCTCTACGAGGTGAGCATCCTTGTGGTGCGCCGCACTCGTGCCATGGTATAGAACATGAATAAAACACAATAATGCCTGTCGCCTTCTCAGCAATGCCGGATGCACGTTTTTTCGAAAGCTGTATTACACTTGTTTTACACTTTTAAAGTGTAAAACAAGTGTAATACAAGTGTAAAACAACCATTGAACAGACGGAGGAACATGAGGTCGGCAATTCGGACGGCAAGCAGAGTAAATTAACTGGCAAAAGGCTTATAGACAATAAACTGCAAAAGATGAAAAAGAGTATAGCATTGTTAGTGATAATGTTGGCTGTTGCCCAATGCGGCATGGCGCAACGTGCCGCCCGAGGGTTGGCGCAGCGTATTCTGGGCGACAAGGCCGCAGGCTTTGAGTTTGTTTTGACCGCGGACAGCGGCGATGTGTTCACCCTGTCGCAAAAGGGCGACAAGGTGAGTATCGAGGGCAGCAACGAGAATGCTATGTGCATGGGGTTGAACTATTACCTGAAGCAGTATGCCCATGTGCATGTGTCGTGGTATGCCAGCCAGCCTGTCGAGTTGCCGCGGCGACTGCCCAAGGTGACGGAGTCGGTGACCCGTCGCTGCACCGTGCCGGTGAGGTTTTTCCTCAATTACTGCACCTACGGCTATACCATGCCGTGGTGGCAATGGAAAGAGTGGGAACGGTTTATCGACTGGATGGCCCTCAACGGGGTGAACATGCCGCTGGCACTCACGGGACAGGAAGCCGTGTGGCAGGAGGTGTGGCGTGAGCTGGGCATGACCGACGACGAGATACGCGCCTATTTCAGCGGTCCCGCCCATCTGCCGTGGCACCGCATGGCCAATCTGGACGGATTTGGCGGACCCCTGCCGCAAAGGTGGATTGACGGGCAGCGTAACCTCCAGAAAAAGATTCTGGCACGTGAACGCGCCTTGGGCATGACCCCTGTGTTGCCGGCTTTTGCCGGGCATGTGCCGACAAAAATAGCCGAACGCTACCCCGATGCCGACATCAAGCGGCTGAGCAGCTGGTGCGGTTTCGAGCCTACCTGTTTCATGAACTCCACCGACAGCCTGTTTGCCGTCATTCAACGGCTTTACCTCGAAAAACAGACCGCTCTCTATGGCACCGACCACATCTATGGGGTGGACCCGTTCAACGAGATGGACCCTCCCAGTTGGGAACCACAGTATCTGGCTTCGGTGTCGGAGAACATCTATGCCTCGCTGCAACAGGTTGACTCGGCTGCACGATGGCTGCAGATGTCGTGGGTGTTTTACTATAAACGCAAGCAGTGGACACCTGAAAGGTTGCGGTCCTATCTCACCGCCGTGCCTCAGGGCAGGATGATTCTGCTCGACTACTTCTGCGAGAAGACTGAGGTGTGGCGCGAAACCGATGGCTTTTTCGGGCAACCCTTCATCTGGTGCTATCTGGGTAATTTCGGGGGGAACACCATGCTTGTGGGAGACCTCAACGTGCTGAGCGGCAAACTGGACGCGGCTTATGGCGAACAGGGAGGAAATATGCTTGGCGTGGGCTCCACTTTGGAGAGTTTCGACAATAGTCCGCAGATATTCGAGTTGTTGCTGGAGCATCCCTGGGTGTTGGACGAACCCGCCGAAAGGGTGGCGACATTCACCCGCCGCTGGGCCGACTTGCGCTATGGCGGGGAGAATGAGAGTTGCCGCGAGGCGTGGAGGCTGCTGGTGGACTCGGTCTATAAGGATTGGTCGTTCTATGGTCTGGGCACCCAGATGGTGGCGCGGCCGTCGTTGGCGGGTCACGGCACCTATTACACCAAGCCCTATTATTCTTACGACAACGGCACGCTGCTGAGGGCAGTAAGGCTGATGATGCAGTCGCCTTCGAAACGGGTTTCTTACCAATACGATGTGGCAAACCTCTTGTCGCAATGGCTGGGCAACCACTTTATGGAGGTGCGCGATGCCTACACCGCCGCCTATCGCAGGGGAGATACCGCCTCGATGCACCGCTATGCCGCTTTGGCACTCGAGATGATTGACGATGCCGACACGCTGCTGCGTACGGTGAAGCCTTTCGATTACTACGAGTGGGCTAAGCAGGCCCATTCGTGGGGCAGGGGAGAGCGTGAGCAGTGGTACTACGAAACCCAGGCACGCACACTGCTCACCGTGTGGGGTGGGCCGGTGCTGAACGACTACGCCAACCGCATGTGGGGACGGCTGCTGAAACAATACTACCGCACACGGTGGAGCCTGTTTTTCGACGCTGTAGATTCAACGCTTGTAGCGGGTGGCCATTTTGACGAGAAGGCCTTCGGCAAAAGACTTTCGGAGTATGAAAACCATTGGGCGGGGATAGCAAGTTGGGTGATTGCCGAAGGGAAGCGGGGTGGCACCATCGATGTTGCCAAGTATATAATGCGAAAGATAGATAAAGGCTATTATGATGTGCCCAATCGCGTGGTCGAGACGCTGGGCGCGTATATGCGGCAGTTCCCCGAGGCGCAGTTGATGGATGTGTACAAGAGCTGCTTTCAGGATGTGTACGGGATAGAGCACCTATTGAGCGATTCGGCAACGTGTGCGCAGTATATCTTGGACGAGATGTCGCGGATGGACAGCAGCGACCACCGCTATCCCCTTTACGAGTATACCGGAGTGGAGGGCAATTATGTGCGGGTGAACCTGCAGGTGTTGAAAGAAGGAAAGATGGAAGTGGGTCGTTTTGTTCAGCTGTTGATGAAAGGGGTGCAGAAGGGGGAGAAACTGCCGTTGTACGACTGGCGGGGTCAGTGGGGACGGATTGTAGCGGTGCTGAGGGGATTTGACCAGAGTGTCCGTCCGCATCACTTTGAGGAGGATGTGGCAGAATTGGAAAAAATGTTCAACAGCGGAGAATATGCCTGCCACCACAGCCAACGCTTTAGAGAAAACTATGCCCCACATTTCCGCATCATCCGCCGCGACTTGTTTGAGCAGCAGATTCTGCCACACCTTTTAATAGATGAAAAATGAAAAAAATAAGATGATAATTCTGTATCCTCGAAGATAGTTTAAAACATATTTACATATCAAAAAAAGTATCAATGATTATGAAAACAAATGGATTGAATCCTTGGCTGATACTGCCGACTTGCATTTTGCTTGTTTTGTGTAGTTGTGGCAAGGATACGCCCTTAGAGCTTTCGGACCCACAGGAAGAAAATGTTGTTGGCTTCTCTGTATCACCGGAGAAGAGAGTGGAGTTTGCACATGGGAACCTGACTCCTGACGGTCTCTCATTTGAAGAAAACCAGTGGGATTTCGGCGGTCTGTTTGCCTGGAGTGTTACAGAACCAGGCAACACATCGTATTATGCTGACTTTACCGACTGGGGCAACAGTATTGAAGGAGAATGGCGCACTTTAACAATAGACGAGTGGATGTATCTGTTCATCGATCGTGACGGTGCAGAGGAGAAAATGGGAATAGGAAATGTTGATGGCGTAGGTGGGTTGATACTGCTGCCTGATGCTTGGAAAATACCGGAAGGACAACATTTTGTACCAGGATTTGCAGAGATCAATGATGACTGGAGCCTCAACGAATACACGCTTTCGGACTGGGAAAAGATGGAATCTGCAGGTGCGGTGTTCCTGCCTGCCGCAGGCGATGGATTTGGAAGGTCGGCATGCCGTGTGGGAGCGATGGGCTTCTATTGGTCGTCTTCCACTCGGGGGCCGCAGGCGGCACAGTATGTCTTCTTCTACAGCTATTATCTGGCACAGGGAAGCCGTGGACCGGGAAACCGGTATTCGGTACGGTTGGTGCATGATGTTGTCGGGCAATAGCAACGGTTCCGCTTGGTGGGGAATTATCAACATGATGTTGATAAGTAATGTGGATGAATTTATTGTAAATTGGGGGATTTCCCGTATTTTTGCAATGCCCTTTTGTGGGAGTATGTATAGACTTAGAAAATAATAATAATTTAAAATACAGGAGTATGGCACTGTATATTACAAACCACCCGTTGATTCAGCACAAGCTGACTATTATGCGCAGGAGGGAGACGGGTACCCTCGAGTTCCGCGAATTGTTGAAAGAGATAGGTATGTTGATGGGCTATGAAGTCTGCCGCGATTTCCCTTTGAAAGAGGTGGAGATTGAGACCCCTATGCAGAAGATGATTGCTCACGAGTTAGACGGCAAGAAAGTGGCGGTAGTGCCCATTTTGCGTGCCGGTCTGGGCATGGTGGACGGTATTCTGACCCTTATCCCCGCTGCCAAGGTGGGACATATTGGCATGTATCGCGACGAAAAGACTCACGAGCCTGTGTTCTATTACTACAAGATGCCCGAGGGCAAGGATCGCATGGTTATCCTCACCGACCCCATGTTGGCAACAGGGGGAAGCGCGTGCGACGCTATCAAGCGGTTGAAGGACGACGGGTACACCAACATCCGCATGGTCTGTCTGGTCTCTTCCCCACAGGGTGTGGAACGTGTGCAGAAAGAACATCCCGATGTGGACATCTACACCGCTGCCCTCGACGACGGGTTGAACAAGGATTGCTATATCCTGCCTGGCTTGGGTGATGCAGGCGACAGGATTTTCGGTACCCTTTAGTTATGACAAAATAAAGTATATTACATAATCGGCATTTTTATGAAGAAGGTTATCATTCTGCTCCTTTGTGTGCTTCCTTTGATGGTGACGGCACAACGTGCCAAGAGAAATCCCAACGCTCAGTCTCTTCCCCAGCCCCGCAATGTTATCTTTATTGTTGGCGATGGCATGGGTACCGCCCAGGTCTATTCCTCTATCGTGGCGCAGCCTGACTCCCGCAGTGCTTTCCTGCGTTTCCCCTACTCGGGTTTCTCCCGTACCTATTCCTACAACCGCTACACCACCGACTCCGGTGCTGGCGGCACGGCTCTCATGACTGGCCACAAGGTGGAGAACCGTCATATAGCCAAAGGTCCCGACGGGACAGAATACAACTCTTTTCTTGTGGATGCCAAGCGTTTCTTCGGGAAGGCGGCAGGCTTTGTGGTGACAAGCAGTGTGCTGGACGCTACGCCGGCCTCCACCTATGCCCATGCAGCCAATCGCAAATCGTTCGACACCATCAGTATGCAGATGGCGCAATGCCCCTTCGAGGTGATGATTGGCGGCGACAAGAACCATTTCCTTCCTGAGAACAGAGAAGACGGCAAGGCTCCTCTCGACACCCTTATGGCTCGTGGCTATGATATGGTCTACAGCATTATGGATATGACCCAGAGCCGTAGCCGTAAGATTTGCGGTCTCCTTTCGCCCGACAATCCCGACAAAGCCATGGACCGTGGCCGGATGCTTACTTTGGGTGCCTTGAAAGCCATCGAGACCCTCAACCGCTACGACAACGGTTTTGTGCTGATGATTGAAGGCTCGCAGATTGACTGGGCTTGCCACAACAACGACAGCCTCTATCTTGCTGCCGAGATGGCCGACTTTGAGGATATGCTCCATGCGGTGCTCGACTTTGCCGAGCGCGATGGCCAGACCCTTGTCGTGGTGACAGCCGACCATGAGACGGGCGGCCTTACTCTCAAGAATGGCAGCATTGCCGACCACTACAATTGTCCCTCATGGTCTACAGGCGGTCATACAGGTGTGATGGTGCCGGTGTTCTCTTTCGGCCCGGGTGCCAACCTGTTCAGCGGTGTGATGCAGAACACCGACTTCTACGGGAAGATGATGCTCCTGATGGGGACAAGTCGTTAATATGATGGTGCCATGATAAAATTCTGTGTACGGTTGGTTCAGCGGTGGCTGCCCGAACCCTTTATCTTTGCCATCATCCTCACCCTCGTGGCTGCAGGGTTGGCCATGCCCATTTGTCATCAGACTCCCCTCGAGGTAATCGACCACTGGGGTGGAGGCGTGTGGAACCTCTTGGCTTTTGCCATGCAGATGGCTTTGGTGTTGGTATGTGGCTCGGCTTTGGCCTCGGCGCCCGTGGTGAAACGGGGCATCAGTCTGCTGGCGGGTATTCCCAAAACACCTGTCGCAGCAATTGCTTTGGTGACAGCCGTGTCGGCCATGGCCTGCTGGCTCAATTGGGGTTTCGGCCTTATTGTAGGAGTGATTTTTGCCAAAGAGATTGCCCGCAAAATGCCGGCAATAGACTATCGTCTCCTCATCGCCTCGGCCTATAGCGGCTTTGTGGTGTGGCACGCTGGGTTGTCGGGCTCCATCCCCTTGACTATGGCCACTCCCGGCGAGGCTCTTACCAAAGCCACCAACGGGGTGCTGACCTCCCCGGTCCCCATATCCCAGACCATTCTCGACCCGCACAATATTGTCATGGTGTTGGTGGTGATGGTGGCCATTGTGGTCACCAATACCTTGATGTATCCCAAGAAAGATGTTGTGTCGGTAGACCCTACTCTATTGGAAGAGGAGACCCCTCTCCCCAAAAAGCAGCAAGGCTCCCGCACTCCTGCCCAGCGCATGGAACAGAGCCGCCTGCTGTCGTGGATTGTGGCGGGCATCGGCTTTGCCTATCTGATTTTCCATCTGAGGTGGGGAGGCGGCTCTTTTGATTTGGGCAGTGTTATCATGCTTTTCCTTTTCCTTGGTGTGCTGCTCCACGGCACCCCATTGGCATACGTGCAGGCCTTTACCCAAGCCTCGAAAGGTGCGGCAGGCATCATTCTCCAGTTCCCTTTCTATGCCGGCATCATGGGCATCATCACTGGCGTGGGAGCCAGTGGCATCTCTTTCGGCACTGTACTCAGCAACGCCTGTATTGCAGTCTCCAACGCCACCACCTATCCCTTGCTCACCTTCCTCTGTGCTGCGGTGCTGAACATGTTTGTCCCTTCGGGCGGCGGCCATTGGGCTATCCAAGCCCCCGTCATGTTTGCCGCAGGAGCCGACTTGGGAGTGGACCCCGGTCTCACCGGCACGGCAATTGCCTGGGGCGATGCTTGGACCAATCTCATCCAGCCCTTCTGGGCCATTCCCGCCTTGGCTATTGCCAAACTCGACGCAAAGGATATCATGGGCTTCTGCCTTATCGACCTCTTCGTTACAGGGGTGGTGATATGTGCGGGCTTGTTGGTATGGGCATTATAAGCGATTGGTTTCTTTGTGGACTTGACTCAGTTATACAACAAGGCTTTGGCAATAGCCACAAAGGCACATGCCGGCCAGCACGACAAGGCTGGACGCGACTATATCCTGCATCCTGTCCGTGTGTCGGAGCGGTGCAGCAGTCCCAAGTCAAAGATAGTGGCCTTGCTTCACGACGTCATCGAGGATACGGAGGTGACAGCCTGTTCTCTGCGCGAAGAGGGGTTCCCCGACGAAATTGTCGAAGCCCTGCTCTCGGTGTCGCGTCGCGAAGGGGAGACCTATGAGGATTTTATTTGCCGTTGTTCGACCAACCCTATTGGCCGTGAGGTGAAGATTGCCGACCTTGAGGATAACATGGACGTGCGCCGTTTGCCGGAATTCACCGACCGCGATGCCGCCCGTATTCGCAAGTATCTCCGCGCCTGGCACTACCTCCAAGGCCATGATGTTGACTACTGATTTCAATTTTTTAGTCCCCGTTTCAAAAAAAACTTGTATTTTTGCAAATCATATCAAAGTGTAAAGTATGAACTACCTCGACATCATCAATCATTATCCCGACTTCCCCAAGAAGGGCATCGATTTTATTGACATACTCCCTTTCCTGCATGAGAAAGAAGCTTATAATGAACTTATTGCCGACATTGCGTCTCATGTTCATTGCCCCAATGTGGCTACTGTAGAAGCCCGTGGGTTCCTTTTCGCCGCACCCCTGCTGGTCACCACCCAAACGGTCCGCAACATCATCCCCATCCGGAAAAAGGGCAAACTCCCCTTCAGCGAAGGCGACCTGCACGATGTGAAAATTGAAAAGGAATATGGCAGCGACCATGTCTTTTACCGACTGAGCGACATTGCTGCAGGAGTCCCTGAGGGCGACACGTTCAACATCACCCTCTTCGACGACATCCTCGCCACCGGAGGCACTGCCATAGGCATAGCTGAAGCCCTCAACCGCGAGATTATCCTGTTGAATGGCAAAGAATACAAAGTCAAGGTAAAAGAGTTCCTCTTTATGGTTGAGTTCCCCGACCTCTACGACCACCACCGCATCAACGCCATCGCTCCTGTCCACTCCTTTGCCCAAGTGGCCGGAGACTAATCAATACAAGTATAAGTGTAAATCAAAAAACCAATATTTAAACAACATGAAGAAAGTATTATTTGTTTTGCTGGCCCTGTTCAGCCTTGCGTTCACCTCGTGCTTCAAAGAATCGCAATATTATATCATCTATCGCGATGTGGCAGATGCCTCGGTCAACGTCACCCTGTTCGAGTACGACTCTTCCTATGATTTGGTGGCCACACGCGAGATAAAGTTGATAGAGCACAATGACACCATCCCCGTCACCTCTTCCGACCTGGCGCAATATGTGGTGGTAGGTTGTGAAAGAGCCTTTCGTGGCACCCTCATGGAGTTTTATTCCGAGCGACCCTTCGAGTTAGACCACGACACACCCATCTATATCGATGTGGATATCGTCAAAATGGCGACGAGTGAGGAAAACCCCGTGAATCCTGCCCACCATATTCAGCATTACTTCCATTAGCGGATGCCCTACACCACCAGTTCGCTAACCATGATAAAGGCTATCGCCAACGCGTAGACCAGTTTCAAGCCGGTCCCCGTCAGGAAACCCACAAAGGCACCCCATGCGGCGCGGAGAGCCTCGCGAGAAGCTTTGCCGCTGATCAGTTCGCCCACAAAAGCCCCTATGAAAGGCCAAAGTATCACACCCAACAGCCCCTGCGGGCCGAAGGGCAGTCCTATTATTGAGATTACCAGCCCGATGTTGCAACCCCACACACCCGCTTTGCTGCCGCCGAACTTCTTGGTACTCATCGACGGCACCACATAGTCCAGCACCGTAATGATGGCTGCAACGCCTCCCGTCACAATCAAAAAGGTAGCCGAATAGTCCGCTGCCCGCGTGAAACCCAATATCAACGCTGCGACCCAGCTCAGCGGAGGCCCCGGCAATCCCGGGATGATAGACCCCGCTATCCCTACAAGAGCCAGCAGCAATGCCAGAATGATAAGGAATGTATCCATGCTTTTCAGTTTTTTATTTTCCTGTATAAAGTGTCAAAAGTTTCTCTCAGTCTTTGGGTATCCGATATCAGTTCCCTCAGCCGTTCCAGCTGCACCCAATTGCGTGAATAGGGGATAAACAGTTTCAGATACCCACCCTCGGCGTATTTCTCCCGCAAGTGCTGCAATGTCCGTTCCCATTGCCCCTCGCGGTCCAACTCCGGGTAGTGTGAAAGACCATACTCTATTGTCCGTCGTACAATGGTCATAGGCTCAATGTCGCGGTCGGCCTCGGCCACAATGCGTCCATACAGGCTTCGCGGTTCCCTGTCGGACGAAGCCCTGTGGTCCTCAGTTGCCTGAGCCATAGTCTCAATCTCATCAGGACTGAACCACTCCCGAAGCCGGGCATCCTCCCTCACAATACGTCCCGACACCAGATGGTGCCGTTCCCTTCCCTCGCACACACCCGTGTCGTGGTAGGCTGCAATGGTGTACACCATATCCCTGTTCAGCTCCGGATAATGCCCGGCCAGTTCCATGCTCTGAGCCATCACCCGCAGCACATGGTCCAGCCTGTGGGCCAAGTCGAAATGGTTGTATCGTGGCAGAATCTCCTGTTCCACATAGCTCTTCAGATTCCTGTTCACCATGGGGTACAGCATCTTTTGGTACACCTCGCGTGGCGTGCCGTCGCCCATATACATCCTCCCGCAGCGGCAATAGCCCTCACGGGCAAAGATATGCAGCATGATGTGGTTCTTCAAATGCGTGTCCACCCTCACCGATGCACAGCGTGCCTCGCTCCACGCAAAAGCGCAATGGGCAATGCCGTGTACCCCCTCGGCACAGGCCAGCCGGTGGATGGTGCCATACGGTGTACTGTCGTCCAGCCATTGTCCGTCCTCAATCACCGCGTAGGTGGGTTCAGGGTCCAGCAGCAGGGCGAAATAGCCCACCGGCCTCCCCTCCAGTTCAATAACGTGACCGATGCCGCGTCCAATGTCAGAACCAACCAAATCCGCGCCCGGATACCCTTCCCATTGAACATCGTTGCCGTTGGCACGCATGATGCTCCGCGAGTGAGCCACAAGCTCCAGTATGCGAGGCACCTCGTCCATTTCGGCAGCACGCACGGCCAGCGACGGGACTACACTATCGGTCATAGGCATCAAAGCAGTTTTTCGACAGCCTCGGCAACTTCGGCCCTTTCTGGTTGCAGCCGCACAGCATCATGGTTGCTGCAATGCAAACGGCAAGAATCCTAAACTGTTTCATTGTTGTGTACTTTGTTGATAATTATTTTGTTGTATGCAATCTGTCGTGTCCAGATATAAATGCAAATATACAAAAAAATCTTCAACTTTGACTTTCCTTCTTCAAATCGGGGTCACAATCCCCGTAACTCTCTGCCCAGAGGATTGTCAGTAGACAATCTTCTCAGCGGGATAGCTGCCCACCTGCACCAGCAGGATATGGCGCGATGCGTGTGGCAGGTCGGTCAGCCGCAGGGTGGCAGTGGCGACGGGGCTGCTATGGTACAACACCCTACCGCTGATGTCGAAAACCCTGACGGGCAGGGGAGTGACGGCATTGATTCTGAGTATCCCGTCCCTGCACACAAGGCGGTAGCTTCGTGCTCCCTCCGACGTTTCGTCGATGCCGACAGGGAAGTCCTCGATAAAGTTGTGGAAGTGGCTCCATCGCTCGGTGTACGATGCAAGGCTGCCGCGACGTATATGCACCGCTATATCGGGGTCTATGCCGTCGAAGGTACCCCACGACACCTGTGGAGCTATCTCGTCAGCCGATATGATGGTGGTCACCCCTGTGCATCCGGCAAAAGCCTCTTCGCCAATACTGATAACATTCTTCGGCAGGACGATGCGGTGCAGTCCCGCGATGCCATAAAAAGCGTAGGGGGCTATGTGATAAGTGTTGTTGGGAATGACGGAGCTTCGGCATCCGCTGACAATCTGTCCGTTGTTTTTATCGTAGATGGCATTGCAGCTGCTGCGGCTGTCATACTTGGTGTTGGCGGAATCAACATTGATTGTGTCAAGGCTGGTACATCCCGCGAATGGGTTATGCCCTATATAAGATACTGATGCGGGGATGTGTATCGATGTCAATCCGCTACAGTCTTGGAAAGCAAAATCGCAAATCTCCACGATGGAATTGGGCAGTGTTATCTGGCGAAGACGGTCAAATCCGACAAAAGCTTTCTGGTCAATACGTCGCACATCTCCGGGTATCACTGTGGCGGCACAGCCCACAACCAGCCAATTATTGGCAGTGTTGACGACGGCGTTGCAGCCACCGCGGCTGTCAAACACCGCATTGTCTGGGGATACTGTCAGCGAGGTGAGTCCCCGGCAGTGCGCCAGACACATATATCCTACACTGCGTACTTTGGCGGGAATATGGAAAGACCGTAGAGTAGTGCAACCGTCAAAAGCGTAGTTCCCGATAGCCTCCAGACTGTCCGGCAGGACAATTGCGGCAAGCCCCTCTATTCCTTGGAAAGCGCGTGATGCAATGGAGGTGACAGTGGGCGGGACTGTGGAACGCCGGCAGCCGCAAATCAGTTCATTCTCCCGTGTGTCGACGTAAGCGTTGCAACCCTGCGGCGTGGCGTAGGCACTGTTGCCCGGTAGCACTGCCATGCTGTCAAGCGCCGTGCAGTACGAGAAAGCCCCATAGCCTATGTGCGTCACCGTTGCGGGAATGGTGATGCCCGTAAGGTTCCGACAATGGGCAAAGGCATAGTCTTCGACCACTGTGACTGGCACCGTGTGCAGCACCGAGTCGTAAGGCCAGTCGGCATCGGGCTCGAAAAAGTATTCCCAGTACGAGGCACTATCGGGCAGGACAACATGCCCTGC
>JAFXMW010000109.1 GCA_017530105.1 Bacteroidales bacterium
CGAGAGTCCATTCCCCATACGTCAAGGATGCTTTTGCCGACCCACTTCCATGTGATGCGTCCGTCGCCGACCTCCTGACGGCACACAGGGCAGTAGTTGCCCTTGAACACGTGACCGCAGTTGGCACAACGGCACTCCTCCAGCTCCTCGTCGGAATATAGAGCGAGTTTGTTCTGCCGAGCGGGAAAACGTCTGAGTGTTTCTTTGAGTTTCATGTCTTAGGTTGTGCGTTTTTTTTGCTGACGAAGTAGCCGAGGGCGATGATGCCTACAAAAGCGGCAAGGAATGGCAAGAGGCGTATTGCCATTTGCGGAAGTATCTCGGGGTTGGTTGTGACAGTGTTTATCAGGTTTACGATGATAACGAAAAAGAGAGCCCAGACGGCGAAGCATAATAGAATACGCCAGATGGTGCCCCAAGGCCTGTAGCCGAAAAGCTGGCGGTAGGCAAAGTAGTAGTAAACCGGAACCAGAACAAAGGAAATATAAACAAAGAATTCGGAAAGGAAAATAAAGATGAGGATGAGGGAGTTCATGAAGAGTTGGATGATGACGCTTTCGGGGAGTGTGTGGCGTGTATGGCGTGGGGCGAAACGGAAGAATAGCCATGTAGGGATAATCATTGCCACAGAGATAAGCATGGCGTTCCATGCGGGGTGTTCGGAAATCCATTCAACAACCTGTTGAATGAAAATGCCTCCCTTGTCTTCAGAAGTGGCCGCATAGTTCCAACCAAGAAGTTGCTGCACCACGACGTAAAAGATGGCAAGAATGAAGAGCATATTGAAAGGCTTGTAGCAAATCTGATGCTGGCCGTCGAGATATGCACCGATAAGGCGTCCGGGACGTATGAAAAGCTGGAGGAGGGTGTTCGGGAGAGAACGGGAATCCAAGCCCCACACATCGAGGATGCTTTTACCCACCCACTTCCACGTGATGCGGCCGTCTTTGGCATCCTGACGGCACACAGGGCAGTAGTTTCCCCTGAACACGTTACCGCAGTTGGCACAACGATGCTCTTCTTGTTCCTCGTCGGAATTGTGATAGGGTTTGTTCTGCCAAGTGCGGAAACGTCCGAGTGTTTCTTTCAGGTTCATGCCTTAGAAAATAAGACTGAACAGAACCCAGAGCCAGTGGGCGGCGATGCCGGCGCAGAGGCCTCCGATGGTGTGGGCTCCGATGGCCTTGCCGATGAGGTTGCGGTAGCCAAGGCTGTCGAGCATGGCGGTGTGGGTGGAGAGGTAGCCGCTCCAGCACATGCCCATGGCGGTGAAAACGGCGATGGCGTTGTTGTCGATAATGCCCTCAGCAATGAAGCGGGGGACAAGACCGAGGGCGGCACCCACAGCACCGAGTGCGGTGATGGGGAAAGAGATGAGGGCACCGAACTTGAAGCCGAAGAGCCAGTCGAAGACCACATTGATTTTGTCGGCCAGCATAGTGATGATGGGAACACCCTCGTAGGCGGCACCGGTGTATTGGCCATTTTCACCCGAAGGGCCGAAGGTGAGCATCATGACGATGGTGGAGATGCAGAGCACGCCGGGGATGATGGCGAGGCCGATGTTGACGCCCTCCTTGCCGCCGTCGAGCACACCGTTGAGGAAACGCTGCAGCACACTGCCTTCGCTCTTGTAGGAAATCTTTTGCTCGTTGCCTTCGGTGGCGCCTTCCACCACGGGGGCATCCATCTCGGGATAGCTCTTGAGGGTGAAACGCTGCATGAGACGAGTGGAGACGATGCTGCCGATAAAAGCGCCGAGGATACCCACCGCGGCACCGCTACCGAAGCCCTTGCCTATCATGAAGGCCAGCACCACAAGGCCCATGCCGAAGGCCGTGCCGAAGTTGGTGAGGGAGACAAGCTGGTACTTCTTGAAATACTGCGAGAAGTTTTTGTCGTGAGCCAGCGAGATGATGGCGGGATTATCGGAGAGGAAGGTCATGACAGCGCCCAAAGCCGCCACGCCGGGCAGATTGTAGAGCGGTTTCATGAGGGGGCGCAGGATATTCTCCATCAGACGCACAACACCGAACTCGATCAGCAGCTTGCTGATGCCGCCCATCAGGACACAGATGGCCATGATGTAGAAGACCGTTTCCAATAGCAGCTGGTAGGCGGTCTGCATGAAAGTGTTGAGCATATTGGGGAGGGTCATGCGGTAGGCCAGAATCCAGAAGAAGCCTACAAAAATAATCAAGAAGAAGATAGCCTCGAGCGAGCGTTTGCTGGTGAACTTGAGGGGGTTCTTGATATGAAGACGGCGCTCAATGCCGCCAAAGATTTTTTCAGCCCAGCGGGCATACTGGGTGGTCTTGTTTTTGCGATGGTCGTGGAGTGCCATGGTGTTATTTATTAATTGGGGTTATCGGGTGAGCCAGCGAAGTGTATGTTTCCAACCTCTTCCCTGAGTCACATTTTATTTATTCTTTCGAAAGTCTTTCCATACGGTCTTTGAGCATCCGGTAAACCTCCATGCTCCAAGTGATGCCGATGTTGGCCTGCAGAGAGTTGCTGACCAGCGGAGCGGCGTGGTTGTAGTCGGTGGTGCGGCGGTTGGCCACAAAGGCGTGCAGGCGGAAGTCGGGACAGGTCTTGGGGTGGTATTCCACACCGAGGCCGTAAGTAAGGTAGCTGTGGCCCGACTCGCAGAAGATGTCGTAGAAGCCCGAGTTGATGTTGCCGAAACCGGGCAGCACCTGTTCCGAACGGTTCTGCTCGTAGGCACCCTTGACAAAGATGTTGAACTCCTTGTTGAAATAGATGTTGGCGCAGCTCACCACGGCGAAGTTGTTGCCCCAGTCGTTCATGGCGTTGGCGTGGTGGATGAGGTCGAGGTAGATGTCCCACTTGTCGTATTCCAGTTCATGGCCTATAGCAATGTAGTTCATGTATTTGCGGTCCGGGCGCTGGAACATGTTGACCGAGTGGAGCAGTTTGAGATGCCCCACCCTGCCGCTATAGAATAGGTTGAACGACATGAGGCCGCTTTTCCACTCCTGCCCGGGGGCGAAGCCGAGGCCTGCACCGTAGTGGACGTAGGGCGAGTTGCCCACCTGCAGCAGGAGCATCTGGCTGGCGTCGTCGCTCTTGTAGGCTGCCGCCACGGCGGGCTGAAAGCAATAGAAATTGTCCCAATAATAGGTGCTGAAGAGCACGTTGATGGGAGGGGCGTCGTACTCGAAGCCGCCGACGGCAAGAGCGTCCTTACCGAAACGGAGCATCCAGTTGGGCGACGGCGAATAGTTGATGTAGAGGAAGTCGGTATTGTCGAAGAGGCTGACATTGCCCGCGTTGGCAATGATGCGCTGACGGAAGAAATAGCTGAACTTCTCGCCAATTGGGCCGCCGATGACAAAGTTGAAATAGCGGCCATGGAAGCCGTAGGGGGTCTGGGTCAGCGAGTCGACGCCCTCCACGGTGTTGTGGAAGTAGTCGAAGTCGGCACGGGCCTCGAGTTTGATTTGTGTGAAGATGGGAGTGAAATCCACCTGAGCCGAAGAGACTGATGCAAAGGCAAGCATTGCAAAGAGCGGTAAGAGTCGTAAATGTTTTTGTATCATAACAATAAATTTATTTAACGGATTAAATGCAAATGCAAAGGTACAAATAAATTTCGACAAAAAAACAATTTATCCACCAAGTTTTTGCCGTTGGCAGAAAAAAAGCGTAGAAAGGGCAATAATAAAGTGAAAGGTACGTTATGGAGGGAATAAAAAAGTATATATGTCGTCACTACCTCCTATCTTTCTGGATCTTGCCATCATACTGATTACTGCCGGCGCCATCACCATTGTGTTCAAGTGGCTGAAGCAGCCTTTGGTACTTGGCTATATTGTTGCAGGTTTCTTTATCGGTCCCTATTTCCCTTGGTTTCCTGCCATTACCGACGTCTCCAACGTCCATGTGTGGAGCGACATCGGCATCGTGTTCCTGATGTTTGCTTTGGGATTGGAATTCAGCATCAAGAAACTGAAGCGGGTGGGTGCCACAGGAGCCATCACGGCTTTGACGGAGCTGGTGATTATGTTCGTCATCGGCAACACGGTGGGGCATCTGCTGGGCATGGGCAACATGGACAGTATCTTTCTGGGCTGTATGCTGTCCATCTCGTCCACCACGATTATCATCAAGTCGTTTGACGACCTGAAACTGAAACAGCAGCGTTTCACAAGCACAGTGACGGCAGTGCTGGTGGTGGAGGATTTGATAGCGGTGCTGCTGCTGGTGGTGCTTTCGACACTGAGTGTGGGTAAGAGCTTCAACGGCGCAGAACTGGGCTTGAGTCTGGTGAAACTGGTGTTCTCGCTGATAGTGTGGTTTACCTTCGGCATATTCTTAATCCCGACGTTCCTGCGCTGGATGCGCAAATGGATGACGGAAGAGACGCTGTGCATTGTGGCTGTGGGCTTGTGCTTTGGGATGGTGGTGCTGGCCGACTTTGCCGGCTTTTCCACGGCTCTGGGTGCTTTTGTGATGGGTGCCATCCTGAGCGAGACCATCGAGGCCGATGTGATTCACCGTATCATCACCCCTATCAAGAACCTGTTCGGTGCGGTGTTTTTCGTGTCGGTGGGGATGCTGGTGAACCCCGAGGTGCTGGTGAAATATATCGGGCCGATACTGATTATTGCAGGCATCATTGTGGTGTTTAAGTCGCTATCGGCCACAACAGGTATCCTGCTTAGCGGAAAGCCCCTTAAGACTGCCATGCAGGGCGGTTTCTGCTTCTGCCAGATAGGTGAGTTCAGCTTTATCATTGCCGGGCTGGGTCTGAGCTACCATGTGATTGACCCAAATCTCTACCCCATTATCGTGACGGTATCGATACTGACGACCTTTGTCACCCCCTACATGATTAAAGCAGGGCTTCCCGCATACGAGTGGATTTACCCCAAACTCCCCATGCGCTTCAAACAGGCGTTGGAGCGGTACAGCAGTTCCGGACGGGTGAACACACACGAGAAGAAACTGAGCACTTTTGTAAGAAAGCAGCTGACATCGATACTCTTCTACAGTGCCATCCTGGTGGCGCTCGGACTGCTGAGCTCCCTGTGGCTGAAGCCGCTTATCAACAACACCTTTGAGGCTTGGAAGATTCCGGCCATCTGGGGCAACCTGTTGGGCATGATTGCAACACTGCTGATTATGGCACCGTTCCTGTGGGCTCTGGCGGTGAAGAACGTAAACCGCGAGCGTATCAGGAAGATGCTGCACACCTATAGCCACAGCCAGGTGGCTGTGATCCCCCTTCTGGCTCTGCGTTATTTTATCACCTTGTTTATTGTGGGTTGGATGATTTCGACCTACGTACACTTGGCCGTGGGTTTGGTGGTGGTGGTGGCCATCGTGGTGGTGGCGGCAGTGCTGCTCTCGAGGAGGGCGACAGACTTCTACAACCGCATCGAAGACCATTTTGTCACCAATTTCTATCAACGCCAGGCTCAGAACTCATTCAAGATTCCCGAGTCGCTGGAGAAGAACTTTGTCATGGAACGTATGGTCGTGACCGCCTACTCGCCCTTTGCCGGAAAGAGTTTGAAGGATTCGCGTTTCAGGCAGGACTATGGGGTGAACATCATCTCCATAGAACGTGCCGGAAAGATTTACGACCTGCCCGACAAGGAGATGCTCATCATGCCCACCGACCGGCTGACGGTGCTGGGCAACGAGGAACAGCTGGCCCATGTGCGCTCGGCCATAGAGGTTGAACCCGACATGCTGGTGCACGACCATTCCGACAACGAAATCAACACTTACCGCTTAGAGGTGGGGAACAACAGCCGCCTGACGGGGGTAAGCATCAAACAATCCGACCTGATGGCGAACTACCAATCGATGGTGATAGCCATTGAACGCGGAAAAGACTACATGGTCAACCCTCCCGCCGACACCGTTTTCCACCATGGCGACATTGTGTGGTTGGTTTCGCCGCTGGATTTAAAGATTAACGACTTGTGCAAAACCTCTAATTAATCATCGAAAAAAAAGCAATAGAATACAATAATATGAGAAGACTGCTCACAATCACCCTGCTCGCCCTGTTCACCCTTGCGGCGGCAGCCCAAAACGACAAAGGCTTTGAAATCTCCAAGAATCTGGAAATCTTTGCCAACGTGTACAAAAACCTCCACACCAACTATGTGGACGACGTGGATCCGGGAAAGACCATGAAGGTGGCCATCGATGCCATGCTGGCCTCGATGGACCCCTACACCAACTATTTTGCCGAAAGCGACATGGAGGACGTTAAGATGCAGGTGCTCGGGCAATATGGCGGCATCGGGTCCCTGATACATCAGGAGAACGACAAAATCTATGTTGCCGAACCCTACGAAGGCCTTCCTGCCGACAAGGCCGGCCTGAAGATAGGCGACCGAATCCTTGCCGTCAACGGGGAGAGCACCGAGGGAAAGAGCAACGCCGAGGTGAGTGCCGCCATGCGCGGACAAGCGGGAACCAAAGTGACCCTGAAACTTGAGCGCGACGGCAAAGAGTTTGACGTTGTGATCACCCGCGGCGAAATACGTCTGCCCAATGTCCCGTACAGCGGGATGGTGAACGATGCTATCGGCTATATACGCCTCGACGAATTCACCCAAGATGCTGCCAAAAACGTGCGCGAAGCCTTCAAACGGCTCAAACGCGACAACCCCGGCATGAAGGGCATCATCCTCGACCTCCGCGGCAACGGCGGCGGGCTGATGGGCGAGGCTGTGGACATTGTAAACATCTGGGTGAAACAAAACGAATTGGTTGTGGAAACCAAAGGCAAGGTGGCATCGAAAAACATGAAATCGCGCACCCGCATGTCGGCCGAAGACCTCGACATCCCCGTGGCGGTACTCATCAACGGACAGAGCGCCTCGGCCAGCGAGATTGTAAGCGGAAGCCTGCAGGACCTCGACCGCGCCGTCATCATCGGCGAACGGTCGTACGGCAAAGGGCTTGTGCAAAACATTCTCCCCATGCCCTACAACAGCCAGATGAAAGTCACCGTGTCGAAATACTTCATCCCCTCGGGTCGCTGCATACAGGCCATCGACTATAAACACCGCGACGAAAACGGACGAGCCGTCAAGGTTCCCGACTCGCTCAAAACCGCCTTCAGCACCCGCAACGGCCGCACGGTGTACGACGGCTTCGGAATAGAGCCCGACATCGAGGTTGAGCACCCCGCTTCATCGCTCCTCTCCGTAGCGCTCTACAACCGCTTCCACTTCTTCAACTATGCACTCAAATTCCACCGCGAACACGACTCCATCCCCTCCCCCTCCGAGTTTAAAATCACCGACGAGATATTCCAAGACTTTGTAGACTACCTTTCCGACAAAACCTACGAATACACCACCTACACCGAAAACATCATCAACGACCTGCGCAAAGTGGCCGAAGAGGAGAACTATATGGACAACCTGAAACAACAGATTGACCAGCTCGAAAAAACCTACAAAGAGGCAAAGAAGGAAGACCTTATCCGCAACCGCGAGGAAATCGGCGAACTGCTCAAAGACGCCATCCTGGTACACTACTACTACCGCAAAGGCTGTATCGAAGGTGCCCTTTCGCACGACAAAGATGTCTTGAAAGCCATCGAGATACTCTCTTCAACAGCCGAATACAACCGCATCTTAGGAAAATAAAACCTCCTTCAGCTCTCCCCTTCAGTGGCAAAACAGGTTCATAGAGCAATCTATATCGCCCTCCTCTGCGGGCTGGCCGTCAGCATGACCACTTCGGTCTTTATCACCAACCTTCTGTGGGTGCTGTTGCTGGCCAACTGGGTGACCGAATGGAACTGGAAAGAGAAATTCGCCGGGTTCCGGCACAACTACCTGCTGCACGCCTTCCTCATCATGGCTGGGGTACACCTCCTCTGGCTCCTCGGCACCCAAAACCTGGCCTATGGGTTTTTCGACATTCAGAAAAAGCTCCCCCTATTCTTCATCCCCCTTGTCGCCCTCACCACACCACCCCTCAGCCGAAGGGAACTATCCTTGGTGGGCATATCCTATGTCGGCACCGTACTCGTTGTCTCAGTGATAGGGTTTATACGCTATCTCACCATCCCCGACCTCCCCTACCGCAACATCGTGCCACACATCTCCCACATCCGTTTCGGACTCAACATCTGCCTCACCCTCTTCATCATCGCCTACGCTCTCATCTGCCGTCCCCATAGACCCTGGCTACACCTTGTCGGGACTGTCGCCATGCTTTGGCTCACCGCCTTCCTGTTCCTGCTCCATGCCTACACCTCGTTCATCATCATCGTCGTCACCCTTGTCATCCTCCTCATAGCCTTCCGCCACCGGCTCAGCCGTCGGCTGCGCATCACCGCAACACTCTCCGTAACTGCAATCCTCGCTGTCGTGGCCTCGTTTGCAGGAGTCTACATCCACGACTACTACCACCTGCAACCCCTCTCTACCGTCAATCCTCTGCCCCAACTCACCGAAAACGGCAACCCCTACTTGCACCTGCACGACGGCCTCACCGAAAACGGCAACTACGTCCACCTCTACGTCTGCGAAAAGGAGATGCGGCAGGAATGGGGCAAACTCAGCAACCATCCCTTCGACTCCCTCACCTCCACAGGCTACACCGTCTATCCCACCCTGCTCCGCTACCTTGGCGGCATGGGGCTCACCAAAGACAGTCTCGGCATGACCCGCCTGCAACCCAACGACATCGCCGCTATCGAAAAGGGGATTGCCAATCCCGTCTACCTCCGTCCGGGTCCGCGCAAACTCATCTACGTCCTCCTATACGAATACGAAAACTACCGATGCTTCCGCAGTGTCAACAACTTCTCGGTGCTCCAACGTCTGGAGTTGTGGCGTAACGCCTGGCAAGTATTCACACAGAATCCTCTCCTCGGGGTTGGAACCGGCGATGTAGTCAACCAATGTCACGCACAGATGCAACAGAACCACTCCCCGCTGGCCGACACCGACCTGCACACCCACAGCCAATACCTCAACTTCCTCCTTGCCTTCGGACTCATCGGGTTCCTCCTCATCGTCCTACCTTTCATCCGCGCCATCCATCTTCACCGCCTGTGCTACAGCCCCCTCTTCACCGCCTTCCTCTGCATACTTCTCATCTCCTTCATCAGCGAAGACACCCTCGAGACCCTTGCAGGCATCATGTTTGCCGTCATAGGGACCATACTGCCCCCAAAAGCAAGCGTCACAACCCAATAAAAATCACTTTTCAACATTCAATCACCTGTGGCAGTTCGCCACCAATCCCAAAATGTATCAATACCACACCCTCAGCAACGGCATCCGCATCATCTTCCGTCAAACCGACTCCATCGTCACCCACGCCGGAGTTTACATAGGTGTCGGCTCGCGCCACGAGCAAGGCTCCGAAGAGGGGATTGCCCACTTCATCGAACACTCCATCTTCAAGGGCACCGAACACCGCCGCTCCTACCATATCCGCAACCGCATCGACGGCGTAGGTGGCGAACTCGACGCTTTCACCACCAAAGAAGAGACCTGTGTCTATGCCTCAGCTCTCTCCCAGCACCTCGAACGCTGTCTCGAACTCTTTGCCGACATCCTCTTCCACTCCACTTTCCCGCAACACGAGATTGAAAAGGAGAAAGAGGTAGTCGTTGAAGAAATCAACCTCTACAAGGACAGCCCCGCCGAACTCATCTACGACGACTTCGAAGAGCGTTACTTTGGCAACCATCCCTTGGGCCACAACATCCTCGGCAGCAAGAAAAACGTGCGCCACTTCACCCCCGCCGCGCTCAAACAGTTCATGCAACGCCACTACACCCCCGACCGCATGGTCATCAGCGTGGTGGGCAATGTCGAATTCAAAAGGCTGATACACCTCTGCCAAAAACATTTCTCCGACCAAACGTCTGCCTCCGCTGTTGAACCTCAAAACAACATTCACCCTCTCCCCACATTTCAACCACTCAACACCTTCTCCACCACCGTCCACAAACACACCCACCAAGTCCACCTCCTTGCCGGATGCCCCGCCCCGACCCTCTTCGACAGCGACAAAACCGTTTTCACCCTCCTCAACAACATCATCGGCGGACCCGCAATGAACTCGCGCCTGAACGTTGCCATACGCGAACGCGAAGGCTTCTGCTACACTATCGAGTCGCAATACATCCCCTTCACCGACGCGGGCCTCTTCTACATCTACGCCGGAGTCGACAGCAACGCCGCCGACCGCAGCACCGAACTCATCCTTGCCGAACTGCGCCACCTTCGCGACAACACTCTCTCCCTCCGGCAACTCCGTGCCGCTCAAGAACAACTCATAGGCCAAATGGCCATCAACAACGATTCCGGGCTTAACGAAATGCAAAGCATAGGCAAAGCCTGCCTCTCCTTCGAGCATGTCGACACCCTCGAAGAGATGAACCGCGACATCCTCGCCCTCACCCCTGCCGACCTCCAAGAGGCCGCCCGACGCTACCTCTCCGAGGAAAAGCTTTCGCTCCTATACTACATATAACAAACGGAACACCCTGTTTGTTTTTCACCCTCGGTTTCCCCGTCACCCCGCCGTGGGGCAAATCAGAACTCCACCACGATGGCGTGGCTTTGGGGCGTGGAGAGACTGATTTCGAGGCGGGAACCCCCGTCGGTGGGCGTGCATTTCATTTTGCTTCCCTTCAGGGGAGCAACAAAACGTGCTTTTTTCACCTTAAAAGGAAGTTCGAAGACAATACTGTCGGCAGGCTCGTCAATCAGGCAGATAGCATAGCGGTGCTTGCCGTCCTTGCTTTGGGTGAAGCGGACTTTGCCGAAACAATAGGGATAGAGAGGACGGGTGGCGTAGATGGCTTTGCCGTTCTGGTTCATCCATAGGCCTATCTGCTCCATGCGTTCAAGAGCCTCGGGAGGCAGGTTGCCTTGAGCGTCGGGACCCACATTGAGCAGCAGGTTTCCGCCCTTGGCTACGATGTCGGCCAGCATGTGGATGAGTTGGGTGGTGCTCTTGTAATGGTCGCCGGGGACGTAGGACCAGCTGTCGCCCATGGTCATGCAGGTTTCCCACGGGTAGGGCAGCAGGGTGTCGGGTACCTGTTTCTCGGGGGTGCGGTAGTTCTCGTAGCGGCCACCCACCGAGCGGTCGACAATAATGAGGTCGGGGTTGCCGTCGCGGGCTATGGCGGCGAGGGCATCCATGTCGATGTCCTGCACACGGCGATAGCAGCCCAGCCAAGGTTCCGTCTCCTCGTTGATGCTCCACTCCGGCCGCACCCATCCGCCGTCGAGCCACAGAATGTCGATGTCGCCGTAGTTGTGGGTGAGTTCACGAATCTGGTTGTGGGTAAAACGCTTGAAATTCTCCCAGCGGTCGGGATGGGCGTAGATGTCGTAATTCACGTTGCGGTCGGGGGTAGCCCATTCGGGAGCCCAGTAGTCCTTGTGGTGCCAGTCGGGTTTGGAGAAATAGAGGCCTGTCCACATGCCTTGTGCCCGGAAGGCGTTGACGATGTCGAGGGTGATGTCGGGCTGAGGGTTGCGGCTGTAGGGGCAGTCCACGCCCGCCACACTGTAGTTGGTTTCGGCCGTGCGGAACATGCAGAAACCGTCGTGGTGCTTGGTGGTGAAGACCACATACCTCATGCCGGCGTTCTTGGCGGCCTCAGCCATGGCTGCGGGGTTGAAGCGGGTGGGGTTGAAGGTGGTGTTCAACGCCTGGTAGCGCTGCTTGTACTCGATGTAGGGCATCCCCTTGCGGTCGATCCAAGGCTCGTTGCAGATGCTCCACGATTCCACCACACCCCATTGGGCATACATGCCCCAGTGCATCATGAATCCGAACTTGAGGTCTTGCCATTGGTCGATGCGGTTGAGGATGACGGGGTCGGTTTCAAGGTCGCGGTCGGTCTGGGCGGCTGCCATGCCGAAAAGCAGTACTGCGATTGTTGCTAATAAAAAATGCTTTTTCATAAACTGTATGTAAAATGATATCGATCCGGACACGAAATGTCTCAAATCAGGTGCAAAGGTACGACTTTTTTTCGACATGACGGAAAAAATACCTAAAGTTAGGTATTTGCCCAAAGGGACAAAGGCACTACCTTTGCCCTTGAAATAAAAAACAAGGAAATGAACAAGTACATGCTTAAATCACTCTACACTACGCTGTTGCTATTCTGCATCCACTCTTTTGCATGGGCGCAGGAGGACAGCGTTTCTTCTTCACCGCGACTCACCATCGGTGGGTATGGCGAGGCGGTTTACAACTACAATTTCTATAGCGACAACGTTTTTCGCTATTCCCATAGCGACCGGTATACCGAAAACAGGGGACACGGCCGTGTGGACCTGCCCCACGCTGTGGTGATGCTGGGCTATGACTTCGGCCACGGCTGGAGTGTCGGCACCGAGATAGAGTTTGAGCACGGGGGCATCGAGGCCGCTGTGGAGAAGGAGACCGAGGAGACCGGCGAATTTGAACAGGAGATTGAGCACGGCGGCGAGGTGGCTCTGGAGCAATTCTGGGTGCAGAAAAGTTTCGGACGGCACGCAAACCTGCGCATGGGCCACATTGTGGTGCCTGTGGGCAGAACCAACAACGCCCACACTCCCGACCGTTTCTTTACCCTCTACCGCCCCGAAGGGGAAAACACCATAATGCCTTGCACCTGGCACGAGACAGGCCTGAGCCTGTGGGGACACGCCGGGGCATGGCGCTACGAGGTGCAGCTGCTGCCAGGGCTGAACAGCAACCTCTTTAACGAGAGCGGCTGGGTACACAACGGCTCGGCATCGCCCTACGAGTTCCGTCCGGCCAACAGCCTGGCCACTGCCGTCCGTGTGGATTTCACAGGGGTGAAGCATCTGCGGCTGAGCCTGAGCGGTTATGTGGGCAACAGCTTTAACAACGACATCACCACAGTGCAGTATCCCGAAACATCTCGCTACTATGGAGCCAAGGGAACTGTGGCGATAGGGGCTTTCGACTTTGAGTACAAAAACCGCTTTGTAACGGTGAGGGGAAATATGGACTACGGCCATCTGAGCGATGCCGCATTGATTTCGCAGCGCAACAAAAACCAGACCACCATGACGGGCAACCCCTATTCCCACACTCCGGTAGGGAAGGAAGCCTGGGATGCGTCGATAGAGGCAGGGGTGAACCTACTGGCTTGGGCACACCGCATCGTCGGCGAAAAGCGGCTATACCTCTTTGGCCGTTACGACCGATACGACAGCTTTGTCCCCGCGGCGGGATTCGACGATGTGGAGTGGGCAGAGCGGCAGGTGGTCTCGGCTGGCGTGAATTACTACCCCTTGCCCCAGATAGCCGTGAAGGCCGAGGCAGGGATGCGGCTGTTGAAGTCGCAATACAACAACGAACCCTTCGTGGCCGTGGGCATCACCTGGTGCGGATTCTTTAACCATTGATAAAATAATAACTAAAAATTCAATCACTATGAAGAGAAAACTTATCAGAATGAGTCTGGCGGCGATGATGACAGTTGCCGCACTCGGGTTCACCTCCTGCAAAGAGGAAGAGAACCAAAACACCGAAGACGCAAAGGCCGCAGCCATTGCGGAACAGTTTGTCGACCACACCGTCGCCCCTACCTATGGAGCCTTGGCCGCAAAAGCCGAGCAGTTGGCCGACCAACTGGCCGCACTAAAAGCCCGCCCCACCAATGCAGGGGTGCAACAGGCATGTGAAACCTTCCTCGCCGCACGCGAAGAGTGGGAGAAGAGCGAAGCCTTCCTTTTCGGAGCGGCAGGCGATTTCGGTATCGACCCCCACATCGACAGTTGGCCTTTGGACGAGAACGCTTTTGCCACCCTTATGAACAGCCCCGCCATGATTGAGAGTCTTGATGCCGAGGACGGCGACGCTGTAGCAGGAGAACGTCTGGGCAACGCCCTGCTGGGATTCCACGGCATCGAGTACATCCTCTTCGAGGACGGCCATGCCAAGGATGTGTCCAAGATTACCGCCAACCAATGGATTTATGTGGCCGCTGTGGCTGGCGATCTGCGCAACCGCTGCTACCAACTGGAGGTGGGCTGGATAGGCAACAAAGCACCCAAAAGCCATATCGATAAACTTGACGACCTTGAAATGGCCTACACCGTGGCCGGAAGCAACAACAGCTACGGCGACAACCTCAAGAATGCCGGCAAAGCAGGCAGCACCTACACCAGCCGCACCGCAGCCCTCATCGCCATACTTCAAGGCTGCTCGGACATAGCCGACGAAGTGGGCAGCTCGAAAATCTCCGCCGCATGGCAAGGCGAGGACATCACCTATATCGAATCGCCCTATAGCCAGAAATCAATAGTCGACTTCCGCAACAACATCATCAGCATCCGCAACGCCTACATGGGCGGAGTGGATGGACAGCGCGACGAAAGCCGCTCGCTCCAGAGCTATGTCCACGGACTCAACGCCTCGCTGGATGCCCGCATCCAGAAGGCCATCGAGAACGCTTTGGATAAAATCAACGCCATGCCCGCACCCTTCGTGCTGCATTATAGCGATGCCGCCAACGGCGAAGCCGTGGAAGCTTGCGACGCCCTCAGCCGTGTGATCTCGGAAGCAATAGGAATGATACAGAAAAACCAATAAACCCGCATACCATGAAGACAAAACTATTTTTACCCACACTTGCCGCAATGGTGCTTGCCTGCATGACAGCATGCAAAAGCGAAGCCATCACCCCCGAACTGCCCGAGGGCATCGAAGAGGAGACCTACGCCGGCGGACAGCTCGGCACCACCTTCAACCAGTCGGCCTCGGCCTTCGAAGACCCCACTCCCGCCGTTGAAAATGCCGGGATGGTCAACGCCTTCAAATACGGCGAATTCTTCTTCGAACACACCATCACCCAGAACAATCCCCCCTTCAACGGGCTGGGACCCCTCTATGTGCGCTCCTCGTGCGAAGCCTGCCACCCGGGCTATGGCCACGGACGACGCATGGAACGCTACCGTGCCGACGATTGGGCAAACGGATACCTGCTGGTAGTGTACAACAAGGCCACTGATGCCTACGAGACTTCCGTGGCCGGAATGCCGCAGACCAAAGCCGTGCCCCCCTTCAAACCCTCTATCGACGAGGACAAAATCTCCATCGCCTGGCTCGACTACACCGACGAATGGGGCAACCGTTTCCCCGACGGCGAGAGCTACAGCCTCATCTACCCTGAAGTCAACATACCCGAAGATGCCTTCTATGCTCCCCTTTCGGCACCCTATAGCCAGATGGCTTTCCGGCTGGAAAGCACCATCGGCATTTACGGTACTGGTCTGCTCGACGCCATCCCCGACGATTCGCTCAAAGCCCAATACCAGAAAGAGTACGATGCTGGAGCCGACCTCAATCCCGCCATTTGGGCAGGACACGACTGGGCCTCGCTCTACGGCAAGACCAATCATCCCAAACGCTTCACCTACGCCCTGAGTCGCGGACCCCTGCAGGATGCCGCCGGAGCCAACGCCATTTGGAACATTCCCAACGTAACCCGCAGCGACCGCCGCAGCCACTACCTCAGCCTCAACAAGAGCATCTATGCCTCCACCGCAGCCAACGACCCCGAGGTGCAAGAACAGTTCTATCACTACTTCCCCCAATGGAACAAGACCGGTGACCCCACTACGGATATTTACAACTACCTCATGTGCGACACCCTGCCCGTTGAGATGTCGGATAAAGACTACATCAACTTCATGGTTTGGCACCGCGGACTGGCCGTTCCTGCAGCCCGAAACCTGAAGGACACCACCATACAGCGAGGCCGACAACTGTTCCGCGACATGGGGTGTGCCACCTGCCATCGTCCCAGCTGGACCACCGGCCCCGACAACTTTACCGACCCCAATGGTTTCTTTACCGATTCCGACAGCCGCCTGCCACGCTATCCTTATCAAAAGATATGGCCCTACACCGACATGGTGCAACACCGCCTACGCATGGTCAACGACATCCGCACCGGATGGTGCCGCACCACACCCCTGTGGGGTCGCGGCCTCTCGCCCATCTGCAGCGGACACAGCGACCGCCTGCACGACTGCCGCGCCCGCAATGTCATCGAGGCCATCATGTGGCACGGATGCCCGCAAAGCGATGCTCGCTGGACCGTTGAGAAATTCCGCAAACTGTCGAAGAAAGACCGCGACGCTGTGGTGAAATTCATCAACGCAATCTAAAGTGTGATTCCGTCGTCCCGGCGACATCATTTATGTACCCCACACAAATCAATGGAAAAAAAATTCTTTCTGCTTTTTGTGCCGATAGTGACAGTGCTCGCTGTCGGCACATTTTTTGAGAAATACCACGGTCACGCTTTCGCCGCCGACCATATCTACAACGCATGGTGGTTTATCCTCCTCCTTGCCGCAACGGGCGTGGTATGCATTGCCGCCATTCTGCGGCAAAAACTATGGCACACGCCACATCGGCTGCTCCTTTACAGTGCCGCGGTATTCATACTGCTGGGCGGAGGACTCACCACATGGACTGGACAACACGGAAGCCTCGCTTTGAAGCAAGGAGAGCCTTCCTCCACCTGCATCACCGACAACGGTGCCACCTTCAACCTGCCCTTCACCGTCACCCTCGACCGCTTTGAACTGATGACCTATCCCGGCACCAAAGCACCCATGGACTTCATCAGCCATGTGACTGTGGATGGCAAGCAAGCCGCCATCTCCATGAACAATATCTACCGCCATCGGGGCTACCGCTTCTATCAAGCCGACTACGACATGCAGGGAGGCTCCACCCTCAGCGTGGCACACGACCCTTGGGGCATCGCCGTCACCTATCTCGGATACCTGATGATATTAGCTGGACTGCTGTGGATGTTTCTCACTCCCACATCCCGTTTCCGCAGGCTGCTTCGAGGGCTGCCCCTCATATTGTTGATGCTGGCCAGCAACGCACAAGCCACGCCAACAACACTGCCGCGCCACACCGCCGACTGCATGGGGCAGATGTACGTACTCTACAAAGGCCGTATCTGCCCGCTGCAAACCCTCGCCAAAGACTTTACCACCAAGCTCTGCGGCAACGCCACCTACCAAGGGCTGACCCCCGAACAGGTATTGAGCGGATGGCTCTTCTATTCAGGCGAATGGATTGACGAACCCATGATAAAGATTAAAGGCAACAACCTTCGCCGTCAGTTGGGCATGGATGGCCGCTACACCTCCTTCGCCAACCTTCTTGCCCACCAAGACCTCTTCACCCAACAACCCCTGCCAAAAGACCTGCGGGCAGCCGACGAGAAACTCAATCTCATCAAGATGGTGACAGGCAGCGAAATGCTTAAAATCTATCCAGTCACCGACTCATTAGGAGCACTCAACTGGTATTCTCAAAACGACCCGCTACCCCTCTCTGTGGGCGAAGACGAATACCTTTTCATACGCAAACAACTCGGCTATTGTCAGGAACTGGTAGTCACCGGCGATTTCACAACACTTGAGACGGTATTCCAAAAGACCGCCGAATACCAACGCAAGCAGGCCGCCGCCGTTTTGCCATCCCGCTTCCAATTCCGTGCCGAAAGGCTCTACAACGCGCTCTCAACAGGCCGTTGGCTCGCCATGACCAGTATCACACTGGGGCTGATAGCCTTCCTTCTTGCACTATATGCCCCATCAATGAATACTCGACACCCACGCCAGTCTTGGCATTTCCATATTGCCACGGCTGTCACCGCCCTGCTCACCCTCTTCCTGCTGCTCATCTTTGCCCTGCGCTGGATAGCCGGCGGACACGTTCCCATGGCCGGAGGGTTCGACAGCATGAACCTTATGGCCATAGCCATCGGTATCCTGTCTCTCTTTGCCGCACACCGTCACCCCTCGGCACCCTCCGTGGCACTCATGGCCATGGGGTTCTGCCTGCTGGTAGCCATGATGGGAGGCTCCAATCCTCCCGTCACCCACCTTATGCCGGTGCTCAGTTCCCCTCTCCTCTCCCTGCATGTAGCCGTCATCATGACAGCCTATGCCCTCTTCTTAATCTGTATGCTGAGCAGTGTGGCGGCATTAATCCTGCCGTCACGCCGCAACCATTTTGAACGCACCAACCTACTCATGCTCTATCCCGCCGAGGCGCTGTTGGCGACAGGAATCATTATCGGTGCCTTTTGGGCAAACATATCATGGGGCAACTACTGGTCGTGGGACCCGAAGGAAGTGTGGGCACTCATCACGCTGCTTGTCTACCTATACCCTTTGCATCTATCCACTCGACAAGGCCATTCCACACTCCGGTTCCACATCTGGTGTATCGCCGCGTTCCTCTGTGTTGTGGTCACCTATTTTGGTGTCAACCTCCTGCTCGGCGGCATGCACTCCTACAACTAACGCTCTATCACCAAGCGGAGGGACGAGGAGCCTTGGGGCGATGAAAGGGTGGCTATATAGACTCCTGCGGCCAAGCCTTCGGTGGAGAGTGCGAAACTGTGTGCCTTCACCTCCATCCTCAGTGCCTCGTGACCCGACGCGTCGTGCACCATAAGGGTCAAGCCCTTCAACGATACCTGCCCGCCTATCTCCACCTTCAGTCGACCTCCACTGCTGACAGGATTGGGTACAATGGTGAAAGGCAATTCCCCTACGGCAGGGGCTATCCCTCCCGGCTGGGTGTGCGTGGTGTCTGTACTTCCCGTGTCTGGCGGGTTACCATAGCAATCAAAAAACACTGCGTTGCTCCACGGCGACCACGTCATTGTGTCCTGCAAGAGACAGTCGTGGTGGCAACGGGCACGGACGTATGCCTGGAAATCCAATTCGGAGGTCATGCCATGGTCTGTCAGTTCTATTGAGGTGAGGCTTGTGGTGTCGCGCCACAATTCGTCGAAGGGGACATCTGTGAGTCCCCAGGCCACCTCATACAGGTTGCAATCCTCCACTTCGTCCCAGGCCAGATTGGGCAGAATCGACCCGTCCGGCACAACCCTCAACCCTTCCACCTCCGGGCAGCCATAGTCATAATCATCCGTGTCCGGGATAATGATTGGACAATAACTATAATAACGCATCACTCCAGCCCACGAATGATCCCAAGTAATAGCTGTTACTGTGGAGTCGTCATAGTCAAGTCCTGCCACAAAGAAAGGACTGGGGCCACTATCACTATAATCATGCCCCGACCAATAGTAACCCTCATTAAAATTATCAGAAGATATACACTTAAAAGTAAAAATATAATCGGAATAACAGAATGGATAAGTTCTTTTTGTTGCTTCTCTTCTGACATAGTTGCCAAGATAGAATGTATCCGATACCGTTATAGGCTCATCAAAATACAATGCATAACCCGGAATGATTGTATCCACCCTTTCGCACTTCGATGTGATTTCATGATGTATAGAATCCATAAAACTTTGGTGGTTAAAGTAGATGTAACAATCTGTGGGCTGCCCGTGTACAACATTCGAGGCGGTCAGGCGAATCTGGGGATTCTGATAGTCACCGCTGTCGAAAGTCACCAAAGCACCCCTTAAAATGTTATGCGTATATACATTACGTTCTGGAATAGAATCCGGGGTAAGATGAAATCTCATGGCCACTCCCGCTATCCGGCAACGCCGATGACATGGTGGTAATACAAACCTTACTGCATTCAACGAATTCCATTCCATGACACCTCTCGGGGATTCCCGTTGAGAAATTACATCGAAACGAATCACCGAGTCAAAATTACCTCTATTAGAATCAGAATGTGCTCCAATATATTGTAACGACTCTAAATCATAATATATCGGCTTGTCAACACCAAAAGCGTAAAGCGTGTCTTGCGCCTTCAAGGCACCTAAGGCCAAGATAAAACACATAATAAGAAATACTTTTTTCATAATGATAATTTTGTTATATGTCAGGTTATTCTGTTAGAAATAAAAATACTTATTTTTTATTATATAATTGTATACCAATATACAAAATAAATATTTTACAAATTATTATGTTCTTTTCTTTTTGCAAAGATACAAAAAAAAAAATCACAATTTTTTCCAATTTTTTTCATATAGAAAAGCGGCAGGCGATGAACAAATCACACTGTCGGGCGGGGTACCTTCGCTCGTTCTCCATTTCTTCGGGGGTATTTCTCCCATATTTCTCCCATCCTGAATGGGAGAAATATGGGAGAAATATGGGAGAAGTAACCCTGAAGGAGCGAATCTGGAATCTTGACGGCAAAAAGAAACGCAGCAGAAAAGGATTATTTACCTGCCTTTTGCTTAGCGGCGGGTCATGACGAAACTGGCAATGTAGGCCGAGGTGTGGAAGAGGACAAAGAGGACGAGAAGTGCTTCCATGGTGTGGGAGGAATGGCCTCCAACCCATACGGCAAGGATGGAGGTGATGGTTGCCAACAGTCCGAAATCGTCGACGGTCAAGAGGCGGCCAAGGACGGGATAGAACAGGAAAGTCAGCACCTAAGCGATAGCCGCACCCGTGAAGAAGAAAAGGCTTTTTTTTGACAAAAGTGCTGGACTTTATCCGCCGGAGGAGAGACACAACAAAATGCTATTCCTCTTCGACGCAGGTTTTCTTAATCATTTCGCCCGAGTCGTCGTTGGCCAACCATTCGGCATCAAGTTCGGAACAGCTGGCGTGGGTGCCTTTGGGTTCGAAGCCCACAGCCGGACGGGGTTCGCTGGCACGCATGGTGGTGCACTTGCAGCGTTTGGCTTTGCAACTGCCCAGGCAAAGGACGAGGACGACAAGACTCACGAGGAGCAGCGATTGTTTAAACGCCCGCGATACAGGGTTGTTTGTTTTGCTTTTCATTGTATGGGTTTTTTGATATTGTTTGCACTTTGTTTGTTCAGGGATTAGGTCGGGATTAGTTTCGCTTCATGAAGGTGTAGCCTTTCATGAGTCCAGTGTTGGCACTTCCGATGAATCCGAGTACCTGCTTGCCTTCGTCGGTGTGGCCGTAGCGTTCTTTGATTTCTTCGACGGCATGGCTGATGGTGTAGCCTTTCTGGAAGACGTAGCGGTAGATGTCGGTGATGTTGTTGATGGCTTCGCGGCTGAACCCCCTGCGTTGGAGTCCGAGGGAATTGACACCGGCATAGGAGATGGGGTAGCGCGCAGCCTTGACGAAGGGCGGGATGTCTTTGTCGACGAGAGAGCCTCCGGCGGTGATGACGTGTGAGCCGATGTGGATGAACTGGAGGCAGGCTGTTTTCCCACCGAGAATGACATAGTCGCCCACAATGATGTGGCCGGCAAGGGTGGCATTGTTGGCAAAGACGCATTTGCTGCCCACCACACAGTCGTGTGCAACATGGACGTAGGCCATGAGGAGGTTGTAGGAGCCGATGACCGTGCGCCCCGAGGCGGAGGTGCCGCGGTTGATGGTGCAACATTCGCGTATGACGTTGTTGTCGCCGATTTCGCAGGTGGTGTATTCGCCATCGAATTTCAAATCCTGCGGTATGGCGGAAATGACGGAGCCGGGAAAGATATGGCAGTTTTTGCCTATCCGTGCACCGGGGTAGATGACCACGTTGGGTTCAATGACAGTGTTGTCACCGATAACCACATCTTCGCAAATGGTGGAGAAGTTGCCCACCTTTACGTTGTTGCCCAAAACGGCTTTGGGGTGTATGTCGTTTAATTGCATATTCTAATTGTTATGAAATATTATTCTTGTTTTTTTGAAATATACTCTATCAGGAATTTGCTGAAGGCCACATTGGCTTTATGGCCGGGTTTATAGATGGAGAATCGTCCTTTGAGGGGCTGTCCGGCGAGACGCACGTCGCCAATGAAGTCGAGGAGTTTGTGGCGGGCAGGTTCGTTGGGGTAGTATGGGTCGGTGGTGTTGAGGACGCCATCGTGGACACGGAATTGGGAGGCATCCTTATGGAAAGTACGTTCAAGGCGCCGGAGCTGGCGGGAACCCAGTTCTTTGTTGACGTAGACAAGAGCGTTGTCGAGACTGCCCCCTTTGATGAGGTTGAGGTGCAGGAGAGGTTCGATTTCATGAAGGAAGACGAAGGTGCGGCACGGTGCAATGCCCGAGGCGTATTGAGAGAGGTCGTCGATGTGGGCTTCCTGCCGTCCAATGACGCTGTCGGGGAAGTCGATGACACAGTTGACCGAGAATATGTCGGCAGGTTCTACTTCATAGAGAGAGCCGGTGGGTTTGTGCTCGAAACGGAGCGGCTCGGGGATGGCAAACTCTTTGCGTTCAGCATCCTGCTCGATGGTACCCACACGGGTGATTTGCAACATCCACGGACGTGCAGAGCCGTCGAGGATAGGCACTTCGCCACCGTCAAGTTCAATAAGAGCGTTGTCGATCTGGCTGCCATGAAGTGCAGACATGAGGTGTTCGATAGTGGCGACGCTGTGGCGGCCGGTACCCAAAGTGGTGCCGCGTGAGGTTTCGCTGACATTGGTGGCAAGAGCCGGTTGAGTGACAATGTTAAACCTGTCTGTACGGCGGAAGGCGATGCCGAAATCGGGCGGGGCAGGCCGCACAGTGACGGTGACGGTGCGTCCAGTGTGGAGCCCCATGCCGGTCATGCGGAATTCTTTGCCAATGGTAAGCTGCTTCATTTGACTGGGAAAAATTGGAAATCGGTCATACGGTAGAGGATGGCTTTGTCGTTTTCGAAACCATAATCCTGCCGGATACGGGAGAAGGTGAGCGGATAAATCACCCCTTCGGGCGAGTTGGCAGCCGGAGAGGAGAAGAAGGCCGTCCCCTTCTGCTGCAGCCCACAGACGAAATACAGAATGATGTCGTTGGCCATACCGGCGTAGACATTGGTAGGTTCGGTTTTGAATCGGTCGCGGAAACGGTCGACAAAATCCTTGTGAACGGGATTGGACATAAGCCAGTCGGCATAGAAGGTATGGTAATTGAGATTTTGAAGCTGGGCAAAGTCAATATCGCTATATTGAGCAGTCCAGTCGTCGAAGGTGAACAGGTAGGGGGTGTTGGTTTTGATGGAAGAGAGTTTGTTGAGCAGTTGCGAAACATAGATGCGGTTCTTCGACTTGTCTTGGTCGTAGAGGCTTACCACCACGGCCCGGCCACTGTTTTTGAGCATGGAGGTGAGTTTGGCGGACTGGGACCAGTCGACCAGTTTGTATTGCATACCCTGCACTTTGTCCATCTCTGCCGTCAAGGCTTGCAAGGCGGCTTTTTCGGACTTGGCACCCGAATGGACAACGAAAACTTCGGAGGAGGGCAGGGTGGCATGGATGGTCTGAACCATCTGCCTGGCACGTGCCTGGCACGAAGGCATACACTTGAACACATAGGGATTGCCTTCGACAATCTCCTGTCGGTCGGCAACGGGGTTGACAACGAAGAGTTGCGACTCGCGTGCCAGTTTAGCCGCTTTTTGGAAGGGTTGGCGGGTGAGCATGGTGATGAGGAGGTCGGACTGAGCGACATTATGGCTACGGAAAGCCTGCTCGACAGCCTCGTCGGTGGTGCCCTCGACATCCACCACATTCAGCACCACGTTGTAGCCCATGCGCTCCAACTGGTCGAGTCCGAGCAGCATACCCTCGTAGAACTGGATAAATTCTAAACTTTTGTAGGTAATCTTGCCCCGTTGCTCGACATCGAATTTCGAGGTGGAAATCTTTTCCATCTGACTGAGATTAAAGGGCATCATGAGCGACACAACAATGCTTTGGGGGTTCACCCTCGGACGTATGACAGCGGTTTCGCCCAGAGGCTCATCGTCCTTGTCCGAGGCTGATGAAGGCTTGGCGGGTTCGGCATGGGCAGACTGATAGTAAGCCGTTTGGCCAGCCGACGAAGCCGACTGAGAGGATGGGGACTGGCTGTTGGCTGCGTGGTCGGTTGCCGGGGGTGCAACACTGCCGTCGGGCAGTTTCTGTCCCTTGCAGGGCAGCCAAACGGTGTCGCCCACCTGCAGGAAATGGATATCCTTTTTGGTAATCGCCTCCACCTCTTTCAAGCCATAAGCCCTGGAAATGGCATAGACGGTCTGCCCTTGATCCACAATATGCACAAAATAGCGCTTACCGTTTACCATCTGGGTCTTGCGCGACACTTTGACTGCCACGCCCCCTTTCATCTGAGCCCAGCCTGTTGCTGCAAAGGTCAGAAGCATCATTACTATGAATATCCTTTTCATAACTGAGATATGATTTGTTGATTGTGAATTGGTAACTGCTTTGGATAAAGTGTTGAATTACGCCTGCCTAATCAATTGCCATTTCACAATTGTCAATTTCTGTTATTCCCACTCGATAGTTGCCGGGGGTTTGGAGCTGATGTCGTAGACCACGCGGTTGACCCCTTTGACACGATTGATTATTTCGTTGGACACCTTGGCAAGGAAATCGTAAGGGAGGTGGCACCAGTCGGCAGTCATACCGTCGACAGACTCCACGGCCCTCAGAGCCACAACGCTCTCGTAGGTGCGTTCATCGCCCATGACACCCACCGACTGGACGGGAAGCAGGATGCATCCCGCCTGCCAAACCTTGTCGTAGAGTCCGTTATCGCGCAACCCCTGAATAAAGATGTGGTCAACCTCTTGCAGCACATGCACTTTCTCGGCAGTAACCTCGCCAAGGATGCGGATGGCCAGCCCGGGACCGGGGAAGGGATGGCGGCCTATCAACTCCTGTTTGATGCCTAACTGACGGCCCACACGGCGCACCTCATCTTTGAAGAGGCTGCGCAAAGGCTCGACCAGCTGCAGTTTCATATAGTCGGGCAAACCACCAACGTTGTGGTGCGACTTGATGGTTTGGGAGGGTCCTTTTACCGAACTGGACTCAATCACATCGGGATAGATGGTTCCCTGGCCAAGCCACTTGGCATCGGTGATGAGTTTGGCTTCGGCATCGAACACATCGATAAAGGTCTTGCCTATGGCCTTGCGTTTCTTTTCAGGGTCGGTGACTCCAGCCAGGACACTGTAGAAACGTTCTTTGGCATCCACTCCCTTCACATTGAGACCCATGTCGCGATAGGACTCCAACACCCCCTCGAATTCGTTTTTGCGCAACAGGCCGTTGTCGACAAAGATGCAATGGAGCTGGTGTCCAATGGCACGGTTGAGCAGCACCGCCGCCACCGTGGAGTCCACACCGCCTGAAAGGCCGAGCACCACCTTGTCGCCACCCACCTTTTCGCGCAGGGCGGCCACAGTGGTTTCGATAAACGACTCGGGAGTCCACGACTGGTCGCAGCCGCAGATGTCAACCACGAAATTACGCAGGAGAGTCAAACCGTCGACCGAGTGATGCACTTCTGGGTGGAACTGTATGGCATACGTGGGTTCGCCCTCGATTTGGTATCCGGCAAAGCGCACGCTGTCGGTAGAGCAGATGACCTTGTAGTTCTGGGGCAAACGCTCGATGGTATCCCCATGGCTCATCCATACTTGGCTGCCCACAGGGATGTCCTTCATCAAAGGGTTGTTGCCGTCAATCCACTGCAGATTGGCACGGCCATACTCTCTAACTTTCGACTGCTGGACACTGCCCCCTCCAAACTTGGCCAGATACTGCGCTCCGTAGCACACTGCAAGGAGCGGCAGACGTCCTTTTATGCCCTCCATTTCAGGCACCGGTGCGTCAGCGGCGTTGCAGCTGTAGGGGCTACCCGAAAAAACCACGCCTTTCACATCCGAAGTCAATGCCGGAACCTTGTTATAAGGGTGTATTTCGCAATAAATATTCAGTTCGCGTATCTTGCGGGCAATAAGCTGAGTATACTGAGAACCAAAATCTAAGACAATGATTGTATCCATACTTCTATTCACTTTGAAAAAGGCAAAGATACAAAAAAAAATCGGATAAACATAATAAAACTTGCAAATAAATAATTATTTAAGAAACCCACATGCTCCCCACTCTGCTTGAAAGGGTTTGCAAGCAACGTAAGGTTAGATAAAAATAATTATCCAAAGATTCAATTAATGCAAAAAAAAGTGTATCTTTGCAAGTTATGAATAAGGTATTTAGAACGGGAATTTTTGCCCTAACGACTTTTCTATTAGTGTCTTGCGGCAACTTTGACAAATTGCTGAAAGGTCACGATTTCGATGCCCAGTACGAGGCTGCGGTGAATTACTACAACAATCGCAACTACACCCGGGCCATACAATTGTTTGAAAACTTGATTATGCACTATCACGGCAAGGAGCTTGCCGAGAACGTGTCGTGGTACTACGGTTTGTCGCTGATGGGCGAGAAGGATTACTATTCGGCAGGCTATCAGTTCAAGAATTTCTTCAAACGCTTCCCTTACAGCGAACATGCCGAGGAAGCACTGTATATGGCCGCCACATGCAAATACATGCAGTCGCCCGACTATTTCCTTGACCAAAAGCTGACCAAGGAGGCCATTGCCGAATACGAGTCGTACGTGGACCGGTTCCCGAACAGCGTGCATGTGCCTGAAATCAACACCCGCCTCGATGAATTGAGGGCTAAACTGATGCAGAAGGATTACGACATTGCCTACGGCTATTACCTGACCGAAAACTATAACGCGGCATACGTGTCGCTGCAGGCGTTCCTGAACAACTACCCCGACTCGCCTCTGCGCGAAGAGGCCATGTTCTATATCCTCGCCAGCGGTTATGAATACGGCATCAACAGCCAGGAGGACAAGATGCGCGACAGACTCCAACAGGTGGTCAACGACTTCGACCGTTTTGCTACCTCGTTCAAAGAGTCGAAACATCTGGCCGAAGCACAACAACTGTACACCAAAACCCGTGCCGCCTTGGCCGCTCTTGAGAAATAATCATCATCCAAAATATCCAGTATCAAAGTAATAAAAACATATCTAACCCATGGAAGAGAAGAAGAAGAAAACCCCGAACACCACCATCACCCGCAACACTGCTGAATTCAGCCAGATGACAGACAACATTTACGAGACTGTGGCGGTGCTTACCAAACGTGCCAACCAAATTGCGATTGAAGAGAAAAAGGAACTGCACAAGAAAATCGAGGAGTTTTCGAACAACAACGACGGTATCGATGAATACTATGAGAACCGCGAGCAGATTGATGTAGTGCGCCGTTTTGAACAAATGCCCAAACCCACCCTGGTGGCCACCGAGGAGTATCTGGAGCACCAGCTCTACTATCGCAATCCCGCCAAGGAGGACAAGGAACAACAGCGCATGGAGGAGTTGGAAAACTCTGTCATTGCTGAACAGGAAATGAACTAACAGCCCACCTTCCTCTATCATGAAAGTCGTCGTAGGCATAACCGGAGGGATTGCAGCTTACAAGTCTCCATTACTGGTAAGGCTTTTGGTGAAAGCATTGCATGAAGTGAAGTGTGTTGCCACTGGTCATGCGTTGGAATTTGTCACCCCGCTGACGCTGGAGACCGTATCGGGCAACAAGCTTTATAGCGACCTCTTTGCCTCGAACAACGACCACACCACTGAGCACATCTCGCTCAAGGACTGGGGCGATGCCATGGTGGTGGCTCCTGCCACCGCCAACATTATTGGCAAAATGGCTTCCGGCATCGGTGATGATGCTTTGAGCACCCTTCTGCTTTCTTTCAGCAGAAAACCCCTCTTCTTGGCTCCCGCCATGAACACACAGATGTGGGAATGTCCCTCCGTGCAACGCAACATCGAGTATCTGCGTTCCATCGGTGTTCACATCATCAATCCCGTCGCAGGCCAACTGGCCTGTGGAACCTCCGGGACAGGACGCATGGCCGAACCAGAAGAGATTGCCGACACCATAGAGTCTTTTTTCCTCAATCAAAACATAAAAATCAATGCAAGGGTACTGGTGACTGCCGGCCCCACCTACGAGCGCATCGACTCCGTCCGCTTTATAGGCAACTACTCCTCGGGCAAGATGGGTTTTGCTCTGGCCGAGGCTTTGGCCGACTGCGGGGCAGAGGTGGAATTGGTGACGGGTCCCACAGCCCTCAAGGTCTCTAACCCCCGCATACACCGCACCGACGTGGAGAGTGCACGTGAGATGTATGCTGCCGCCACGACGTTGTTCCCCTCCTGCCAGGCCGCCATCCTTTCCGCCGCCGTGGCCGACTACCGTCCCGACCACACCGCCGACCACAAACTGAAGAAAAACGGCAGCGAAGGCATGACCCTCCAACTGGTACAAAACCCCGACATCCTCGCCACCCTGGGCACCATGAAACAGGACGGGCAGAAACTGATAGGCTTCGCCTTGGAGACAGACAACGAGTTGGCCAACGCCCAAAGCAAACTGCAACGGAAAAATCTGGACTATATCGTGCTCAACTCGCTGCGGGACAAAGGTGCCGGTTTCGGTGTCGATACCAACCGCGTAACCATCATAAGCCGCAACGGCGACACCTTCACCACTCCGCTGCTCTCCAAACGGCAGGTGGCAGACGATATTGTGCGTCACTGTCTGTTATAAAGAGTCCTGTCAATCCTCCATTCACTTTCCATAAATCCCCCCAATCTCCATGAACGCACGCTTCAGACCCAAACGACACCATTACATTGCCGCCGCCTGCGCAGGGCTACTCCTCATTGCGGCAGGCATTCTGGTCTGTTCCTCGCCGAAAGAGGAAGGTGACGATATCTATAGCCGTGCTGTCATGCGAGACTACAGGGTTTATTCCCCTGTCATTCCCGACACTCTGACCTTTGCCGGTGAGAGCATCCCCCTGTCCACCTACTACGTCCGCGAAGCCCTCGACAATGAACTTATCATTAATATGTATCGGCAGTCGAGCACAGTGCTCTACTTCAAACGCGCCAACCGCTATTTCCCCGTCATCGAGCCCATTTTGAAAAAGAACGGCATCCCCATTGATTTCAAATACCTCTGCGTCATTGAGAGCGGGCTCACCAATGCCACCTCCCCGGCAAAAGCCCAAGGCTTCTGGCAATTCATTCCCAGCACAGGCAGCAAATACGGACTGGAGATTACCGACGAAATCGACATGCGCGACAACCTTGTGGCCTCCACCGAGGCGGCATGCAAATACATCCGCACTCTCTACAACCGCTTCCACAGCTGGACGGCGGCCGCGGCAGCCTACAACTGTGGCGAGAACGGCCTTTCACGCCGCATCGAAAAACAAGGCTCTGGCAATTACTTCGACCTGTGGCTCAACAGCGAAACCTCACGCTACGTCTACCGTATCCTCGCCATGAAAGTCATCATGCAGAACCCTCGCCAATACGGCTACTGCATGCGCCATTGCGACCTCTATCCACCCATCCCCACCCGCACCGCCACCCTCTCGGGCAAAAACGTAGACCTCTACGCCTTTGCACGCGCCAACAAAACCACCTACAAGATGCTGCGTACCCTCAACCCCTGGATTAAGACCGACGTCTTGAAAAACAAAGCCGACAAGACCTATACCGTCCTACTCCCCGTGGAAAACGGCACCCGGCACTCCACCCTTACCAAAGGCCGCAAAAACACAGAGATGATAACAAGTATTTAGTTCATGGCCAAAATCGAAATATTAGGAGCACGCGAACACAACCTGCAAAACGTCGACATCGACATTCCGCGCAACGAGTTTGTGGTTTTCACAGGCCTTAGCGGCAGCGGCAAATCCAGTCTGGCTTTCGACACCATCCATGCCGAAGGCCAACGGCGCTACATGGAGACCTTCTCGGCCTACGCACGTCACTTTGTCGGCAACATCGAGCGTCCCGATGTCGACAGCATCAACGGTCTCAGCCCCGTCATCTCCATCGAGCAGAAAACCACCAACAAAAATCCCCGCTCCACGGTAGGCACCGTCACCGAGATATACGATTTTGTCCGTCTCCTCTACGCCCGCATAGGCGTCGCCTACTCCCACGTCAGCGGCGAGCGCATGGTGAAATACACCGAAGAGCATATCCTCAACCTCATCACCGACAAATATCAAGGGAAAGACATCATGATTCTGGCCCCCCTTGTAAAAGCACGCAAAGGCCACTACCGCGAACTCTTTACCCAGATATCCAAGAAAGGGTTCCTGCGTGTGCGTGTCGACGGCGAAATCCGCGAACTGACCTACAACATGCAGGTCGACCGCTACAAAACCCACGACATCGAGCTGGTAATCGACCGTGTGCGCGTAGGCAACAATGCCGACCGGCTCAAAGAGGCTGTCCGCACTGCCTTCAAACAAGGCAAAGGGGTGCTCATGGTACTCGAAAACCAGCCTCCCTCCCCCATTCCCTCTCCCAAACCCAAGCCCGCCTACTACAGCCGCCTCCTCATGGACCCCGTCACCGGAATCTCCTATCCCGAACCCGAACCCAACACCTTCTCCTTCAACTCCCCCTACGGCGCCTGCCCCAAATGCAACGGTCTTGGACAGATAGCACAAATCGACATCACCAAACTCATCCCCGACCCTACCAAAAGCATCCGTCAGGGTGCCTTCGAGGTTTTGGGCAAATACAGCCCCACCAACTATCTCTACCGCAAGCTGGAAAACCTGGGGCGCCACTACCATTTCACCATCGACGACCCCGTCGAGTCCTTCTCCGAAGATGCCATGAACACCATCCTCTACGGCACCAGCGACTTCACTGGCATGGAGGACACATACGAAATGAACCACGGCACCAGCTTCCAAGGCATCGTCAACTACATCATGCAGATGGCCTCCGACGAAAGCTCCTCGGCCCTGCAGAAATGGGCCTACACCTTCATGAACACCGTCCCCTGCCCCGAATGTCACGGTCACAGGCTCAAAGCCGAAAGCCTTGCCTTTAAAGTCGACGGTCTCAACATAGGCGAAATGGCCCAACTCGACCTCACCGAATTCTACGACCGCCTTCTTCACCTCGAAGAGCGTCTTGAACCCCAGCAGCAAATAGTCGCCCACGAAATACTCCACGAAATCCTCACCCGCACCAAATTCATCATCGACGTAGGCATTGGCTACCTCTCCCTCAACCGAAGCAGCAGTAGTCTTTCGGGCGGCGAATCACAGCGTATCCGCCTCGCCACACAGATAGGGGCACGGCTCGTCAACGTCCTCTACATCCTCGACGAACCCAGCATCGGCCTCCACCAGCGCGACAACCGCAAACTCATCAATGCTCTCAAAGAACTCCGCGACCTCGGCAACAGTGTCATCGTGGTGGAACACGACCGCGACATGATTATGAGTGCCGACTTTGTGGTCGACATCGGCCCCGGAGCCGGTGTCCACGGTGGCAAAATCATCTTCCAAGGCACCCACAAACAACTGGTGGCATCCAAAAAGAAAACCCTCACCCTCCAATATCTCAACCGCGAAAAAGACATCGCCATCCCCACACGCCGACCCATCGACGGCTGCGACCACATCATCGTCACCGGTGCCAGAGGCAACAACCTCAAAAACGTCACCCTCGACCTTCCCCTGCGCCGCTTTGTCTGCGTCACCGGTGTCAGCGGCAGCGGCAAGTCAAGCCTCATCAACGAAACCCTCCACCCCATCCTCAACCGCCACTTCTACCACTCCTCCAAAGAGCCCCTGCCCTACGACTCCGTCACCGGCATCGACCACATCGACAAAGTCATCGAAATAGACCAATCGCCCATCGGCCGCACACCCCGCAGCAACCCTGCCACCTACGTCGGTGTCTTCGACGAAATACGAACCCTCTTCACCCAACTGCCCAGCGCCCGCATCAGGGGCTACAAACCCGGCCGCTTCTCCTTCAACGTCAGCGGCGGACGCTGCGAAAACTGCAAGGGTGCAGGTGTCCGTACCATCGAAATGAACTTCCTTCCCGACGTCTACGTCAACTGCGAAGTATGCAACGGCAAACGCTACAACCGCGAAACCCTCGAAATACGCTACAAAGGCAAAAGCATCGCCGACATACTCGACATGACCATCAACGAAGCCGTCCCCTTCTTCCAGTCCCACCCCAAAATCCACCGCAAACTCAAAACCCTCCAAGACGTAGGCCTCGGCTACATCACCCTCGGACAGCAATCCACCACCCTCAGCGGCGGTGAAGCCCAGCGCATCAAACTCGCCACCGAACTGGCTCGCCCCGAAACAGGCAACACCCTCTACATCCTCGACGAACCCACCACAGGGCTCCACTTCGAGGACATCCGGGTCCTCCTCGACGTCCTCCAGCAACTTGTCGACCGCGGCAACAGCATCCTTGTCATCGAGCACAACATGGACGTCATCAAAGTGGCCGACTGGATTATCGACATGGGTCCCGAAGGCGGACGCAAAGGCGGCAACATCACCTTCCAAGGCACACCCGAACAACTGGCTGCACAAGCCGACAACAGCACCGGGCAATACCTCAAAGAAGAACTCGAAGCCACCCGCAAACAAACCGACTAACACCCCCCACCCGCCATGCTCCTCTACCTCGTCTACCTCTTCCTCACCCCTGCCGCCGTCATGCTGCTGGCACGCCGCTGGACATGGATAGACAAAGTCAGCCCCATGGCCGTCCTCTACGTCATCGGACTCCTCGTCGCCAACCTCACCTCCTGGCTCCGCCAACCCGGACTCCTCGACACCAACAACCTCATAGGCCAAGTCTGCATACCCCTCTCCATACCCCTCATGCTCATGTCCTGCAGCCTCTCCCACTGGTCCACAGGCAAAGCCCTCAAAGCAGGACTCAGCGGTTTTGCCGCCATCCTCGTCACCATTGTCGCAGGCTACTTCCTCTTCCGTGGACACAGCTCCCCACTCCATTTCGCACAAGTCAGTGCCGTGGCCGTAGGCATCTACACCGGCGGCATCCCCAACATGGGAGCCATAGCCCACGGAGTAGGCATGGACCACGAAACCTACCTCTACATCACCTCCTACGACCTCATCGTCACCGCCCTCTACCTCGTCTTTGTCATCTGCTTCGGCAAACCCCTCTTCCGCAAACTCCTTCCCGCCCAGGCCACCCCTGCCGCCCCTCCCTCCTCCACAACCCCACTCCCCGGCCAATCCTCCCGTCACAAACACCCTCTCCCTCTCCTCACCCTCCCCCTTGCCCTTGCCATCGCCGTCGTCGCCTACCTCCTCTCCACCCTCTTCCCCGACAGTCTCTCCACACCCATGCTCATCCTCATCCTCACCACCCTCTCCATTGCGGCCTCCTTCATCCCCTTCGTCCAACAAGTCAACCGCCAGGCCGAAAGCCGCCAACGCCAACCCCTTGCCTTCACCGTAGGCCTCTACTTCGTCTACCTCTTCTGCTTCTCCATAGCCAACGGCTGCGACATCCGTCAACTCGACCTCTCCGGCAGCCTCAACATCCTTTGGTACATCCTCTTCATCATCTTTGCCTCACTCCTCATCCAGATACTCCTTGCACGACTCCTCCACCTCGACGGCGACTCCACCCTCGTCACCTCCGTGGCACTCATCAACTCCCCCCCTTTCGTACCCCTCGTCGCCGCACTCCTCAACAACAAAGACCTCACCGTCCTCGGCATCACCATAGGGCTGATAGGCTATCTCGTGGGCAACTACCTCGGCCTTGCCGTCTTCTTCCTCCTCTCCCTTTGAACCCCACCCAACCAACTTTTTTTCCAAAAAAAACATCTTTTAACTAAACCAAAAAACAATCTTTCAAGAAAAAATCGTATTTTTGCTACTTGAAACAAATATAAAAATATCAATCATATAAACAATAACACTATGAGATTTAAGTTCTTATCTGTCATTTTCATCGTCTCTGCCCTCCTTTGCGGAACAGCAAAAGCCGAAAATGTAGACCTCCAAACAGCAAAACAAATCGGTGCCTACTATTTCACCGTGGCAACCGGAGCCAAAGCACCTGTCAGTGCCGACAACCTCAAATTAGCCTTACAATTCGACAACCCCACTCTCAGCATCCCCTCGCTGTATGCCTTCAACGTGGCGGGCAACGGCTTCGTAGTGGTCTCGGCCTCCGACTGCACCGAACCCATCCTGGCCTACTCTCCCATCGGACACCTCGATCCTGAAAACATCAACCCCGCATGTCAATACATGCTCGACAGCTACTCCAAACTCATCAGCCAAAACCAGAACACCGACGCCACCCCAACTACCGAAGTCCTCGGCATGTGGAAAGAACTGGCCGACCAAACCTTCTCCTACGAACCCGAAAGCAAAAGCATCCTCGTCCAAGCCCAATGGGACCAAGTCGAGCCTTACAACTACTACAGCCCCGTCGTCAGCGGCGAGCGCTGCCCTGCCGGCTGCGTAGCCACTGCCATGGGCATGATTATCCACTACTGGAAACACCCCACCGTGGGCGGTAACGAAAACTCCTCCACCTGCTCCTATTCCTGGAACGGAAAAACCTTGAAATACAAATTCCTCGTCGACTCCAACAAATTCGAATACGAAAAAATGCCCAACAAACTCACCTACCGCAGCCCCCTGGAGGAACAGAAAGCCATCGGCAAACTGCTTTTCGCCTGCGGCGTGACCGTTAAAATGGGCTTCAACGTCGACGGTAGCGGTGCCCATAGCGAGGACGTCCCCAATGCCTTTACCAATTGGTTTAAATACTCACCCGACATCACCTATGTAAAACGCCACCACACCAACGGCGGCACTCTCGTCTCCGATGCCGAATGGCTCTCCATGCTCCACAGCGAACTCGACGACTACGCCCGTCCCGTCTACTACAGCGCCCACGACCCCAATCCCAACACCTCTGGAGATGGTGCTGGTCACGCCTTTATCATTGCAGGCTCCTCCTCGTCAAGCAACTCCAAATTCTACATCCGCTGGGGCTGGGGCGGCAACAGCGACGGCTTCTTCACCCTTGCTCCCGCCACCTCCATTCAAACAACAGCCAGCGGCTACTCCTTCTCGGCCGGCCACGCCATGGTCTACAAAATCCACCCCAACAACCTCGGCATCGACGACAACACCTCCTACTCCGAGGCCCCCTGCTACCCCAACCCCGCTTCCGACTACCTCATGATTCCCTCCAACCTCCCCCTCAACGCCACCCTCGTAGTCTACGCCGCCGACGGCAAAATGGTTGACAAACAGGTTATCCCCGGCGGCACCGGCGAATACCGTCTCAACCTCCAAAGCTACGCCCCCGGTGTCTACATCTACCACCTCAACGGCAACGCCGTCAAATTCACCGTCAGATAACACAAACAAAAAAAACATACAAAGTCCCCTGACACCCATCCTTTTTCAGGGGACTTTATTTATTACCAAACAACAAAACACATGAAAAAAACTCTCACCCTCCTGCTCCTCACCTTCGCCGTTGCCTTTGCAGCACAAGCCCAGAACATCACCGCTGCCGACAGCGCCACCCTCAACCGTATCCTCACCGCCAACAAACAATACCGCTCCCTGCAGAACAACTTCCGCCACGACCTCGTCAAAGTCAAGAAAAACACCCTCCAGCACCGCTACGGCACCCTCTACTACGAACAAGTCAACCCCGCCAAACACGGCGACACCGAAGCCAAGATAGCCATGCGCTACAACAACCCCGAAGGCGAATACTACATCATCACCACCACACACCTCTACAACGGCATCGACGGACACAAACTCAAATTCAACTACCGCTACGTCCCCCTCATGAAACTCCTCGGCAACGCCCTCGCATGGGCCATGAACGGCGACATCTACAGCATCGTCACCGACCTCAACACCGACTTCCAGTTGGCCACCACCGCCACCCACTACGTCGTTACCCTCACCGTCAAGAAAGGACACAACAAAGGCATCACCAAGATGCTGCTCAAATACGACAAAAAAACATGCCTCATCGACTACATGGAAATCGAAGAAAAACTCGGTCTCATACACAAATACACCATGGGACTCGACGCTAAAGGCCAAACCCACAAACCCCTCCTCAACACCCCCATCGACCAGAAAGTCTACAAACTATAGCCCTCCACCAACCCATAACAGAGTGCCGGACCACCGTCCCGGCACTCTTTTTTTCACCCCCTCCCGACAGCCTGCCTTCGCTCCTTCACCGTTTCTTATCCGTCAGTTCTCCCATATTTCTCCCATCCGCGATGGGAGAAATATGGGAGAAATATGGGAGAACTGGGGGTGAACGAGCGAACCGTGGGTTGCCTGCACGGTTGTTATCGGGTTATCGTTTTATGGTCAGTTTCTGCGAGGAGGCACCTGCGGGGGTGCGGACAATGGCTATGTAGGTGCCTTCGGGCCAGCTGGAGGCGTCGATTGTGGCGGAGTGGCCTTGGCA
>JAFXMW010000110.1 GCA_017530105.1 Bacteroidales bacterium
ACCTTCCCCACCAAGGACAACTTCAAGTCCTACCTCCCCAAAGACTGGCTCTGGAACCAGAAGCTATTCTCCGATGCCCAAGTGTGGGAGATCGTCCAAAAGTCCGAGGGCAACTACGCCGAGATATACAAATTCTTCGAGCACTGGGGTGCCCAGTACCGCTCAGGCGAACATATCTACGACTACCTCAAGTCCTACTCCGACAAAGACCTGCGCGACATCACCGCCGAGGTGCTCCAAGCCCAAGAAACAGGATTCGACTGGCTGGACCACACAAAAGGCACCTGCACCAACTGCCTCTACACCTACGACGTGTATAAGAAAGGCATTCTCCCTGCCCGCATCAGCAACGAGTTGGTGCGCGACTGGCGGAAGCCCTTGTTAAAAGGAATGACCGATTTTGCCTACAGAGTTGAAACCTCCGATAATGAGCGCCTCTGGGTAAAACAGAGAACACAGGCAGAGGAGTATAAGCAGGACTATGAGGCGTTGAAGAAATGGACAATAGAGAACATCGAGGTTGATGACACGGGCAACTACTACAACTGCCCCATCTCGCCCATGGGCGTGTTCCGTCTGCGCCATGCCGACCCCCACAGCCGCGACATCTTCTTCGTGGCCGCCTGCCGGGCATTCGACATCCCTGCCTACCTCGACAACGCCACCAACACCATCTACGTCTGGGACGGCACCGCCTGGCAAAAGACCGACCTCAACCACAAATCTACAACCAACAATTCTCAATTCTCAATTCTCAATTCTCAATTAACCCTCACCTACCACGGCAAAGAGCCCGCCAAACCCATCTATTACCCCCACTTCACCCTCCAAAAGCTTGAGAACGGCGACTTCCGCACCTTCGACTTCGAGGACGACCCACGCATGGCTTCCTTCCCTGCCACCATCGACCTCGAGCCCGGTACCTATTGCCTCTCCACCGGCAACCGCTACCCCGACGGCACCGTGCTCAACCGCATGGAGCTCTTCACCGTCAAGGCGGGAGAGCGTGTCACCAAGGAAATCATCCTGCTGCCCCTTGTGCCACGCAATGAAAATGCAGGAACGTTGCCCAAGCTCCCCGAAGGTTTTGAAATCATGGACGGTGTCGAGCTCTCCGACTATGCAGGCGAAACGGGTTGTATCCTTGCCTTCCTCGGCCCCCATCGCGAGCCCGCTAAACACCTCGTCAAAGAGATGCTTGAGCATAGCGCCGCTTTCCGCAAGTGGAGCGGGATGACCTTTGCCGTCACCACCGACCCCACCAACCGCGAGCTCAACCGTCTCCCCAACACCGATGTCACGGGCATTGCTGCCGGGCGGCAAGACCCCGCCGAGAAAGTCCTGGCTCAGACCCTCAAGCTCGACAAATATGAATACCCCCTCGTGGCCGTAGTCGACAAGCGCGGCCGTATCCTCTTCCACAGCAACGGCTACAGCATCGGCCTCGCCGAGCAACTACTGAAACACACCACCCCCATCAAATAACGCTATAGTTTCTATTCTCTATCGTATCTATCAACTCTATCGTCTCTAATTAAAAAGTTAATTAATATGACAAAAAAAGTTTTCATCCTGGCACTCGGTCTGACTTTCCTGGCCAACGCCCTTTCGGCTCAGACCTCCATGCGGGTTCCCCGCGGCAGTTTCGAACAGTGGACTTCCCATCCGGGCTACAGCATTTCGTTCCTCACGCTCAATGTCCCTGTCTACGACTCGTTCTCTACCCCTACGGGTTGGGATTACCTCTCTTATCCTGTCAATGAGACCATCTCCATTCCAGGACTACCCCTCACCATCAACACCACCCTTCCCCTGGTGAAAGTCTCCCGCGAGACGGGTGTCGTCCCCGACAGCGCTTCGGCTCTGAAGTTGCACACCTTTATGCTCGAAGACCTCATCAATCCCGATATCTACAGCATTGTAGAGAATAATCTTGATTCCATGCTCACGCAGACCGTCTTCCCATCAGTCCTCTCCACAGGCACTGTCGACCTCGAAACCTTTCTCCCCATTGTCACCAACATGCTCTCCAACATGGACAGCATCGAACAGATTCTCGCCTCGCTGGCCTCGGTCGATGTCAACGAGCTGATTTCTGGTGGCATTGACCTTGGAGGCTTCGAGCCGACAAGAATGACCGGCAGCTACAAATACCAGGCCGCCGATAGCGGTGATAATGGTGGTGTGCTGCTTCTCGGCACCCACTACAACTCCGCTACCCAGCAGCGCGATGTGGTGGGTGGCGGTGCTAATCTTGCTCTCACCAATATCGCCAACTACACCCCCTTCACCGTCGACTATGTCTCCCTGCATTCGCTCGACTCCTCTTTCCCCGAGCAGGCCCCCGACTCGCTCATCGTCATCTTGCTCTCCTCTGCCAGCAACACCATGCAGCAGGGCTCCTATCTTTGTGTGGACAACCTTGTGCTCTGGCACGACACGGTACCCGTGGTCGAACCCGACACTTGCGCCGCCGTTGTGGGACTCACTGCCACTCCCGACATCCACGAGGCACTCCTCAACTGGAGCACCACGGCCAGTGTGGTTGGCTACGAATTGGAATATGGGCTGTCCGGTTTCGCTCAAGGCAGTGGCACTCTGTTAACCCTTGCCAACAACACCGTAACCCTTACCAACCTCACAGCCGATGTCCTCTACGATTGCTACCTCCGTACCCTTTGCAACGACAGTGTCTATGGCGAATGGTCTTCCATCCAGTTCCGCACCAATCCCGACACCTGCTATAGCGTTTTGCATCTGAGGGTTGAGGCTGTAACCGATCCCTATGTAATCTATCATCTTGTCTGGTCTGCCGTCGACGATCATGTTACCTGGGAGGTACAGTATGGCGAACATGGTTTTGAACTTGGCACAGGTAATACCCTCACCCTAACCACGCCCGACCTGACTATTTCTTATCTCTATCTCGAAAATAATACCGACTACGACTTCTATGTCCGCTCCAAATGCCCTCACAATGTTTATGGCGAATGGGACTCGGTGATGTTCCATTCCCCTTGTGGCAATCTCAGTGGTGTCTATCTTGGAGGTGTTGATAATATCACTGTCACACCCGACCATCTCGTCACGGGCTACCGCCTTACTTGGGAGGACCGCGCCGATATCCGAGAGTGGGAAGTGGAGTATGGCAACGACACGCTTGGGTTTGTTCAGGAAGTTGTAGCCTCCCCAATCTTCTATTTCCCGCCGCTGGCCCCCAGCACTCACTACAAAGCAGTCGTCAAGTCCTTCTGTGGCGAAAACAGCTATGGCGAAGGCATCGCTGTCGATTTCACCACTGTCGATTTGCCTGAAGGCATTTCCACCGCCGGTGCACCATCGCTTGTCGTCAGCCCCAATCCTGCTCATGGCCAGTGCCAGGTGACCATGCCTGGTGGCGAGTCCGCCGAACTGAAACTCTTCAGTCTCGATGGTCGGTTGCTCCACTCTGCCACGGTCAACGGCATCTCTGCCACCCTCCAGCTCCCCTCGCAAGGCATTTTCCTTCTCCAAGCCACTACCGCTTCTGGAACTGCCATTTACAAGATTACCAACAACTGATTTGGGTATACAAAACATTGTGCCCCATAGGCCGATTGGCTTATGGGGCACCTTTTTTTATCCCAAATCGGTCATATCCAAACCGAAGACTATGACCTACAACAATGCTTGCTATTGCAGGATGAGTTTCTGTGTGGAGGAACCCTGCGGGGTGGAGAGGGTGACGAAGTAGGAGCCGGCGGGGAGGTGGCGGAGCGGGAGGGTGGCGGAGGAGGAGTCGGCAGTCAGCGTCATGGTCAGCACCTCGTGGCCGGAGGCGTCGCGGAGGGAGAGGGAGCAGTCGGTGCCGCAGGGCGAGGCGAGGGCGACGGTGACCGTGGCGTGCGCCGGGTTGGGGGTGAGGGAGAAAGCCGGGCGTTGAGACTTGGGCGTGGCGATGCCCTGCCGCTCGACGAAGAAGGCGGTGAAAGCGGTGTCCTGCGTCACGACGACGGAGCGCGGGTTGTCGACAACGCTGTCGTTCCAGTGCGAGAAGGCATAGGAAGGCACATCGGTGTAGGCATAGAGGGTGGCGGTGTCGCCCTCGTAGTACACGCTGTCGCCTGCCACGAAGCAGTAGGGGAAATTGCAGTCGGTGGAGACGCTATACCGTTCAAGGGGTTCGAAAAAGGCGGTGAAGAGGGTGTCCTGCGTCACCAGGATGGAGCGGGGGTTGTCGGTGTTGCCGTCGTTCCAGTGGAGGAAGCGGAAGCCCCGGTTGGGGACGGCGGAGATGGTCACCTGGGTGGAGTCGGTGCAGTAGTCCGTGCCGAGGGCCATGCCCTGTGCGCTGTCGGCCGTGGCGGCATGCACAAACCACTGGTAGTCGGTAATCACGCCGAAGGGCCCTGCCTGTAATTCCCAAGTATAATCATAGCCGCCCCGACGCCACGGCCCGTCGACTGATCCAGACAAAAGTTTAATGCGTCCGCACGTCATCCTAGATCCCCACGAGAGGTATTCTGTAGGATAATGAAGCCATACAGGGCGATATCTACCTTGGACATTACTGTTGTATGTCCCGGCAATCCAAAATTCTCCCTCCACGGTAACGGCTGAGTCGAAATGAGCCTCATAAAGATAACAGTATTGGTAAGCGGGGCAATATTCGTCCCGGAATCTGTTATAGGGTGCGTGGCCGTCGACGTATGCGGGTATGCACAGCATGCGGGGCTGGTTGGTGTCCCACCGTGCCCCGTTGATGCGCTTCAGGAAATAGGAGTCGTAATACCAATCCAAGGTATCGATATATGGCTCGTTGGAATCGACAGTGTACAGGTATAGATATTCGGCTGCTCTCGAATAGTTTAAAATGGGCCTAGGATCATGTTCAATTGGGTTCTTGTCCACCATCGCCCAAAGGCCTTTTATTTTCAACGGCCTTGAAGTGTATTGCCCGAAGAAATGAAGAGAGGGGGTCCGAGTGGAGTCAGCAGTTTCAGTGATATAATTTAACCAATACTGCCACTGGGGAATACATTCGTTCTGCGAATGATTGAACCACAAGGTGTCTTTGGAGTTCAAATACCATCTGGACGTATCGAACCACGTGTAATAAAAGTAGTTGCGCTGGCGTTCAAAGCACGGAGTGGTGTCTGAGACGGTGAAAATCTGCGCCTGCAGCCCCGTCCACAGCAGGACGGTGGTGATGATAAATAAACTTACTCTTTTCATAGTAGTATTCTTTTAAAAGTTATCGTTATGCATTTAGTATATTTGTCGGTAAGGGTACATTGTTCGGCGCTTGGCAGGCATACACTGCCGTTCTATGGTGATAAAAGCACAAAAATGGGCCGTTTTGTGACATTCGTAGTGTTTTTTTCTTCTTTCTGGGAGGTAGTCCTATTCCTGTGTGGCTATTACGATATATATACCGCTCTCTTCGTCAAAATTGATTTCAACATCGTATCCTTCAGCAATCATATCTTTTGCCCAGCGCTTGGCATCCTCAGGGTCGCTCGTTTTGTAGGTCACGGTCTCCTTGGTGGCAACTTGGCGGGCGGTGGTGGTCCTGCTCACCGTGATGCGGTGTCCTTGGCGTGCCAGGGCAAACATCCGTTCCATAAAGGCATGCCATTCTGTCTCGGAATGGATATAGGCGTAGTGGGTCGCTCCATCGATATGGTAAATGACGTTGTGTTTGGAGCAGGTAATCGGGACGACAGAGCTGTCGTCTGTCTCCTTTTGACAACTGATGGCAGTTGTGGCGAGCAGTGCAAGTGCTGCTAATGTGATGATGACGTTTTTCATTTCTTCTGGATATCTTTTTTTATTTCTTTTGACATGTGGTCCAATATGTTGTCTAATAAGTTATTGTCAATGTTATGATAGATGGTAATCCGTTTGTGGTGTGGTGTAAATATCATTAGGTCGTGTTTTACATAACGGGGATTTTTTATGCGCTTCGACGGGTCGTCTGGTGATACATTAAATATAAAGTAGTGGACTGGATTTTTTTTACTAAATATCCTATCATTGTATTTGTTGAGATGAAGGTCATTTATCAACCAAGCCATTGTAGCGGAGTCCTTTATCAGGATGACCGTCACGTCGAAAACGGTGGAGTCGTCAATACGGAATCCTTCGATGTAGGCCACGTCGAGGTCGGGGTTCGGTGCATAGCGCAGAAAAGCTGCTGATTGGGCGGCAACGTTGCACATAATCAGGGCTGTCAGGGCTGTAACGATGATGAATCTTTTCATGGCTGAGGGATTAAGGGATTATATTAATGACAATTCGAGGCAGAGGTGGTAGAGGAACCGTTGGGTGTCGCATACTTCGCTGGAGCAGATGAAGGAGGCATAGGTGGCATTTATTGTGGGAGGAATGGCGGAGGGAGGCATGCTGTCGGACGGGAAGAGCACAAGGCTGTCGGCAAGGGCTACGGCGGGCTGGACGGCTGGCGTTGGTGGGAGGGCGGTGGCAGGAGGTGTGGCACTTGGCTCGACATCTAATGCTCGAGGCTGTGCTGCAGGGTGGTGTAGCCTTTGGGGTGCGGGGGTGGAGGGCTGAAAGGCAGCAGGCTCCGCAGCACCTTGTGACGGGAGGGGCAGGGGGGCGGTCTCGGCCACACGCCCGGCCTGGAGTCCATCGGGGTCGGCAGGAGCCACGGGTAGCAGTATGAAGAGTATTACAACCAGGGGGATGAGCATGGCGGCCACTACCCGATAGACCATTCGCGATGGCCGTGACTTTGGCAGCGGCGGAACGGCGTTTGGGGCATGCCTGTTGCCTTCGGCGTAAGCCCGCGCCCGCTGCTCGTCGCTCAGCTCGGGGGTGAGGCTTATGCGCTGCGAGTAGTCCTGCAGGACGCTCTCCAGCGGGTCGATTCTTTGTTTCCTTTTCATGGTTCTGATTCTTTATTAAGCTGATACAGCTTGTCTTTTATTCTGTTGATGCGCCGCAGGGTATGAAGGTAGTTCTTGCCCATGATGGCGGCAATCTCTTTGACGGAGTTGTGGTCGATATACATCATGATGAGTTCTTGGTCGTAATCATCAAGATGGCTGATAAGTTTGTATAGCTTGCTGTATAGGTCCTCCGTGTCGTCGGGGTTGGCATGGTTGGTGATGTTGGCAGTGTAGTCGAAGTGGGCTTGGCGGCGGTCTTCGTCGCGTATGATGTTGAGGGCTTTGCGGTAAAGGATGCTGTAAACCCACGCATGCTCGTGGCTGATGACAGTGCCCCGCGGCAGGTTGTAGAATACTAGCCACAGGTAGGTGGTCAGGTCGCACACTAGCTCGTCGTAGTGGTAAGAGCCGGGCATATAGAACAGTGCACCTATCTTTTTGATAGTGCCCTCGTGTCGACGCACAATGGCGTCGAACAGTTCTCGGCTATCGTCATGACCAGTCATAGTGACGAATGGCTTTACTCGTTATTTCCCCTTTCTATTCTATAGACACCACAGGGGGTGAAAATTATCACTCGGATGCCTCTTTTTAACCTTTTTTAACGCTAGACCCGATTATCCCAAATGGGTTAACCCCAAATCGGTCATTAGGAAACCGAAAACTCCTACGGAGTATAATTTGAGAGGGGTATGATGTTGGCTATTAAGCGAGAGCTCCTACGGAGCACCTGCCGAATCGTGCAATGCATGGGGAATATCCCTGCCCCGTAGGGGCTTTCGTTTAATAGCATACCAAGTTGATGGATAGGATATTTCTCCATCGGAGATTTCGAATAGGTATATTCCATCGACCGATTTAGGTTAACCAGACCTGAAAAAGCGAGATGGATAGTATAGTCGGCCTAAGGACCGATTAGGGGATAAAAAAAAGAGGATGCCCGAGAGGGCACCCTCTTTTGGGGAACGGTCGATTAGTAACCGAAGATGTCTTTGAGCGAGAGCTTCTTCACCTTGCCGAACTTGGCGAGGGCGTTGAAGTCCATGTCGGCTTCCTTGCCGAGGCACATGTAGACTTTCTTCTGTCCTTTGATGTACTTGTGGTTGAAGTTGATGACATCCTGCATGGTGACAATGGGATAGGCCTCGAAGAGCATCTTGGCATGGTTTTTCTTGGGGTTGAAGCCCATGCGCTCGTAGTAGAGGTAGCTGTTGATGATGCCCATCTTGGTGGTGCGTGCGGTGCGGATGGCACTGATTTCGGC
>JAFXMW010000111.1 GCA_017530105.1 Bacteroidales bacterium
CCTCGCGGGCAATAGCCACTGTGTTGGCGCCGGTCTGCTTGGTGATGATGAGACGGGCACCGTCCTGCCGGTTGATTTTCTCGTCGAGGGAGAGGTCTTTGATGGTGTCGCGCACGGTGGCAAGGTCGCGCACAAACACCTGTTTGCCTGTGGGGGTAAGGGCAACGGCGATGTCGGCGATTTCGGAACTCTCGATATATTCACCCTTCACACGCATCTGGTACTGCTCCTTGCCCATTTTGACGGTGCCGGAGGCAAGGTCGAGGTTATTGGAGCTGATGGCTGTGCCCACCTGTTCGAGGCTGAGGCCGTAGGCATCGAGCTGCTTGGGGTCGAGGTCGATGTAAATATAGCGTTCGGGGGCACCGCTGACGGTAATGTTACCGATACCGTCCACGCGGTTGAGCTCGTTGACCACGTTGTCCTCCAATATGCGGTCAAGGCCGGAGTAGCTCTCCTTGGCGGTGAAGCCATAGACCATGATGGGCATGGCGCTGGAGTTGAGCTTCAATATCATGGGACGTGACACGCCGTCGGGCAGATTGTCGTACAGCAGGTCGACATACGAGCGGATATCGTTCAAAGCCTCGTCGATATTCGAACCCCATTCAAACTCAAGGGTCACTACCGAGATGTTGTCCTTCGAGGTGGAGGTAATGTTCTTCAGCCCGTCGACAGAGTTCAGCGAGTTCTCGATAAGCTTGGTGATGTTGGTCTCTATTTCGCTGGCGTTGGCACCGGCGTAGGTGGTCATTACCGTCACGTATGGGGGGTCCATCTCAGGCATCTGGTCGATAGGCAGACGCGAGAGGGAGAACAGTCCCAGCACAATAACGGCCACAAATATCAGCCCTGTTGTAATGGGCTTGCTGATTGCTGTTTTGTATATCGCCATCTTATTTCACTATTTCAAGTTTACATCCGTCAACCAAGCGGGCTTGTCCGGTGGTTACAAGTTGGTCGCCCTCTTTCAGGTCTCCGGGAATAACAGGGATGATTTCAATACGGTCGTCGAAACGCTGTCCAAGGGTAACAGCCACTCTGTGGGCGGTGCCGTTCTGGTTGGTGAAAACATAGCGGTCGTTGCTGCCAGTCAGCTTCAGCACGCTCTGGTAAGGCACCACAATGGCATCAATCTGTCCCAGCGGCAGGGTAGTGCGGACAAACATACCCGGACGTATTTTCTCGCCGCCGTTGGGAATGTTAAGCTTGGCCTGAAAGGTATGGCTGGCAGGGTCGACGGTGGGGTACACAATTTCGATGGTGGCAGGGAAAGTCTTGTCGGGATAAATGTCGCTGTATACGTCCACTTTCATACCCTGTTTTACCATTGGATAGTATGTCTCTGGAATGTTGATGACGGCCTTCAGTCGCGAAATCTGTGTAAGGGTCAAAATAGGGGCTCCGGTGTACATCTCGCCATCCTCGTAATTCTTTGCGCTGATTACTCCGGCAAACTGGGCACGGACAAAGGTGTTCTCGTTCTGGAACCGCTCCGTCTCCACCAACTGGTCATATCCGGCCTTGGTCTGGTCATACACCTGTTCGCTCACGCTCCCCGAAGCCTTCAAGGCGGCAACACGGTCGAGTTCGGTCTTTGTACTGGCCAAATTGATGCGGGTGGTATTCAATTGTGTCTGGTCCATGCGCACCAGCATGGCTCCTTTTTGCACACGGCTGCCCACTTCCACATATATGTGTTCGATATGCCCGGTAATGCTGGGCGAAATGTTCATAGTCTCGTAACCTTCAAGGGTTGATGAAAGTTCCAACTGCTTGGCGATGCGTTCGCTCTGCAGGGTCATCACTTTCACTTTCTCGTTTTCTTTTTGGGTAGTGGTGGCTTGGCGTTCCGGGCTTTTCCCGCCACAGGCGGCCATCAGGCTCACGGCCATCAGCAATGTGGTGTTTCTAATGATTCTTTTCATTATGTCGTTGTATTTTTTATTCAATTGATAAATGTCTGTTTCTTTTGTCCCTTTACTTTGAGAGTGCTTCTCCCAACAGGTTCTCCAATGCCACCTGGGCTTGCACCACGCTCATCACCGCCTGTATGTAGTTGCTTTGTGCGGTGAGAATGTCATTGCTGGCATTGGTCACTTCCAGGTTGCTGGCACGTCCATAAGTGTATTTCTCTGAAATGTTGCGGAACACACTCCGTGTCACGTCAAGGTTCTCGTGCTGTATCTGGTAGTTTTCTATGGCCGAAACCAAATCATAACACAATTGGTTGTATTGCACCTTCAACCCGTCCTCGGCCTGATGCTTGCTGTTGAGCGTCTCTTGCAGGCTGATTTTGGCTCCTTTGATTTTTGCCATTCGTGTTCCGCTCTGGAAAATCGGCAGGCTCACGCTGGCACCTATCATGTTGGGAGGCGTCATGTTGAATCCCGCATCCTTGCCGAAGTATGTCTTGTCGCTGTATTGATAGTAGGCCGAAAGTGTCGGGGTGAAATCCATCCAGGCCAAGTTCAGTTGTTGCCGCGACAGCAGTTCGTTCTTCTGCAACAGCTGGTAGTCATAATTCTTTTCAATGTCAAATCCGCCCAAGGTGAGTTTTGCAGCGTAGTCAACATCCAGCACCTCATCGAGGGTGGTGGTGAGTTCCAGCTTTGTGTCCACATCGGCTCCCAGCAGCAAAAGCATCGAATTATAAAGCATTTTCAGTGTGCGTCGTGTGGTGTTGATGCTGCTGCGCATCGACGCCACCTGCACCTTCAACTTGTCGGCATTGATTTGCTCCGAGGCACCGGCGCGCACACTTGCCTCCGTAGTGGCAAGCAATTGCTGCATGTTTTGCAAGGTGGTGTCGAGCAATTGCACCGTCTGTTCCATTATCAAAATCGAAGTGTAGGTGGTTTTGACATTGGTGAGGGTGGTGTGCTCGGTCTGTCGGTTGGCAATATCGGCCATGTCAATGGCTACCCGGTTCACCATAGTCCCAACAATCTGGGCTCCCGTCAGTGCTATCGAGGCGGTGATGCTGAAGGTCCCGCTTGGGTTCATCGGGATTCCCGTCGACGTGTTCCCTGTCGGCTCGCTGGAGGGGAATGAAATGGGGAATGTAGTGCCTCCGATGGTGATGGAATCGGGCAACATCGAGGACATCGAGTTCCTCCCGCCCAGATTCATTTCGTAACCACACATGTTTTGGTAGTCAAATCCCGCCTTCACCTGTGGTAACATCGTCGACAGTGTCTGCCACCTCGTGGCCTCGGCTTTACGCACCTCGAGGGCGGCATTCTGTAGTGAATAGTTGTGTTCCAAAGCATAGTTTTGTGCCTCCGTCAGTGATAGTCTCAGCGCTGAAGTCCCCTGGGCCTGCATCCCTATGGCTCCGGCACAAACCAATGCAAACAACATGATTTTTCGGTATACTTTCATGAATAGTCCTTTATTGTTTTTTTATTGTTGTATGATAGATTTAAAAATGTCTTTCCCTCCTGCAGTTAATTCTTCTGCAATTCCTCCCGGATACGGGTCTCCAGTTGGTCGAAATGCTCAATCGCATTTATCGAGAGCATCCCCCTCACAAAAGTGTATGCACTTTCGCTCAATGTGTTCAGTGCCTCCGAGGGAGGGCTTTCGGTGTCGATGTTCTTGATGATGTAGGTTATTGCCTCCATGGCATTTTCTATGTTCACGTTAGGTCTCAGGTCGCCCATCTCCTTGGCCCTTCTCAATGCCTGACCCATGTGTCCTGCATGTATTTTTGCCTTGGAGTAGAACAGCTGGCTGTATATTTCGGGATAATGGTTACGCACATCCGTCAACAGCAGCGAAACCTTCGAACTGTACACCGACAAGCACTTGAAGATATAGAGAAGCATCATCACCGGCGATTCGTTCTCCAACTTCTGTTTGTGTATTTTCTCGTCCAACAATCTTTTCATGTACATAAAACAGTCCATCAGCAAGTCCTCCTTTCTCTCGAAATGCTCATACAGTGTGCGCTTGGAAATATGCAGTTCGTTGGCAATATTGTCCATGGTTATTCGCCTGCACCCATGCTGGATAAACATGCTTGTGGCTGTTTCTACTATTTTATCATGCAATTCTTGCGATGGCATAAAGGATTGTTCTTTTGTGTGTTGTACGGGTTTTTCCGAATCAAATGGGTGGAAAAACGTTTGCAAAGATACAACAAAACTCCGAAAGGTTGAAAAGTTTCCGGAGCCTTTGCCGTTAATCTTTCTTAAAGCCTATTTCCTGACGCGTTCGGGTATGGGTTTGATACTGGTCAGCGCAACCTTGATACGGGTGTTCTGCGCTATTTCCACAACCGCCTGCAACCCATCGGTGCTCACTATCGTGCCGTGTATCCCGCTGGCCGTCATGATGCGGTCTCCCGCTTTCAGACTGTCGCGATAGGCCGCCTCTTTCTTGGCTTCCTGGCTCTGCGGCCGGATAAGGAAAAAGTAAAACACCGCCACCATTGCCGCAATCATGATGGCCGTCTTCCATCCATTCGAAATGTCGAGTAAAATCATCTTCTCTTTTCTGTTTTGTTTTACGCGGGAGTGACCCGCTTTTTTTGTTGTGATACAATTTTTTCACCCCTGTGACGTTACAGGAGTGTTACATATAACGTGGATAATGGTAAAATATTGTGATCTTTTTTACTCTTTTCTCAAAATAGGCACCTTCACCATTGGCGGAGGCTATGCCATGATACCCCTCATGGAGCAGGAACTTGTCGACAAACGTCAGTGGATGAGCCGCCAAGAGTTTCTCGACCAGCTGGCCCTCTCCCAGTCCATGCCCGGTGTGCTGGCGGTGAACATGGCCACAGGCCTCGGCTACCGCTTGCGCGGGCTGCGCGGCTCCATCGCCGCCATTGCGGGCAACATTGTCATGCCTATCCTTTTCATCCTCACGTTGGCAGTGCTTTTCCGCTTTTTCCGCTCCAACGTCATTGTCGAGCGTTTCTTCATGGGGGTGCGTCCCGCTGTGGTGGCGCTCATCGCCGCCCCCGTGTTCCGCCTTGCCCAATCCGCCAAAGTCACATGGTCCACCTGTTGGATTCCCATCCTCGCAGCACTGCTCATCTGGCTTCTCGATGTCAGCCCTATCCTCGTCATCCTTGCCGCCGTCATTCTCGGCTTCGCTTACGGTAGAATTAAAAAACAATAGCCATGGTATTCCTTCAGCTCTTCTGGACTTTCCTCAAAATCGGTCTCTTCACCTTCGGCGGAGGCTATGCCATGATTGCCCTCATCCAGAGTGAGGTGACCGTCAACCACTCGTGGCTTTCGCCCCAGGAATTCACCGACATCCTTGCTGTCAGCCAGATGACACCCGGCCCCGTAGGCATCAACACCGCCACTTACACCGGCTACACTGCCGTCCTCAACGCAGGCTACGAGCCGTGGCAGGCCGTGCTGGGCGCGCTTCTGGCTTCGGGAGCCGTTATCCTGTTACCCGTCATCCTGATGGTTGTGGCTGTGGTGTTTCTGCGCCGCATGGAAGGCAACCGCGATGTGGAGAATATTTTCAGCGTGCTGCGCAAAGCCGTTGTGGGTCTTATCGCCGCTGCTGCCCTGCAACTGCTCACCGTCGACAGCTTCGGCCAGCCCGCGCTCTCCCTCCAGTTCCTCCTCAGCATTGCCATCTTTGTTGCCGTCTTCGTCCTCTCCCTCCGTCGCATCAGCCCCATCTACCTTATTCTTGCCTCCGGTTTGTTGGGCATTATTGCCTATTCAATATAAGAGAGGCCAAATAAGACCTTTTTCTCGGCTTTTTTGCAGTAACTTCGCTCCTTCACCCTAACGTAACCATTATTTCTCCCATATTTCTCCCATCCACGATGGGAGAAATATGGGAGAAATATGGGAGAACTGAGGGTGAAGGAGCGAAGTTTCTTGTTAACGGAGCGTGTTTTTTTTATTATTTTAAAAAAAAAATGTATCTTTGCAAATTGAAAATGGAAGCTATTTTCGGCTGAACGGCAGGGAAACGGGTTCGTCCTGCAGGGATGGTCCAGAAAAGATAACGAACCCCATAAAAAAATACATAGTATGAAAAGATTATTGATTGTAACGATGGCTCTGGCGGTGGCAATGACTGTGGCTGCGCAGAGCACGGTCTGGGTATCGCCTGGAATACCGACCGACACCTCGATAGTGAGGCAATGGCACGAACAGGAGTACATTGTCTATTCCCGACAGGGGAGTATGCCTGGGACGATGTCGTATCACGACAATGCCGCCGGAGTTGTGCGCAAGGCTGAATTGCCTGCCGACATGGTGGTGAACGATTTCCGCATATCGCGCGACACGGTCTATGCGGGCGGCTCGGTGATGGATGGCGGCCATCAGGTGGGCATGCTGGGCTGCTTTGCCATCGGCGACCTGCTGGCGGGCAGTTTTACTTTTTACTGGACTCCTTTTGCGCAATCGGATATGAGTGCTATTGGGGAGTTATGCAGAAATGAATCGTATGACCTGGTGACAGGGGTGAAGAGGCTGGAAGTGTTCCAATGCGGGCGGACCATGCGGCAACACGTGGCCTATATCTCGGACAACGTAATCATGCGTTTTTCGGGTGACTATTCCAGCATCACGCTCCGTCGCATAGGGTGCGGTGATGCAATGTTCTACCATCCAAACTGGATGTTGAACCAATATCATTACAACAAGGACGGGAGGGAGAAGTACACCGACATCACCCTCACCGACAATCATGTGGTGGTGGTGTCGTTCGACAGCGACTATTACCACTTCCGTTTCGAGTTGTATGACAAGGTGTTCAATTTCGCCCATTCAATCGCTCCTCCCGGGGGGACCGTGGTGTATGACTTCAGCGACCATGTGGTGGAAGGCAGGGTGATGGCGGCGGCCATAACAGGGGATATGTTTGCCGCAGCGTATCACTATAAGGATCCTTCGGGAGCCTACGGCCTGGCAATAAAATGGATAACGGTGAGCGGCGGGGTGCCGATGCTGCAGTACAGTGTGGACATACCCCTGACGACAACAACGGGCATGGCGATGCGCGATGTGCGTTACAGCCCGCAGACCAACAGCCTGTGGCTGCTTTCGGACGAGGTGGGTCAGGCTACGGGAGTGTGGGGTAGCTACATACACCGGATAGACATGGGGAATGTATATGCGGGGGTGTACGAGGAGCGGTATTATCCCGGGTACAAGCTATATTCGCTTGACGGATTCGTGGGCGGCGGTCACATCGCCAGCGGGGTGGACTCGGGGACGGGTTTTCTGTCGATAGGTAACGAGACGATGCCCGCCATAGCCACCCACTGCTATACCGGGAAGTCTGTGATAGGCAAAAAGACGACCCCGGCCATGACGGTGGGCGGACACCACCAATGTTCCACAGGTCCTGGTGTGGCAAATAGAGTATACACTGCCCCTGTTACGGAGGACCAGATGAACCGACAGTGCTTTTTCCCGAAGAAACAGAATAGTGATGAATAATGTAAAAAAAGTAAATAATAACAGCTAATTGTGACATGGCTGCCGTGCTTCGGCAAAACAAGTGTTGAAGGGCGGGCAGTATGCAACTTGTCGCATAGCACAAAATACAAATATTATGAAAAAGATTGTTTTCCTTTTGTTGTTGGGCATGGCGCTCCGGGTGTCGGCGCAGACGCCTAAGTATATCAGGATCGACACGGTGTACAAGCCCTATTTCCAGTTCGACTACAAGGCGTGGATTGATACCGACAGTACACATACGCATCCTTTATTGCCTAGCGAATCGGTTTTTCAAGTACCTTGGCTAATATATAGTGACGATGATACAAATATTTATGCAGACTATAATTTCATCGGTGATGCACTTCAATACAATTACTTTGAAGAGCCTACCGAGGTGTATGGATTAACCATGTACAAGTATGAGTACTGGGAGCATGAAGTCAAACAATGTAATCTTCCAGAACCGGTAAGGCAGGAATATCTGTATCTGTATGAAGCGATGACCGACACTTTCCAGCTGATGGCACAGGTGCCGTGGTCGTACAGCGTTCCTACAGTAGATTTAGATACGTTTGAATTCTGGCAAAGTAATTTGACAGGACACCTTTGTGGTTCTCAGGTGTTTTTATATAGTGATGATTATCCTGCTTGCAGGAGGGATTTTTATTTCGACAAACCCATTCGTGTGCAAGACTCGTTTTATGTAGGTTTTTCTGAGAAATGGGGACAACTGAATATCGACGACCCGGACAGTATCATACGTGGACCACGTACCCAATATGCTTTTCTCTCCACATCGGTAACCAGTTGTCAAAATGGTTATGCGAATTTGTATATGTCACCCGATTCGTCATGCTGGATAAAAAATAAAATGAGACTGTTGTGGAAACCAGGTCTTTTCGAGTATTTTGTTCCCGGTGAATATGAATATTACCCATATAACATGCGGCCGAATGAGTGGGTGTATAAGATAGTGCCCGAGTTTGCGCTTGTGCTGCCGATAATCAAGGTATATGATACGATATGGGCGGTGGACACACCGGCCTGCACACCGGTGTGGACATTCGACCTGATGAGCACATACGGCAACACGGTGAGGCTGCGGTGGACGCACGACGGCACGCACGATGAGTGGCAGGTGTCGTACGGGCCGCACGGGACGCTGCCTGACGACGGCACGAAGGTGAACTGCCACACGAATACGTGGAGTTATCAGGACACGGTGGGGGAGTTGATGGTGGCGTATGTGCGGACAGTGTGCCGCGAACTGGACACGCTGCGTTACAGCGAGTGGAGCGAAGGAGTGGAGTGGCAGGTGAATGTAGGCATAGGGACACAGGGAGGGGGATTAACGGAAGTGGGGCTAAGACCCAACCCGGCATCGGAATGGGTCGAGGTGGTGTCGCCCGGCGAGGTGCAGGGGATAGAGGTGTATGACGCCGGAGGAGTGAAGTGGCGCGAAATGCCCCGGAGCACTGCGGGCTTCACGGTGCGCGACTGGGCAAAAGGAACCTATATGGTAGTGGTACACACGGCATCAGGCAGTGTAACCAAACGCCTGGTGGTGGAATAGCCCCCCAAAAGAGCAATGGTTTTAGAGAATGTTTCTTTCCCGACAGATGACAGTCGGGAGAAGAGTGTCTATTGCGTTTTTTTGTCGCCAGTGTTGTCTCTTGCTACAAGTTTTTTGAAAAAAAGATTGTATGTTAAAAAAAAAAGTGTATCTTTGCAATTTGAAAAAGGAGGACATTTATGAAAGTTAATATTTTCTTTTTGATATTGCTCTCAGCCGCGTGGACAGCGGCGGCGCAGAGCAATGTGTGGGTATCCCCCGGTATTCCGAGCGATACCTCGATAGTGAGGCAATGGCGCGGCCAGGAGTACATAGTTTATAGCCGTTTGGGGACAATGCCCGGAGTGATGGCGTACCACGACAATGCGGCAGGCGTAATCCGCAGGGCGGTACTGCCCGGCGACATGGTGATAAATGATTTTCGCATATCGCGCGACACCGTCTATGCGGGAGGCTCGGTGATGTATGGCGGCCATCAGGTGGGCATGCTGGGCTGCTTTGCCATTGGTGACCTGCTGTCGGGCAGTTTTACTTTTTACTGGACTCGTTTCTCTGTATCATATATGGGATTGACTGATTTGTGCAGAAATGATTCGTATGACCAGGTGACGGGGGTGAAGAGGCTGGAAGTGTTCCAGTGCGGGCGGACGATGCGGCAGCACGTGGCCTATATCTCGGACAACTTGATCCTGCGTTCTTCAGGTGACTATTCCAGTATCATGCTGCGGCGCATAGGCTGCGGAGATGCAGAGTTCTATAACCACAACTGGATACTTAACGACTACCACTATAACAAGGACGGGAGGGAGAAGTACACCGACATCACCCTCACCGACAATCATGTGGTGGTGGTGTCGTTCGACAGCGACTATTACCATTTCCGTTTCGAGCTGTATGACAAGGTGTTCAATTTTGCCCATTCAATCCCCCCCCCCGGTGGAACAGTGGTGTATGACTTCAGCGACCATGTGGTGGAAGGCAGGGTGATGGCGGCGGCCATAACTGGGGATATGTTTGCCGCGGCATACCACTACCACGACCCTTCGGGAGATTGCGGCCTGGCGATAAAATGGATATCGGTGAGCGGAGGAGTGCCGACGCTGCAGTACAGTGTGGACATACCCCTGTCGTCTACGTCGAGCATGGCGATGCGCGATGTGCGGTACAGCCCGCAGACCAACAGCCTGTGGCTGCTTTCGGACGAGGTGAGTCAGGCGACGGGAGTGTGGGGCAGCTACATACACCGGATAGACATGGGTAATGTTTACGCGGGGTTGTACGAGGAGCGGTACTATTCCGGGTACAAGCTGTATTCGCTTGACGGATTTGTGGGCGGCGGTCACATCACCAGCGGGGTGAACCCGGGGACGGGTTTTCTGTCGATAGGTAACGAGACCATGCCCGCCATAGCCACCCATTGCTATGCCGAGAAGGCTGTGACGGGCAAAAAGACAACCCCGGACATGACGGTGGGCGGACACCACCAATGTTCCACAGGACCTATTCGGTTTTATTATGAATACACTGCCCTGGTTACGGTGGACCAGATGAACCGTCAGTGTTTTTACCCAAATAAACAGAATGGTGATGAATAATGGGAAAAAAGTAAATCATAACAGCGATAGGTGACACGGCTGCGGTGTTTCGGAAAAACGATTGTTGAAGCGCGGGCAGTATGCAGCTTGTCGCACAGCACAAAATACAAATATCATGAAAAAGATTGTTTTCCTTTTGTTGTTGGGCATGGTGTTCCGGGTGTCGGCGCAGACACCGAAGTACATCAGGATCGACACGGTGTACAAACCCTATTTCCAGTTCGACTACAGACAGTGGCTCGATACGGACAATACACATCCATTAGGGTCTATGGATTTCGAATTCCAGGTGCCATTTATTGGGGTACATGATGATGATACTACTATTTATTATTCCACTTGCTATTATGGCGACGCACTCCAGTACAATTATTTCGAAGAGCCTACCGATGTGTACGGGTTGGCGATGTACAATTCGGATTTACATGCTCACGACCATTTCAACTGCAGCCGCAGAGATCCGTACAGGCAGGAATATCTGTATCTGTACGAGGCGGTGACGGACACCTTCCAGCTGATGGCCCAAGTGCCATGGACTTACACTGCCCCTGTAACAGAGCTTGATACATTTCCTAATTGGGTGAACGTGTATGGCCATATTTGCGGTCAAGAGGTATATCATGGCAATGATTGGCCTTTCTGCCGGAGGGATTTCTATTTCGACAAGCCCATCCGTGTGCAGGACTCGTTCTATGTGGGTTTTTCGAATAACTGGGGCAAAAGGAATCCAGACGACCCTGACAGTGCAGATTGGTTTCGCACGTACTATGGTGTTCTTTCCACATCGCTAACCAGTGATCAAAACCATCGTGCAAATTGTTATATGTCACCCGATTCGGCCTGCTGGATAAAAAACAAGATGAAACTGTTCTGGAAACCGCATTATACGGATACCTTGGGTCCCGGCCTCGTAGAACACTATTTTTATAACCTGCGGCCGCATGAGTGGGTGTACAAGATAGTGCCGGAGTTTTTCCTTGTGCTGCCGATAATCCAGGAGTACGACACGGTATGGGCGGTGGACACACCGGCCTGCACACCGGTGTGGACATTCGACGTGATGAGCACGTATGGAAACACGGTGAGGCTGCGGTGGACGCACGACGGGACGCACGACGAGTGGCAAGTGTCGTACGGGCCGCACGGGACGCTGCCTGATGACGGCACGAAGGTGAACTGCCACACGAATACATGGAGCTATCGGGACACGGTGGGGGAGTTGATGGTGGCGTATGTGCGGACGGTGTGCCGCGAACTGGACACGCTTCGTTACAGCGAGTGGAGCGAAGGAGTGGAGTGGCAGGTGAATGTAGGCATAGAGACACAGGGAGGGGGATTGGCGGAAGTGAGGCTAAGACCCAACCCGGCATCGGAATGGGTCGAGGTGGTGTCAGCCGTCGAGGTGCAGGGGATAGAGGTGTATGACGCCGGAGGAGTGAAGTGGCGCGAAATGCCCCGGAGCACTGCGGGCTTCACGGTGCGCGACTGGGCAAAAGGAACCTATATGGTGGTGATACACACGACAGCAGGCAGTGTAACCAAACGCTTGGTGGTGGAATAGCCCCTAAAAAGAGCAATGGTTTTAGTGAATGTTTCCTTCCCGAAAGTTGGCTATCGTAAAAAAAGTTTGTATGTAAAAAAAAAGTGTATCTTTGCAAAAGCAATTAAATTAATTATTAACAGAAACACTTTGATCTTGAAACGGAAAACTATTTTATGATTATGAAAAAGTTATTTTTCTTTTTATTTCTTATTGAGGGTGTTTTTTTGTTGGACATGCTGCAAACAATACTATTATTCAAGATAATGATAATAATATTGTTAGTGAGGACAATAGACACAACAAACAATCAAGAATGCAAGAGGTTCATGATACAATCTCCTCATCGGATTTGGATAGTAGGGTGAAAGCCATGGTTGCAGATGGTTGGGATATTAAAGAGATGACTTTCTATCAAGATGGTGATTATTGGATAGTAATTTGGTTTAAACCTGATTCGCAGAAGAATGTTTACGAAAGCAATAAAGATTATTGGCTGGCACTTGCCGAGGAGGAGGGTTGGCCAAAGTATGAGATTGATGAAGGTTATGAATGGATGCAGGATTATAATGAGTGGTGGATGACGGTAGGTGCCGAGAAGGGGAAGTTCTATATGAAGGTGATGGGGGGATATGTTCTTGAGCTTTGGTATTATGATGAGGCAGGGAATGAAAAGTTGTTCAAAGATTGCCATATTCATCCTGTGTATTTGGTGGCTACAATGCAGAAAGAGTTTGAGAGATTGAAAATGGCTTCGGAATAAAAGGAATGAGAGATAATAGATGAATGCCCGCCTGTTGAGGTGGGCATTCGTTATTGGTCTATAGGTCAAATTGCAGGATAAAATCCTCTGAAAAGCCAGTGTTTATTGGCGGTTTCGTGAATCAAGGAGCTTGAGACAAATTTTAACAAATAAAAATCGCCAATGGGTCAATTTGCAGGATAAAATCTTCCGATTAGTAAGAATACACTACCTTTGCTAGGATTCAAGATACTCAAAAAAGGTAGAAAATGTACAAG
>JAFXMW010000112.1 GCA_017530105.1 Bacteroidales bacterium
CTTGTACATTTTCTACCTTTTTTGAGTATCTTGAATCCTAGCAAAGGTAGTGTATTCTTACTAATCGGAAGATTTTATCCTGCAAATTGACCCATTGGCGATTTTTATTTGTTAAAATTTGTCTCAAGCTCCTTGATTCACAAAACCGCCAATAAACACTGGCGTTTCAGAGGATTTTATCCTGCAATTTGACCTATAGACCTGTAATAATGCACACATAATATGACATGTGAATGTTTGATTATTTGTGATTCACCCCGTAGCCGAAGAGGGCAAAATCTCCTTTCAGCGGGTCGTCGGGGAAGACGGTTGCGAGGGTTTCGGTCAAGCGTAGTGCAACGGACATGGTGGCTGAATGGCATGAGAGCAGCCCTAATTGCAGTGACTGGCTCAGCACATGGGTGTCCAAGGGCATAATGAGCGTCCGTTTATCGATGATGTCTGCCCAAAGCCCCAAATCTACTGGTGAGTCGCTGCGTACCATCCACCGCAGGAACATGCACACCCGCTTACAGGCCGACCGCGCGTCCTGCGGCACCAAACCACCTGTCCCTTCGCCCGCAAAATAACCACATATCGCCTCCACTGCCGACAAACCGTCCGAAGCATGCTCCCTCACGTACGTTCCCAATGTACCATACTCCAACAACAAACGTCGGTACGCCCTCAGAAAGGCGTTCATCTGTCCCACCGTGTTGAGCCGATAAAAGCAACCGCAGTCCCCGACGGGCAACACATCGTCAAAACCACCTTTGCGCACCCACGCGTCAACATCTCCCCCTGCGCAATCCAACAGCCACTGAATCTTGGGCATGAATTGCTTGCGGCTACCATAACTGAGACACGAGGCAAGAAAAGCCATAGCCTCTTGATTTATGGAATTGTTGACCTGATGCATGAACCATGAGGGGTCGCCTTGGATAAAGGCGGCCGTCTCGTATTCGGCGGCATAATGCCGTAGCATCTGTTGTGTGGCTTTGCTAATCATGCCTTGCCTCTGATAAGGGGTAAGCGTGATACAATCATCTATGTGATTGTGTGGCACTATGGTCTCAGTGACATGCTATTGGAGACCTTTTATCAATGTGTCGATGGTTGCCACCATGTTTGTCATTTGATCCAAACTCATGTCCTCACCGTGCCAGTTCTGCGACATGCAGGCGGGAATGTCTTTGGCACTTTCCTCCAAGTGTATGCCCTTCTTGGTGAGGCTCACCAGTGTCTGACGTCCGTCGGCGAGGCCGTGGGTGCGCACCACCAGTCCCTCACGCTCCATGCGTTGCAACATAGGCGTGAGGGTGTTGGTGTCGAGCATCAACCGGTGGCATATATCGCTCACAGTGAGGTTATCCTGCTCCCACAGCACCATCATGACGAGGTATTGCGGATAGGTTAGGCCTAATGGCTCTAACAACGGACGGTAGGCTTGCGTAATAAGCCGGGTAACGGTGTACAGCCTAAAGCAGAGCTGGTTGCTTAATTTCAGTTGTTCGTGCATTACAACATTGCTTCAATAGCGGCTTCAATGTCTTTCGGCTCGGTGGTGGGTGCGAAACGCTCAATGCGAGTGCCGTCGCGCGAGATGAGGAATTTGGTGAAATTCCACTTGATGTCGCTGTCTTTCTCCACCGACTTGCTAATCTTGGAGAACATGGCATTGGCGGCCTTTGCCTTCAGTCCCTTGATTTCCTCTTTGGGAGCCTGTTCCTTGAGGTAGGTGAAGACGGGATGCTCGTCCTTGCCGTTCACGTCGATTTTCTGCATGATTTGAAAGGTGACGCCGTAGTTGATGCGGCAAAACTCGGTAATCTCGCTGTCGGTGCCGGGGTCTTGGTTGGCAAACTGGTTGCAGGGGAAACCCAGCATCACCAAACCGCGGTCAGCGTATTTCTCGTTGAGTTTCTCAAGACCGTCGAACTGAGGGGTGAAACCGCACTTGCTGGCGGTGTTGATAATCATCAGCACTTTGCCCTTGAAGTCGGCAAAGTCAATCTCCTTGCCGTTACTGGCGAGGGCTTTGTAATCGTAAATGGTTGCCATAATTATTAATGTTTTTTTTTATTTCTACTTGATGAATGAGGTTGCCTGATGCGGTTCACGCTTGGGATACTGTGGGTTGCCGTCGGCGTGGATTCTCGTCAACAGGAAAGCCATGTTGTCGGCCATGGTGCGCATAGTCTGGAGGCCTTCGGCATCGAGAGCGGCCTCGCCCTCGGTACGACCATAAACGATGTTCCAGTACTGCGAGGTGACCACTGGCATGTTGAGCATCTGGAAGGGCATGAGCAGGGTTTGGTACACTGCCGAAGCACCACCTCTGCGGCATACTGCCACTGCAGCGGCTGGTTTGTTCTGCATCACACCCGAAGCAGCATAACTCATGCGCTGTATAAGGCTGAGCACTGTGCCATTGGGCTGACCGTAGTAGGTGGGCGAACCTACAATGAGAGCATCGCACTGAGACATCAGGTCGATGGCGCGGTTGCAGAGGTCGTCGTTGAACACGCAGCGACCTGTATTGGAACAGTAGTTACAAGCAATGCAACCGTGTATCGCCGAATGACCGATTTGCATCAGCTCGGTGGCAATGCCATTCTTCTCCAGCTGCTTGGCGGCCTCGGTAAGTGCCAAGTGTGTGTTACCGTTTTGGCGTGGACTGCCGTTGATGAGGAGGACTTTCATATTGCGTGAATGTGTTTTTGTGTTATTGTGTGAATCTTGTGCAGCAATGGAACCCAGCGGCGAAGCTATCACCGCACCTGCCATTGCTGCCATCGCAGATTTCTTGAGAAAGTCTCGTCTGTCCATATTCTTGATTTGTTATAATGATTGTTTTTCCTTGTCTAGGAGTGCCTCCACCTCGTCGCGATGTTCATAGAGGGTACATCCGCCAGTATGCTGCCAGCTGAGTGCACTGGCGGAACGCAACTGACTGAATAGTGGCGAGCGAAGGGCGGCACGCAGACCGTCGCGGGCAGCATTGGTGTCGCTGTGGGGCGAAAAAGGACAGGGTTCGGCGGCACCGTCGGGGCCGATGTGGAAGAAGCCGCGTCCAGCAGCCATGCAGCCGTCAAGTAACTTCTCGTCACCGGGGAATGACACAAATATCATGTCCTTGATTGTAGTGCGTAACTCATCAACGCGGTGTTCCATCCACTGCACATCCTCGTCGCCAAAGGCCAGATGTTCGGTGCCGGGATCGATGGGTACATACTCAACATAGAACACCAGTTTGCAACCCAGCTCATGCAGACGGCTGACATACTCGTCGGAGGTGACAGCATCCTTGTTCTCAGTAGTGACCGTGATACTGGTACCGAAAAAGAGACCTGCATCGTGGAGCATTTTCATGCTGAGCAGTGCGCGCTCGTACACCCCTTGTCCACGCCGTGTGTTGGTGGCCATAGCGTCGCCTTCGAGACTGATGACGGGCAGCACGTTAAGGTGTTTCTTGAAGAATTCGACATATTGCGGTCCGATGAGGGTGCCATTGGTGAAAACGGGGAAAAGCACCTCCTTGACCGAAGCGATGCCTTCGAGCAGGTCGCGCCGCGTGAGAGGTTCACCACCAGCAAGCAGGGCTACGCTGAAGCCCATCTGTGCCGCATCTTCAAAGAGGCGATGCCAGTCGTCGGCGGTGAGGGTAGGCTTGGTGGGCTCATCTCCTGCGATTCCGCCAGCGCGGGCGTAGCAGCCTTTGCATTTGAGGTTGCAGGTGGTGGCGATGCTGCAGATGAGAAATGGCGGCACCTCAAGCCCCTCTTCTTTAAGGATACGTTTGCGTCGCCTCTCCCCGCGGGCGATGGTGCGTTGCAGCTGTAGCGCAAAACGCGCCTCGCGAGGATTGTCAAGTACCGAGCGATAACCCGTCAGCACCAGCTCGCGCAGGTTGTCGGACATGAATTTGGCGAGATTTTCCATGCTTAGATGTTCTTCACCAGGTTGGCAATCTTCTGTCGGGTGGCATCGGTCTTCTGCTCGTCGAGCATAGCGGTGACGATGCCGGTGTCTTCATAGCCGCAGAAACCGCTGATGAGTTTGTACCCGGCGATGGCAGCGTCATAAACATTGGGCGAATGCGATGACAGCAGCAGGGCGGTCTTCTTGACGTTGGCGGGCTTCATCATGCTGTAGAAGCGCTGGATTGGGGCCTGAATCTGTACACTGAGGGTGAAATAGTAGATGGGCGAAGCCAACACCAGCACCTCGGCCTCAGCCAGAAGTGGGTAGAGTTCCTGCATGTCGTCCTTTTGGATGCACTGGCCGTTGCCTTTGGTGTGGCAGTACTCGCAGGCCAGACAGCCATTGATTTTCTTTTTTGCCACGTTGACAAGCGTCACCTTGTGTCCTGCCGCCTCGGCAGCTTTCTTGTACTCTTCGGCCATCCATGCGGTGTTGCCGTTGGCTCTCGGAGAGCCTTGTAAAATCAGAATGTTGCTCATAATGTTTATAATTTTATCAACCCTTTGGGGTCATTGCTGTTTGGTTTACTGACTTTCAAGGTTGGTCTATTCAGTAAATTCTAAATGTATGATAACTGTTACCGACGGTGCGGGACTGGAGGTAGCCTGTGACTCCAACACATCTGCGGTTATCTCACTGGTGAGAAGGGGCATTTCTTGCCAATGCATTGGTTGTTTATCTGGCTACGGGAACAGCGCACTTCGGGTTTCTCCATTTCCACGCCAAGATGCTCCTTGACAAAGTCGATTGCTGTCAGCACCGAGAGGTAGGAGTCTCTTTTGCAGCAACGCGGGCCACCGTTCTCTGCCACCTGCTCCAGCGCACGAGCGGTCATCAGGTTGCAGAGCCGCCATGTGTCGGTGGAGAGCGGCGTGTTGCGCGTGATGACGGACATGAAGATGCCGGTGCTGATGGAGGCGCCACAGGCACCCATGTAGCCACACGCACCGCCTGGCACCTGACGTCCGCGCTCCATCACCTCGATAAGGGCACTGGACATATCCAGTTTTGCGCTGTCGGGCAATGCATTATTATAAGCCGTCAACAAGGCGGCACCCACCAGCACGTGGTGCTCGGGACCGTGCATGTGGCAGAAAGGCTGCGACATCATCCGCTCTAAAATGTCAATCGGGTTGCGCGAGGTGTCCTCCATACACATGGCGATGATGGAATCCATGCCTGCCATGTGACAGTCGTTGCAGACGTAGTGACCGTTCACACAACGTGTCTTGCTGGGTTCCTGCTTGTGACACAAGACGCACTCCATCAAGGTATCCTGCGTGAGGTATTCTAACGGTGCACCACAAATAAGACATTCTTCGTTTTGCATATCGTTGTTGTTTTCTTTTTTGCCATCACAGCCAGTTATTGCTGACATTAACAGGATGGAAACAAGTAATGTGGTTATCTTTCTCATGCTTCGGGTGTTATAAATGATGCAATTTGTTCGTCGCTGATGTTATTGCCGTTTGTTCGAATGATACTCATATTACCTATTGTGTCCTGGACCTTTGGGAAACCAGCCTCTGTCCACACGTTTGCGTTGCTTGACGAGTTCCAGTATCGACCACAGGCTACTGAAGCCTACTACCCCAAAGATGATAGAGACAGTACCCGTCAGAAGGGATGAGGCCACTATGCAACCTATTCCCACTGCAAGGAAAATCCACCAGCATCCTACGCCCCAATAGTACTCAGCCTTGATTACAATCGGATGGAAAAGTCCGATGGTAAGGAATGTGGCTGCTCCGACAATAATACCCGTAAAGTCTATTGACTGCATACTGAAGCTTGTCTACAGCATCGATTCGATACATGCGGATAGTTCTTCGGGCTCGGAGGTCGGTTCGAAACGGACTACTTTCGTGCCATCACGGGAAATGACAAACTTTGTGAAATTCCACTTGATGTCGGGATTCTTGGCATAGTCGGGATCCTGACTGGAAAGCATTTTATGCATAAGTTTCCCTAATTTGTGGTTAAGATCGAAACCGGCAAAACCAGCCTGACTCTTCAGCCACTGAAAGATGGGATGAGCGTTCTCCCCGTTGACCTCGATCTTCGACATAAGGGGGAAAGTGACACCGTGGTTCATACGGCAAAACTCTGCAATCTGTTCGTCGCTGCCCGGCTCTTGATGGCCGAACTGGTCGCACGGGAATGCAATGACGACTAATCCCTTGTCCTTGTATCTCTGATAGAGTTCTTCCAATCCATCGTACTGCGGAGTGAAACCACACTTGCTGGCGGTATTGACAATAACGAGGACCTTGCCTTTGTAGCTGGCAAAGTCTACCATTTCACCCTCGTTGGAAAGGGCTTTGAAGTCATAGATACTGCTCTGGCTATCGGCTGCTTTAAAAGATAGTAAACAGAAAATCGAAGCCAGCAGTGAGATGAGGTATAGCCTTTTCATGAGTCTTTCGGCTTTATAATTACATTTGCTTCAGCATCCAATTCTGATAGCCGATTTTCTCAATCAGATCAAGTTGCTCCTCGCTCCAGTAGAGATCCTCTTCCTCGTCGGCAAGATAGGCCTTGGTGAGATCGTAGGTGGTGGGGTCGCAGCTGAGCGTGGGCATCATCTTGTAGAGCGTTTCGACACCTTCGCGCTGGATGCGGAGGTCTTCCTCGATATAGGCCTTGGCATCCTCAATGAGTTTGCACTCCTTGTTGAGTTTCACCTGTGGCACGCAGCCAAGGTCGAGCATACGGTCGGTGTACTTCTCCACCCATTCCATCTCCTCGGTGTAATGGTCGATGTACTTCTGTCCAAGTTTCTCGAAGCCCTGCGATTTGAAGAGCTGACCCTGCATTTTGTGGACGAAAGCGCCCTCAGTAAGACTGTTTACAATGAGTTGTGATACCTGTAAAGTGTTTGTAAAATCCATAATATTAATGTTTTATTGAGTTAATAATTTATATCGTTCACGATACAAAAATACAATTTTTTCTGGAATTACCAAATATAAAACAAGATATTTATGACACTTTAACATTATATCGCGCACGATGTATCTATAAAACCTTGGAATATGGACGTTTGAGTGAAGGAAACAAAAAGGATTCAATGTTGCGATGAAATAGTCCGTGCAGGAACCATTTGTCAAAAAAGGGTGCCTAAAAAGACACCCTCAAACATTTGTATTTTTCTGATGTGCAGATGCGACGATTTATTTGACGATTTTTCCTGCCAGAGGGTTGGTGTCAATCAGTTTCAGACTTTTCACCATTTTGGCGGTACCTTCTTTGTATTTCTTGAAATGGGGGGTCTGAAGGTGGCTCTGGTAGGCCTCGCGGTCGGCGTAGATTTCCAAAATGTAAATCTTGCAAGGGTCTTCTTTGGTTTGCATGGAGAAGAGAGTCAGTACACCAGGCTCCACTCGCGTGGAGGTCTCGCCGACTTCTTTGGCATAGACAAGATACTCCTCAAGCATCGACGGAATCACTTCGATTTCGGCAAGACGGACGATGCGTTCACCATATTGCCGCAAAGGGATGTTCTCGCCGAACAGACGTCGGGCGTTGTCGGTGAAGATATCCTGTGGGTTCAGCCCGTGCGAGGCAAGGCGTTCTTCCAAAGCCTGCTTTCCGTTGACGAGCACCGGTTCGGCCACATAGGGGTAGTCGCTGCCATAGAGGATGTGGTCGGGCGTGGTGATGGTCAGGAGGGCATCAAGGACGTCGTCGGTAGGCGCTCCCGCAAGGTCATAGTATAGGCGCGACAGGTTGGCGTCGACATCCACAGGCTGCATGATGCCTTGCTTAACCATCACGGGCAGCAGCGAGCGGAAACGCGGCAGTGCGTTGGGTAGGAACGAACCGCAGTGCGGCACCACTACCTTCAAGTGAGGATAACGCACCAGCACGTTGTGGGCTATCATGTTAAGAATAGCGCGCGAGGTCTCGGCCAGGTATTCGTAGCTTGCCAGTGGCACGTCGGCAATCAGCTTCGCGTTGACCGCCGAGGGCTTGTGGGGATGCAAGATGATAACGGCGTTCTGTTGGTCGAGGTAAGCCATCAGTGTGTCGAGTACGGGGTCGCCGAGGTATTGCCCGTAGCTGTTCGTGGCCAGCTTGATGCCGTCGGCTCCCAGCACCTCAAGGGCGTAGCGAGCCTCCTTCAGAGCATGCGGCACATCA
>JAFXMW010000113.1 GCA_017530105.1 Bacteroidales bacterium
GCTGTCTGCCCAGCCGCACCGTAATGCCCCGCACTCAGCAACAGTGCGAAAACTGCGGCCGCAACGGCATGACGGAACGGAGACTTCTTTTGATGATACATACCAATTTTTGTTTATCGATTGAAATTGCAAAGTTACACAAAAAAAACGGAATAGCACATTTCTTTCCTCGCCGCCCCACATCAGAGGCACATCGTCCCGACAGCCAGAAATCCAACTACCCGCTAACAACCAACCATTTGCATCCCGATCCACTTCATTTTTCCCCAACGCCCAACCAACATATCACCGCTCTATGAACCAATTTAATACAAATTTAATACAAAAAACAAGGGTAAATTCGCTCCTTATCCCTCAGTTCTCCCATATTTCTCCCATATTTCTCCCATGCAGGATGGGAGAAATATGGGAGAACTAACCCTGAACAATCGCCGAACGAGCGAAGAAAGAAAAAAACAGACAATATTTTTGTGATTATTGCGTTTTAGTAATATTAAGGGTTATTGTATACTGGGCTACGCCCAGTGTCTGTGTCCTTGATACAACAAAAATGATAAAATATTTGGATTATGATAAAGAAAATACTCTTTGCCACTGTCATTGCCTTGACCGTCTGCGCTTGCGGACACAACCGGCAGGGGCTCAGTTTCAACCCTAAGGACGGCCGCGAGGCCGAATTGACCCTGCCCGACGGACGGGTAGTGCACTACACCGCCTACGAGAAACTCTACTATGTGCGCAACGTGGAGGACTCCGCCTGCCAGTATATGAACATCTACGTACCCGAAGGGGCTACCAAACAGTCGCCCATCTTCCTGCGCACCTACGTGGGAGGCTATATGTCGGCCAAAGCACGACTGCCCCAGGCGGGCGACGCCACCGGTCGGGCTTTGCTGGAAGGGTATGTGGTGGCCATCCCCGGGTCAAGGGGACGGAACTCGGTGCAAGGCGGCACCTACAACGGCCGCGCACCCAAAGGCCTGCTCGACTTGAAGGCAGCCGTGCGCTACCTGCACCTGTTCGACAAGGAGATGCCCGGCGACGCCAACCGTATTGTCATTGACGGAACCAGCGCGGGAGGTGCCATGGCCGCCTTGGTGGGTGCCACCGGCAACGCCTTGGTCTACGAACCGATGCTCGAAGCCATGGGGGCGGCAAAGGCCAAGGACGATGTCTACGCCGCCGTGTGCTTCTGCCCCATCACCGACCTCGAACACGCCGACATGGCATACGAATGGCTCTACAACGGAACGGTGAGCCGACAGCAGGCTTCGCCCGAACTGTCAGCGGTTAGCAACGAACTGAAAGACCAATTCCCCAATTACATCAACAGCCTCAACCTCAAAGACTGGGATGGCAACCCCGTCACCGCCGACAACTATATGGATTTGCTGAAACGTGAACTGATACGCTCGGCTCAGAGGGCAAAAGACGCCGGTGCCGACATCAGCGACACGCTGGGATTTCGTTTCAGTGAGGAGAATGCAGGCGGACGCCCCCCTCTCAACGGCGGCATATCGAATGTGCTTCCCGCCATGTCCACACCCAGGACACAGCAGGGGGAATATGTCATCGACATGGATATGAAACGGTATCTCAACTATGTGGTCAGCACGCAGCCGCTGAAGACGGCTCCGGCATTCGACACCAAAGGGGTGCTGGGACAGCCTGCCTCGGGCGAGAATGAAGAGTTCGGCGACGAGAAAGGCGGCAGCGTGAACTTCACGGTATTCAGTGCCTACAAAAACGGCAGCGAACTGCCTAAAGAGGTGGTGGACAATGTGTATTTGATGAATCCTATGAACTTTATCGGAGTTGTGGAGAACCCCAACGACAAGAAGGGTGAGCGGAAAGTGGCCGCTGTCGCCCCACACTGGTATATCCGCCACGGAGCAAGAGACCGCGACACAGGATTTCCCATACCGCTGAACCTGGCCCTGAAGCTTCACAATGCAGGATGCGATGTGAATTTCCTCTTTGCCTGGAACCGCCCGCACAGCGGCGACTATGCCCTGGACGAGCTGTTCACCTGGATAAAGAGTATCATGTAATTTGCTTTACATTCGGATTGTCATGTATCATTACGAGACCGATAGAATACTACTACGCCCTTGGAGGGAGAGCGATGCCGAGACCCTGTTCAAGTACGCCTCCGACCCCGAAGTGGGGCCGCGCGCAGGATGGCCACCGCACAAGAGTGTGGAGGAAAGCCTACAAATTATCCGCACAATATTTAGCGGCGAGGGTATGTGGGCCGTGGTGTGGAAAGAGACGGATGAGGCCATCGGATGTGTTGGTTATTTGCCATCCACCTCTTCCAACCTGAAGATTGAGTCCGACCAAGCCGAAGTGGGCTACTGGATTGCCCGCCCCTATTGGGGGATGGGCATCTGCACAGAGGCGCTTCGACTGGTCATTGACTACTGCTTCGGGGTGAAAGGGTTCAGCACGTTGTGGGGCACCTATTTCCCAAGCAATCCCGCCTCCGGCCGCGTGATGGAGAAATGCGGTTTCGTGGATACCGGACGTGAAACCGTCTGTCCCAACCTCGAAGTAGGTTCGGACCAACCTGTGAGGGTGATGAAGATGACACGCAACCTACAGATAATTAATCAGACCTGTCGGACTAGTCAGACTAGTCAGACATGTCGGACAAAATAACAACAAACAATGAACAGCAACACCCCCAACCCCTTCCTAAAACCCTTGGGCGGCTACCGCAAGCTGCGGGTGTACAAGGTGACAGAGTTGGTCTGCGACATCACCTATCACTTTGCGCATACCTATCTCGTCAAGGGGGACCGCACCATCGACCAGATGATGCAGGCGGCAAGGAGCGGCAAGCAAAATATAGCCGAGGGAAGTGAGGCAGCCACCACATCGCGCGAGACCGAGATAAAGTTGACCAATGTGGCCAAAGCCAGCTTGGAGGAGTTGTTGCTGGATTATGAAGACTACCTGCGGCAGCACAATCTGACACAGTGGAAGAGTGGACACCCGCGATATGAACCCATGCGCGAGTATGCCCGAAGCGAAAAGATATATGCTGAGTACCCGACCCTGTTGCAGAAGATGAACGACGAGGAACTCGCCAACCTCTGCATCACACTGATTAACCAAGCAACCTACATGCTCCGCCGACTGATAGAGAAACAGCAACAGCAGTTTCTACAAGAAGGCGGCATAAGAGAACAAATGACCAGAGCAAGAATAAACTACAGGAACAATAACCCCAAGCAATCAGACTAGTCGGACATGTCTGACTAGTCTGACTAGTCCGACTATCCCGACCAATAAAAGAATAAACAATAAAAACAATAATATCTATGACCCACTACGAAAAACAATCAATGAAAGAGCTGCGCTCCGGCATGGGCGAAGGCCTGATAGAAGCTGGCAAGCGTAACGAGAATGTCGTCGCCCTGAGCGCCGACGTGAAAGGCAGCGTCAAGATGGACGGCTTCGCCAAGGAATTCCCCGACCGCTTTGTGCAGTGCGGCATCGCCGAGGCCAATATGGTCGGCATCGCCGCCGGCCTGAGTCTCTGTGGCAAGGTGCCCTTTATCGGGGGCTTCGCCGAGTTCGTCACCGGACGCGTCTACGACCAGATACGACAAGTGCTGTGCTACAGCAACAAGAACGTGAAGATTTGCGGTTCCCACGCTGGCATTTCGCTCGGCGAGGACGGTGCCACGCACCAGACCATGGAAGACATCGCCCTGATGAAGGTGCTGCCCAACATGACCGTGCTGGTGCCCGCTGACTTTAACCAAGCCAAGGCCGCCACGCAGGCCGCCGCCGAGCACGTTGGCCCCGTCTATCTGCGCCTCGGCCGCTCCAAGATGCCCTGCTTCCTGCCCGAAGATGAGAAGTTCGAGATCGGCAAGGCCCAGCTGCTGAGCGAGGGCACCGACGTGACCCTCTTCGCCTGCGGCCATCTTGTGTGGGAAGCCCTGCAGGCCGCCGAGATGCTCGAGAAGGTCGGCATCAGCTGCGAGGTCATCAACATCCACACCATCAAGCCGCTCGACGTAGAGGCCATCGTGGCCAGTGCCCGCAAGACCGGTGCCGTCGTCACCTGCGAGGAGCACCTCTTCAACGGCGGCCTCGGCGACAGCGTAGCCCAGACCCTCGCCCTCCACTGCCCCACGCCGATGGAGTATGTGGCCGTGGACGACAAATTTGGCGAGAGCGGCACCCCCGACGAGATGCTCACCAACTACCACCTCCGCGCCGCCGACATCATGGCCAAAGTCTATGCCGTCCTGCAGCGCAAGCCCGGCGCCCCTAAGCAGCGCTACTGCCAGAGCTGCGGCATGCCCCTCACCGACGAGGTCACGAGCGACAATCCCGACTACTGCAAGTACTGCTTCGCCGACGGCAAGTTCACGCAGGACTGCACCATGGAGCAGATGATTGACTTCTGCGTCCAGTTCGTCGAAGAGTTCAACAAGAACACAGGCCAACACCTCACCGCCGATGAATACCGCGAGCAGCTCCGCCAGTACTTCCCCCAGCTCAAACGCTGGCAAAAAGAATAGCCTATGAAGAACAGTTTGGCAGGATCCCCCTGGCTCTTCTCTGACGGGCTTGCGGCGGTGTTGATAAAGAACAAATGGGGATACATCGACCGGCAAGGACATGTCGCCATCGCGCCGCAGTACACCGCGGCATCCGGCTTCTCTGAGGGGCTGGCGGCCGTCGAGGTCAACAATAAGTACGGCTTCATCGACCGCTACGGCAAGATGGTGATCAAGCCGAAGTACGACTTCGCCCTTGCCTTCACCGAGGGAGTGGCGGCATGCTCTATCGGTGGCGGCTATCACATCATAGACAGAAATGGCAAGGTTCTCGCCGAACTCGGCGAGGACTGTACCGACGTGGAGAACTTCTCCTGCGGGTTGGCGGCCGCTGAATTCATCGTCGGAGATGGCGATTGGCGATACGGGGCTATCGACAAGACCGGTAAGATGGTGATAAAGCCAAAGTTCAGCTTTGCCTACACCTTTGAGGAAGACCTTATGCCTGTCGTCGTCAACGACGGAGACAAGTGCGGGTTTGTCAACAAGGAAGGCAAATGTGTCATAGCACCCGAATTCGACGAGACCGAGTCCTTCTCCGAAGGACTGGCACCAGCGATGAAGGACGGCAAGTGGCGCTTCATCGACCACGAAGGCCACGACGTGGTGATGCTCGGCGAGAGATTCGACCATGTCGACACCCTCATTGAAGGGCGCTCCATCGTCAAGATTGGCGACAAAAGCGGTGCCATCGACAAGGCAGGCAACCTCATTATCGATGTTCGTTTCGACAATCTGCACTCCTTCTCCGAAGGTCTTGCCTACGCCCGTATCGGCGACACGCACGGCTTCATCAACCCCTCCGGAATCTTCGAGATACAGAAGCCCGTGACCAAGGCAACCCTAATTGACAAACTGATGAAACGGGGCAACTGGCTTCGTTGGTAGAGCACGAGAAATGGAAGACAAACTTGCACGTGGATTCCTGTTCTTCGCGGCGGCATGCCGACGCGCCGAAACAAAACCCGCCAAAGATTGATGCATAACAATATAACATAAAAGGTATATGAAGAAAGCATTTTTAACCCTCGCGGTGCTGTGTGCCGTGGCGATGATGGCCGGATGCAAGGGCGGGACGGCAAACGAGACCGCAGGAGATACCTCTTTCAAGGGTGTTGTTTCCGTCGGTGACACCGTATCTCAATATCGAGAGACGGCGGACGTGTATGTGGACGGGAAGCAAACAGAATATGTTTTGATATTCCGTTCCAATGAATGTTGGGAAAAAATGCTGCACGACCTGGAAAACGACTCCGCGGCATTGGAAGACTTCTATGTCGCGGCGGACGACTTGATGTATTACATTTATGAGTGCGGTCAGAAACTGCAAAGGATGGGTGTTAAATATCACAATACCTCGGCGGACAAGACGGTGTTCTGTCAGGGCGACATTGCATATGTACCACAAGACAGTTGTGACTGTGGTGTACTGATTGTCAAACCAGGTTGCCAGTTTGAGTTTGTTGACCTTATGGATTTCCTGTACGGACAAGAATATTCGGAACAATAATAATTCACCTATAAAACAAAAACATTATGGAACTCACAGCACAGATTCCCGACGTCACCGTCGGCCGCGCCTGAATTAATCAGTCATATACAAAAAAGCCCCGCATTGCGAAGTGCGGGGCTTTTTTATTTAATATAATGTTGCTATTTTATATAGAATCTTGTTGAGCTTGGTTGCAACCTCCTGTGATGAGCAGTCGTGCCCATTGCTTATGATGCTGAAGGCTAGCGTCTCACCTCGCGAAGTGATGACATATCCGGCGTAGGCTTTCACGCCCTCCATGGTGCCAGTCTTCACGTGTACTGTGATGCCGGTGGGCAGGTTGGGTATCAGGTTCTTAGCAGTGCCGCTTTCGCCGACTTTTGCAAGTGAACGCAGGAAGTCGTCGTAGAATGGTTCGCGGCTGAGCATTGTGAGATAACGGCAGAGGA
>JAFXMW010000114.1 GCA_017530105.1 Bacteroidales bacterium
ACGCAAAGCGAGAGCAGAGAAAGCTTGCTTGCTCTGCCGAGCCCAAGTAACGTCATGGAACATAAAGAAATGCTGATATGGCATAAACAGACCTTAAAAAGCGAGAAAGGATATAAAAGTCGGTCTAATGACCGATTTGGGTTTAATACCAAATTATGCACTACCGCCGAAAAAAAACAGCCTCTACTTTCGCTCGTTTCCCCTTAGTTCTCCCATATTTCTCCCATATTTCTCCCATCCGGGATGGGAGAAATATGGGAGAACTGAGGGTGAAGGATGGGATATGGAGCGAACAATCAAAAAAAGTTTGATGACTATTCGGATGTGCTGTTCTGGCGGAAAAGGGAGAGGACAGCGTTCACTTTGTCGGGGAGAGCTTGGGTGCCGTCGATCCAGTGGATGGGGATGCCTTGACGTTCCATGCGGCGGAACCAGGTCATTTGTCGCTTGGCGAAACGACGTATGTCGGTGTAGAGGTCGCGGTACATGTCGTCGTAGCTGCATTGCCCACGGAGGTATTGGGTGACATGGCGGTATTCCAGCCCGTAGCGCAACAGTCTTTCCTCTGGCACCCCGCTGTCGAGGAGTGCTTTCACCTCCTCAATCATGCCGTTTTCAAGCCGCTGGCGCAGGCGGATGCCTATGCGCTCGATGACCATGGCACGGGGAAAACTGACCCCGACGATGGTGTGCTGCATGTCGGGCATGTGGGGATAGGCATCGGGGTGGAGACGGTGGAACTCCTGAATCTCGAGGGCGCGGAGGAGTCGGTCGCGCGACTCGGTGTCGGTGTGGTTGTGGAGTTTGATGTATCCGGCCAGGCGTTGGGTGAGTTCCTCGTCGGTGTAGGCTTCCATGCGACGGCGGAAGTCGAGGTCGATGGGGGCGTCGGCCAGTTGGTAGCCTTTAACCACGGATTCGACATACATACCTGTACCCCCGCAGAGGATGGGCTGACGGTGTCGAGCCACCATGTCGTTGAAAGCACGGATAAAGTCGTTCTGAAACTGGTAGACGTTGTATTCGTAGCCTGCGTCGTGGATGTCGATGAGGTGGTAGGGAATGTCGGTGTCGTGGACGTGGTAGTCGGCAAGGTCTTTGCCCGAGCCGATGTCCATGCCGCGGAACACTTGCCGCGAGTCGGCACTAATAATCTCACCGCCGAGCTGGTAGGCCAGTTCGGCGGCGAGACTTGTTTTGCCACAAGCCGTGGGGCCTGTTATGGTGAGCAGTTTATTCGTCGAAGAAATAGAGTTTGCCCTGCTGTTTGTCGAATTCGTATTCGCCGAAGTCGGACAAGGCGGCGCGGTTGATGATGAACTTATAGTCGATACCCTTAACCACGATAACCTCGACATTGTACTTGTGGATTTGTCCAATCTGAATCTCTTTGAAGACGAGTTTGGCGCGGTCGAGGATGTTGCCTTCGGGGTCGAAAGCGTGGTCGCGGTCGGGGAAGTCTTCCTTGTTGATGCGACGCTGATAGAGCATGTTCATGGCCTCTTCCCAGGAGATGGCGATGGGTTCTTTATAGCGCTCGTCGATGAGCATGGGCAGCTGCATTCCGTTGATGATGGCTTGCACCTCGCCTTTCTGGGTGTTAATCATAGTGACGGGGATGGTGCCTTCGTCGTGGATGATGACAGCCACCTCGCGGTAGTTGGTGTCGATGGGGGCATTGACGAGGTCGATGTAGGTGCCGTCTTCGTTCTGCTTGATGAGGGCGGTATCGGAGGCCATGTTGTTAACCACCCGTTTGGAGATGTAGTCGGAACGGAGGATGAGGAACTCGATACGGCGGTTGAGCTGGTGTGCGGCTTCCTGATGCTCGGGAGTGGGAAGGTCGGCGATATAGTCACAGTCGAGAGTGGTGCCTGCAGAGAAGATGAAAGGTTTGCCTGCAACTTCGATGTAGACATCGCGGTCGAGGGTGCGGGGGACACGCTCGGCATAGCCTTTGGCTACCATACGGTCGCGCTCGATGCCACGGCTGGCGAGGTAGTCGACAACACTCTGGGCACGGCGCTGTGAGAGGGTGTCGTTGGTGAGCCCGATGAAGGGACGGCAGTCGGTATGGGCGCGTATTTCAACTACGATGCCGGGGTTGTTGACCATGACGAGGTAGAGGTCCATGAGAGAGTCCATGAACTCCTCTTTGATGTCCCATTTGGAGAGGTCGTAGCGGATTTCGGGCAGCACAACAGGCTGCTGGGGCACAGGTTCCATGCGGAAATCGTGGACGATGTCCTTGTCGACGGTGTATCCCATGGTGCTCTCGGAGCCTTCGAGACTGAAGTAGTCGACTTTGGAGAGGTACATCTTGTACACCACCTGGCCGTGAACCTGGCTGTTGTTGAATTTGTAGAAACCTTTCTTGTCGGTGTAGGTTTCGGCCTCGGAGCCGTCGGAGCCCACAATCTTAACCTTGCAGCCTTTTACCAACTGCATGGATTTCTCGTCGCGGACGGTACCCTCGATAGTGTAGAGCAGCGGAGGCAGTTCGAATTTGAAGAGGTTGAGGGTAGGCAGGGGAAGTTTTTTGCCTTTTTTGTCGGTTTTCTTGTTGAGGGGGTCGTCGAAAGGACGGTTGGATGAGAAGTAGCCGCGTTCGAGCATGGGGTTGGCATCGCTTTCGGGGTAGTAAATGATGGACATTTCGTCGTATGAGGAGTTGATGGGGACGCCGAGGTTTTCGGGTTTGGAGCAGATGCGTTTACCAATGCGTGTTTTGTAGATGTCGTAACCGCCGATGCCGGGGAGACCGTTGGAGGAGAAATAGAGGTTAGAGTCGCCACGGAGGATGGGGAAGGCTTCGCGGCCGGGGGTGTTGACTATGGGACCCATGTTGACGGGTTTGCCGAAGTCGTCGGCAAGGGAGGCACGGGTGGATTTCCAGATGTCGTAGTCGCCTTCGCCACCCGGCATATCAGAGCAGAAATAAAGGGTGAGACCGTCGCTTGTGATGGCGGGATAGAGGTAGTTGTAGTCGGTGTCGCCGAGGTTAATGGCCACCGGGGTAGCCCATTCACCGGGAGCGACCTCTTCCTCCTGGGGAGTGTCGGCTTCGTCCTTGCTGTCTTTCTTGTTCTTTCCTTTTTTATCCTTGGTGTCTTTGCTGTCCTTTGCTGACTTGGACTTCTTGGCAGTTTTCTTGGTTTCCTTCTTGGCTGCTTTCTTTTTCTTGTCGGCAGCTACAGCCTTGGATGAGGTGTAGATGGCGCAGCCGTGGGTCTCGTGTTCGACGATTTTGCATCGTGAGAAGTAGATGGTGTTGCCATCGGGCGAGAAGCAGGCTTCACCTTCGTTGCTCGAGGTGTTGATTTTGCCAGTGTTGTCGTAAAGGGTGGGCACATCGGTCCACTGACCATTGCGGTCTTTGTAGACGGTGTAGAGCGAGGAGAAATTCTGTCCTGTCCATACGTCCTTGCCGCCTTCATCGTCGGCGCCGTAGCGCGAGGAGGAGAACACCAGGGTGTTGGTGTCGTCGCCCATGAAACGGGGAGACCAGTCGTTGTAGTCGGTGCTCCAGTCTTCGAGTTTGGTGATGATATGGCGGCTGCGCTCGGCTGCCCAGCGGGTGACGTCGATGAGCGATTTTTTGCGGGTCAGGCAGAGCTTGTCTCCCGGCACCAGTTCGAGATACTTGTCATAGTAGCCGTCGGCCTCGTCGAACTTGCCGTTGAAACGGCACATCTCGGCCATGTAGTAGTAGAGTTTGGGCTCCACGGTATAATAGCCTGCCTGAATAAGGCGATGATAGGTGTGTTCGGCCTTGGGGTAGTTGTACATGAGGCGGTAACATTCGCCCATCTGGAAATAGATGCGGTTTTTCTCCGCCCGGTTGCTCGACACCCGGTCGTAAGCCTTTTGGTAGCTTTCCAGAGCCAAGGTATACTGCTTATCCTTAAACTGCTGGTCGGCCAGCGAGGCTACGCTGTTCTGAGCCATGGCCATGGTGGACCAAAACAGGGCGATAATCAGTAATGCAAAACCTTTTTTTATCGTTTTCATATATGAGTGTTTATTTTATCAATTATTGCAAATATACCATTACCAGCATGTTGTGACGAAAAAACATCGAACACAACACACCAAATTAATGTGCTAAATTACGCATTTTTTTTGACATAAGTAAAAAAAAGTATTTCTTTGTGAAATTATCTCTTGGCGTTGGTCTGGGTGTCGGGGTAAATGAGGTAGTGTTGGCGGAGGGTTTTGAAGCGGTTGAGGGAGGGTTGCCACGTGGCACGGATTTCCTCTTCGGTGAGTCCCAGCTCTATCTGTTTGCGGAGTTGGGAAGTTCCTGCCAGTTTCTCGAAAAAGTTGTTCTTGAGGAAGAATTTGCCTTTGGGAACACAGCTGTACATGCGGAGCAAATAGGAGAGATTGATGGCATTGTTGGAGCATACGGCACTGCGTAGGTTGAGGGTGTCGGCTTTGTAGGTGACTATCTCAAAAGGCCATGGAGTGCCACGGCCTACGCCGCAGTTGGTGCCTTCAAAGAGGCAGAGGCTGGGATAAAGCGCAACGGCGTGGGCGTTACGCAGATTGGGCGACGGCGGCACAGGCAGTTCATAGCCTATGCTGTCGCGACGGTAGCCCTGCATCGGGACAACAGTAAGGTTACACTCCCTGCCGCCTGCCAGCCAATGCTCACCGTTTATCATTTGGGCATATTCACCGATGGTCATGCCGTAAACGATGGGCACTGGGTGCATCCCCACAAATGAACGGTAATGGGCCGTGTCCAACACGGGGCCGTCGATGTAATGGCCATTAGGGTTAGGCCTGTCAAGCACCACGAGGGGAATGTCCCTCTCGGCACAGGCCTCCATCACATAGTGCAGAGTGGAAAGGTAGGTATAAAAGCGGCAGCCCACATCCTGCAGGTCGAACAGCACCACATCCACATCCTCCATCTGCTTGGCCGTGGGCTTCTTGTTCTTGCCATAAAGGGATATGATGGGCAGGCCAGTCTTGGGGTCGGTGCTGTTGTCCACCTTAGCGCCCGCCGCCGCTGTGCCGCGGAAGCCATGTTCAGGACAGAATATCTTGGTGACGTTCACACCCGCGCGGAGCAAGGTATCCACAAGGTGTGTTGCCCCCACCACCGAGGTCTGGTTTGCCACCACCGCAGTGCGACCCTTATAGCCGCCCTCGCGGAACAAGAACATAGAGGGGAACACCTCATGGCCCCACAGGTTCTCGGCACCTGTGGCAAAAACGGAGTCTGGCGAAAGGAGTTCATACCCGAAATCCTCATTGCTTTGGGCATGGCAGGAATAGAACAGCAGTTGCGACAGCATCGCAACAGCCAGCACCACACTATACGACAGCCTTCTCAAACTTCAACTTTTTCCTGTGTGGCCGAAGCCGCCTGTGCCTCGCTCGGTATCCGACAGTTCCTCCACCTGCACGATTTCCGCCTGCTCGTGGCGGGCGATGACCATTTGGGCGATGCGCTCGCCGTCGTTGATGACAAAGTCTTCCTGCGAGAGGTTAATGAGTATGACACATATCTCGCCCCGATAGTCGGCATCGATGGTGCCGGGAGAGTTGAGGACAGTGATACCCTTTTTTAAAGCCAGACCGCTACGGGGACGTACCTGCGCCTCATAGCCTGCGGGCAGCTCCATGAAAAGGCCAGTCTTCACCAGTCCGCGCTCCATGGGTCGCAGTGTGACCGGCCCGTCGGGCAGAAAGGCACGCAAGTCCATCCCTGCCGATTGCGAGGTCTCGTACTTGGGCAGCGGATGGTGGGAGGTATTTCTTATCTTGATTTGCATAAAGTCACATTATTTCTTGGTCAGCACCTCGTCAATCATGCCGTAAGCCTTGGCCTCCTCAGCGGTGAACCAGTGGTCGCGGTCGCTGTCCTTCTCCACCTGTTCGAAAGGCTGTCCGCTGTGGTTGGCGATGATTTCGTAGAGCTCCTTCTTCAGTTTGAGGATTTCGCGGACGGTAATTTCCATATCCGTAGCCTGACCGTCGGCACCACCCATGGGCTGGTGAATCATCACGCGGGCATGAGGCAGGGCGCAACGCATACCCTTCTCTCCGGCGCAAAGGAGCACACTGGCCATCGAGGCGGCAAGACCGGTGCAGATGGTAGCAATCTTGGGCTGGATGTATTGCATAGTGTCGTAGATACCCAAGCCGGCATAGACCGAGCCTCCCGGCGAATTGAGGTAAATCTGAATGTCCTTGGAGCTGTCCACACTCTCCAAGAAAAGCAACTGAGCCTGGATGACGTTGGCGGTATAGTCGTCGATGGCGGTGCCGAGGAAGATGATGCGGTCCATCATCAGACGGCTGAACACATCCATCTGGGCCACGTTCAACTGGCGTTCCTCCACAATATAGGGAGTCAACG
>JAFXMW010000017.1 GCA_017530105.1 Bacteroidales bacterium
CACGGGGTTGCTCCCCAGCAGAGCCCCGCTATGCTTCAGACTGCGCGGCAAAGATACAAAACTTTTTTCATTCGGCCATCCTGCAATTTGACCTATTGAGACAAAGTACCAAAAATCATCCTGCAATTTGACCTATACGCCACTTTTTTTCGAATTAAAATCCATTTAACATTCTTTTAAAACTCAAATCGGCTTTTGGGTTTTCCGCAGGATTGGTATGCCACTAACTTATCATGTTACCCAGACTACAATGGCAAGCGGAAGACAAGACGTATTAAATACTACACTTACCCAACCATTCGTCTACCTTTTGCTTACCTTGCCTATATAAAAGCTAAAATAAAGGTAACTGTTGAGCGACAGGGAAATTGAACCAAGAGGTAAACAGAAGAGGCCTGTTATCGGTTTTTAACTAGATTACAGTTATTTACAGCCTACAACTCATGCAAGACATCAAAAATAGCAAGCCGACATGAAATCGGTCTTGTAATAATGCATGTTGAAAAAACCTGCCTTCTCTCGTTCTTTGCTATTTTACCCCTATGAAATGGAAAAAAATGGGAGAACAGAGAATGTAGGATGGTATATGGAGCGAAAAATGAATTAGAGAACGACCTACTATTCAGCAATCAGAACTTAATCTTTTTTTGCTTTGGAATAGTATTCCACCGCGTCGGCCACGAGGAAGATGCTGCCTGTCACCAACACGAGGTCGCCTTCAGGGTCGGCGACGGCACGGGCGGCACGGATGGCTTCGCCCACTGTGGCAAAGGCTTGTCCCGCCATATTGCAACCGGAAGCGGCTTCGGCAAGAGTGGCAACAGGAAGTCCCCGAGGCACAGAGGGCTGGGTGTAGTAATATGTGGTGCAGTCGTGGGGGAGCATACGAAGTATCTTCATGTAGTCCTTATCGTTGACACAGCCGTAGATGAGATGCAGGCGTTTGTAGGGGAGTGTGGAGAGTTTGTGGAGCATGGCGTCGATGCCATCGGCGTTGTGGGCGGTTTCGCAGATAGTGAGGGGACGGGAGTCGAGTTTTTCCCATCGGCCATGGAGGCCTGTGTCGGTTACCACCTGGGCGATGCCCCGTGCGATGTTGTCTTCAGTGACCAGGAATCCCACTGAGGGCAGCAACTGCAGGACTTGGAAGAGGGTGGCAAGGTTGAAGAGCTGATAACTGCCACTGAGGGGTGAGGAAAAAATGGAACGGTACGGGACTGGACCTTGCACGGAGAAGAGAAGGTTGCTGGAGTCGAGGACAGGAGGACGGGGTTGTTCGACGATGCGGTAGTGGTCGTCGGCAAAATAGATGGGGGACTGCATTTCCGCCGCTTTTTGTTCAAAGACGGGACGTGTTTCGGGATGGGACTGCCCGATGACTACGGGAACACGGGGTTTGATGATGCCCGCCTTCTCGGCGGCAATCTTGGGTAGGGTGTCGCCCAAGAACTGGGTGTGGTCGAAGCCGATGTTGGTGATGACACTGAGGAGCGGAGTGATGACATTGGTGCTGTCGAGTCTTCCCCCCATACCCACCTCTATCACGGCGATGTCGACCTGTTGTGAGGCAAAATAGTCGAAAGCAAGTCCCACAGTCATCTCGAAGAAGCTGAGTTGCAGTGACTCCATAAATGTTTTGTGGTTTTCAACAAAACGGGTCACCTCTTCGCGGGGTATCATGGTTCCGTTGATGCGAATACGCTCACGGAAATCAACAAGGTGGGGCGAAGTGTAGAGTCCGACTTTGTAGCCCGCCTGCATGAGAATGGAGGCAAGGAAGTGGGAGACGGAGCCTTTGCCATTGGTGCCTGCCACATGGATGGAGCGGAAGCGTTGTTCGGGATGGCCGAGATGCTGCATAAGGCTGACGGTATTGGTGATGTCGGCCTTGTAGGCAGCCTGCCCGATACGGTGGTACATAGGCAGGCTGTTGAAGAGGTATTCTAAGGTTTGATTGTAATTCATGCTGTATTAATGTATGGTGTAGGTGAGGCCCAGGAGGCAGAGACCGCGGTAGCTGGGATAGTTTTCCCAGTAGAAATAGCGTTGGAAGAGGAGATTGTCGAACTTGAAGAAGAAACTGAGGGCTTTGTTATGGCGGTACTCCACTTCGAGGTTAAGGCCGAGGCGCATGGGGAGGTAGAGGGTGCTGTCGTTGCCAGTGCCTTGGTTGAGGGTGGCGTAAGGCATACGGCCGAGAGCCTGAAACTCAGCGCAACCGATGACTTTGTCGTTGTAGTTGACGGTGGCGGAAAGGGCTGCGTCGAAGTCCGGGCGATAGTAAAGGGGATATTCCACATTCTCTCCGTCGCGTAAATAGGTTTTTTGGTTCTTGTAAAGGTAGTAGTTGCCTTTGAGCTCGAGACGGAGCATTTCGTCGTTGATGAAGACGAAGGAGCCGCCCAGTTTGACGCGAGTGAGGCTGTCGTAGACGGGTGTGAAGACGTTGTGGAGACGGTAGGATTGGTTGAGTTGGAAGGAGAGGTCGTCGTTCAGGTAGCTGTAGTAGCCATAGAGGTTGAAGTCAATCTTTTTGCTGAGGTTGAGGCGGATATTGGCCCCAAAGTCGTAATGGCTGGTGGCGCGGACTTTGCTGTTGGGTGCGACGTAGGGGTTGACAAGGCGGATTTTGTTCCAGCTGGCGGCTTCGATGTTTCCCCGTGCCGAGAGAGAGACATTGACGAGGTCGTGGAAGAACGATTTGCCGACGACTGCATCGGGATAGATGCGCGGCTCGATTTCGGGGATGTTGTATCCATCAAGGGCCACCACGGCGCCGACATGGATTTGGAAACCGGAAAAGAGGAAGTCAATGTAGGGGTTGACATTGTAGAGACGGCGGTATTTGCTCTCGCTCAGGCCAGGACGTTCCCCAACGGTGTCGGCAAGACGGTAGGCAAGGATGCTATCGTGCCCCAAAGGTAGTTCATTAGGATTGAAACTGTTGGCATAGCCGTCGTAGGTTAGGTGGAGGTAGGCGATGGCTTTGTACTGCTGTGCAATGGTGAAACCGTAATGGATGTTACCGTCCACATTGATATTGAATTCGTTTTGGCCATAGGTGGCAAAGAGGTCGGTGACCCCCACGTTGGCCTCGTAGCCGAGGGCGTTGACATCGGTGTTGAGCGTTTTGACACCGAGGTTAAGGCCAACGGTATTGTAGGCAATGCGGTAGTCGGAACGGTGGATGGAGTCGCGCGGGATGCCCAAAACGGCATGGAGGGTGCTGTCGGAGAAGCCGTAGTAGCGTGAGAAGTCGTTCTGGTATCCGATGTCGGCACTAAGTTGCAAATGATTGCGGGTAATGTATTTGCCAAAGGCTGTAATGTCGGTGTAGGAGAAAGGAGCCTGACCATAGTGGTCGGGAGAATAGGTCTCTTTGTCGGGACGGCCAATGGTGCCCCACGAGGAACGGTGGGCGGCACGGACACCGAAGGTGCGGTCGGCACTGCGCAAAGAATTATAGTAGTATTCAGCAAGAGGCGACCAATAATTGCCGAAGCCCAGTTTCAAGTAGTGGTTGTAGAGACGGGTGGCGGGCTCGCCAATGATGCGGGCAGCCTTGATGCGCGAAGGCTGGTAGAGGGAGGTGAGACGGCGGGTAGTGATGTCGTAAGAGAGGTTTTTGGGCATGGTGGCCACAGTATCGGTGATTGTCGGGGCGACGTTCACCTTTTGGCTCTCCTCCACAACGGGTTTGTAGCGGCTGGTAACCACCACACGCTCGTTGTAGACATTGCTATCGGCCTGGGCATGGCATACAACACCGGAGGCCATCAGACCTGCGGCACAAAACACTGTGAATATTCTGGAATATTTCATGGCTATTGATTTTCGGGTTCTTTTTCAAGTTCAATGACTATCTCTTCTTCCTCGGGCTGCTGGACGGGTTTCTCCTCCTCGAGGATGGCGTTGCGTTTCTGCAGGGCAACCTGCACGAGGTCGTCGCCGTCGTAGTTGTCAATAATGCTTTGGAGGGTCTGTTTTGCCTGCAGATTGTTGCCGCGGGCATGGAAGATGTCGGCCCACAGGATGAAGGACTTGGCAAGCCAGTAGTCGCTCACAGGGGCGGCAGTGATGGACTCTATCACCCGCTCGGCGCCGTCGTAGTCGGCTTGGAGATAACGCATCTCAGCCTGGCGGTAGGAGGCCTCGCCGCTGTAGTCGCCGTTGGTGGAGTTTGTCAGCAAGGCATAGATGCTGTCGGCCTGGCGATAAGTGGCCGGGGTCTCGTAATAGCTGCGAGCCATGCTGATAAGAGCCTCGTCGCGCAAGGCGTCGGTAATCTTTGACTCAGCCAACAGGTGTTTTCCTGCCGACACAATACTGTCGCGCTCGCCCAGATGCACCCAACTGCGCAGATAACCCACACGACCCGCAAGGCGGTTGTTGTCGCTCTCAGCCATTGAGAGCAACTGCCAATAGAGGTCGAGAGCCTTGGTGAAGTTGTTCATATTATAAGCGATATTGGCAGCATTGTGCAAAGCCCTTTCGGTAAAGCTGTTGTTCGAAGCGGTGGCCACTGCCTCATAGTGGGGCAAAGCCTGCTCGTTCTGCCCGTTGCGGAAGAGACAATCGGCTGCATAATAGTGTGCTTGCAGGTGGAACAGACCTTCTGGGAATTTGCCGAGGTAGTTCTCGAAACTCCTCACAGCACTTTCGCAGTCGCCGTTCATATACTGGTTTTCAGCCGACATGTAGAGGGTGCTGTCCTGCTCCACGGTGGAGATGTTGGCCTTGGTGGTGCGCTTCACATAGCTGAAGTACTCGTCCACACGGTTCTGGCTCACATAGATGTTCTTTACGGTGCTGAGGGCGTCGCGTGCCTCGTCGGTGCCGGGATAGTTGGTAAGCAATTGGTCGAATACCTCAAGAGCCTCACTGTTTCGGTCGGTGTTGTAATAAATCAGTCCCATGTTCAGCAAGGCGGTCTTCACCAGACTATTCTGCGGGTAACGGGTGCGGAAGTTGTTGAAATACATTAACGCCATCTGGTTGTTGTCGCACACCAGGTAGGTGTTGCCGATTTCGAAGAGGGCTTTGGCCGCCAAGGGTGACTGGTTGAAGCGCTCGAATATCTGGTTGAGGTAGGTGAGCTTGTCGTGATATTTGCCCATAGCTCCATACGAGAGGGCCTTCTGATACGTGGCATAGTCGGCATCGGCGTCACCAGCCTCTATCACACGGTCGTAGTATTTGATGGCATCAGCATACTTGCTGTCGAGATAGCTGCAGTCGCCCAGCCGGTTGTTGACATCGTTAATCTGGTGCTTGTCGATAGAGCCATCGGCCAGTCTCAGGAAAATCTTGAAATCGTCGGCGGCATCGGCTATGTTGCCCCGTTTCATGTTGATATAGCCGTGGGTGTAGAGTGCCTGCTTGTAATAAGGCGAAGTGGTGGCATTAGTGCTCACCATAAAGCGGTCGAGGGTCTTGCCCGCCGACTCAAAATCTTCCAAGCGGTAGCGCGACTCTGCCAACAGGTAGTAGGCATCAGTGGTGTACTTGGGCAAGGCATTAATCTTGGCGGCCTTTTGGAAATAGGTCGCAGCTGTCTTCATGTTGCCCGTGTTGAACACCTCAATGCCACGGTTGATGACAATGCGTTGGTAGGCCTGATTCATCAATGGGGTACGGTCGGGAATTTTCTCAATCAAGGTCAAAGCATCCTTATAGTTGCGGGTGGTGAAATAGAGCGAACTCAATATCTCCTGCACCTCGGCCTGGTGCTTGCTCTTGGGGTACTTCTCCATGTAGTCCTCAAACGACCGTATCGACTCGTTATAGGGGTTGGCGTTAAGCTCATACGACAGTTTTGCGTAGTTGAAGAGGGCGTCTTCCTTTATCTTAGGGTCATAGTCCATCTTCGAAGCCTGGAGGAACATGCTGCGGGCCTCGTTCTTGCGGTCGAGCTTGATGTCCACATCGCCCAGCACATACAGAGCGTTCTGTGCCACACTGTCGTCGCAGGACGTCTTCTTCGACAGATAGAACTGTGCCGAGTCGTATTGGTGAAGCATATAATGGCAATAGCCAATCTGGTAATAGCTGTCCTGCGGCGAGCAGGTCACCGGGGTCGCGACGGCTCCTTTCTTGCCCTTGGTTGTAGTGGGAGCCACATCGGCCACTGCCGCCGTCTCTTCCTTGTCGCGGTTGCGCATGGCTGCCGTGTAGTAGTCCAAGGCATTCTTGTACTCCCCGCGGTTGAAATAAACCTCTGCCACCATCTGCCTTATCTCGTTCTTCTTGAACACATCCTCCTCCAACAGCAGTGTGGGAGCCATCTGCAGTAACTCGTCATTCTTGCCAAGATAATAATATATCCTTGCCACATAGGAGGGGACAATCTTAGCAAACTTATTGTCCGACTGCAATTTTTCAAAGTTCCGCAACGCCAGGTCGTACTTGCCTTCCATATATTGCAAATGGGCATAATAGTACAGCGACGCATTGGTGTACTTGGTGCGGCCGTTGATGTCCTGCGAAAAGTACTTCTTGGCCTCACCGTAGTCCTCGTCGACAAAATAGCAATAGCCAACCTTGAAATTATACTCGCTCCTATGGCCATACTCCACTTCGCGCGAAGGCACCTTCTTGTAATATTTTAGGGCTTTGGCATAGTCGCCTGCGGCATAGTGGTAGTTGCCCAGATAGAAATAGGCCATATTGGTGTGCTTGTTTTGAGGGTACAGCCTCAGGAACTCGGTCAGCCGGAAGTCGGCATCCCTGTTGCCAAGCTTCTCGGCACAGGCAGCCCCATAGAAACAGGCCTCGCTCGCCATCTCGGCATCCACCTGCCCGGCGTCGGATGTCAATTTGTCAAACAAACTTTGTGCCGAAGCATATTTTTCCTTCTGGTATAAATCCACCGCACGTCGGTAAAGTTGCCTCACAGCCTCGTCCGACGACGACTTTTGGGCAAAAACAGACGGCACCGTCCATGCCAACAATGCAATAACTAAAAGAAACTTAACTCGTTGCATAAACAATGATTTCTTGATTTTAAAAGTAAAGATACTAATAATAAACCTCTTATCAGTCCCCTGCCGGACACATTTTTCAACAGCCCTCTGTGAAAAATGCCGGGCACCTTTCTCTAACCTCGGTTTTCAACCATCAATTCCACCTCATCTCAAGAAGAAAGGACGCTCCTCCTCCTGCTGCTTGGGCTGCCACGGTCCGTGCAGCAAGAACCCCGAGGCGGGCGACGGTGTCACCGTATACTGCAACTGACCCTCTGGATTAAGGAGAATAAAATGCGGGAACGAAACCACCTGGTAACGCTCCAACAGCTTATAGTTGCCATTGAAATGCAACCAAGTCCAGTTGTACTTCTGCCCCCGTTTGGTGTTCTTCAGGAAATGGTACATCTTCTGGAACTCCCTGTCGCAGCAAATGGTGACAAACTCCACATTCTTGCTCTTGGCATAGATGCTGTCCTTGAAATGCGCCAGTGTCTCAATCTCGCTTATGCAGTTCGGATCCCCTACCCTTACAAACGACAGATACACCCACTTCCCTTTCATGCTGTCGAGGCTCACCTGCCTCTTCTCCACGTCGGGCAGCGAAAAAGAAGGCATCTCGGCTCCTTGCTCCTGTTGGCGGAAACTGGCCACCAACCGCTGGGCCAAAATCTTATGCTCCGGAAACTTGCTCTTGCTCCCAATCATGTCAATCATCTGCACCACCTTGCCACTCTCATAATAACGGGGCATATAGTAAGCCTCCTGCAATGCCTGCAACGCCACCAACTCCCTCACCTGTTCGTTCCTCAGCAGCGTATCCGTACCCAACGAGTCAAGAAACACCTTTACATTCAACGTGTTCACCCAATTCCCCAACTGCCAAGCCGGAATCTTGGTAGTGCCCTTCGACACCGTGTTGGCAAACAACGTGGTGAAAAACGACATGTAATTGTCATCGTAGTACAATATCGGCTGGTTCTTGATGTAGCGGTTCACCATTCCTCGGCGCGTGTCGAAATGCAAGCTGTACTTCATACTTGCCAACTGATAGCGCTTGTAACGGTTAAAAAACTCGTTCTTAGTGTCGGGACACTGCTTCGCCACCACAGCCTCCAGACTGTCGAAATAGCGTTTCTGCGGACGGAAACGGCTGTCGAAATACATCCGGTGATCGTCGATATACTGCGCCACCACCGCCTCGAAGTCCGAAATCAGCCCATTCAACTCGCCTGCGGGCATGTTCACAAACTCCAGCGGCAGCACCTCTGGCTCCAGAAACACATTTTTCTTCTCGTCGATATTCCAATCAAACCGAGGCACATACACCTCATAGTCGCGACCCGGCTCCACAAAGAACGACTGGCTGTAGTTTTCTATCTGCAGCATCATCAGCGTAGGATAGTTGGCATACGCCTTCAACTCGAAAGTACGGTTGTCGCCTATCACTGCTTGGTCCACCGTCACCTCCGTGCGCGTAAGCATGTCGCTGTAGCGGTAGAGCGAAACCTCCTTCCCTGCCCCGTTCACCACTTCGCCATGTATAACGATATTGGTTTGTGCCCCTACAACACCGGCACAAGTCACTAATATAACGATACTAAAAAAACGAAATAAACGAATCATAGCACAAAATTGTTTTTACAATAACGCATACATACAAAAAAAATTGTCCGAACCCTCACATAATGCATTTTTCCGTCTGTGCCGATAGCAGTCGGCCTGTGGTTCTCCCTCTATCCCAGGAGAGGACGGCTGGCAAGGCACACCGCAACAAAAAAACAGCAGATTTATTTTTTCTCTTTTGGTTTGACAAAAAGTTGTATCTTTGCACCGTTGGCGTCGCCGCTGCGCCGTGTGCAAAAGCGGTGGCACAATGATTATTAACTCAAAGTTTAACCCAAAAAACACTACCGAAATGAAGAAGTACATTTGCGACATCTGTCACTACGAGTACGACCCCGCCAAAGGCGACCCCGACAACGGCATAGCCCCCGGCACCGCCTTCGAAGACCTGCCAGCCGACTGGGTATGCCCCCTCTGCGGCGTAGGCAAAGAGGACTTCAGCCCCGTGGCTGAATAAAGCCTAATCCGACCCAAAACCCGGGGTGATGCATTCTTCCGCACCACCTCGGGTTTTGCTTTAAGTCACGCAACGACAGTTTTGAATGGTGAAGTCTAATTCAACCCTATACTTGTGGGTATCAAATATCTGAACGGACACCGTGCTTAGAACATATACCCCATCTTGATGTAGAGGTTGCTGAACTTGCCGTTGTCCTGCTTGTCGAGGGCCGTGGCCCAGTCGACACTGAGGACAAAGTTGTCGTTCATGGCCACTTTGAGGCCGCAGCCAGCCGAGAGGTGGGGTGTATAGAGGCGGCTTTCGTCGTAGAGGTCGTCGGGGTTGACAGAGCTCAGGGCTGCCTGAACCGGGTCTGACATAACGCGGTCGTAGGGTTGCACCACCATGCCGGCATCCATGAAGGGGTTGAGACCTATATAGAAATTCTCTTTGCCAATCTTGAAGTGCACCACCTGCACGCGGAACTCCACATTGGCGAAGGCCACGCCACGGGCAAGGATACGGTTGCGCATAATGCCACGGATGGAATTGGCACCGCCCAGTCCCTCATAGATGACGCGCTGCATGTAGAGTTGATTGAGGTAGGTATTCAGGTAGAAGGGGCTCTTGCCCGCCACATTCAGCTGAGTACCCAAGCGGTAGGCAAAGGTGAGTCGGTTGGGGATGATGGGGAGATAGTGCCGCCAGGCAGCATTGAACTTGACGTTGTTGTAGTCCGCCATGTCGCCAAGTCCGGCATAATAGGTGAGGAAAGCGTCGGCATGTATGCCCCGGCGGGGATTCTGCTGGCGGTCGCGGGTGTCGAAGGTGAGCCCCCCGTGCAGGTAGGGATGGAAGCCCCCGTTGGCTTCGGCAGGGCTGATATAGCCCAGCGACACATACTTGTCGTAAAGCGTCCCAACGCCTTCCGGAAGCTTTTTGTCGTCGTCCTTGGTGTACTTGTTCAGCCGTGCCACATCGACTGTACCCACGTTGTAGTAGAGCAATCCAATGCCCACATTCCAGTACCATGGGTTGTTGATGGTACCTTGAAGGTCGGCACTGAAACGGAACATGTCGCGTTTGAATTTGTAGTAGGCACGGGTGCGATAAAGGGCATCGGACTGGGTGGCATATTCAGGGCGGTACAGAGCCTCGTAGCCGTTGAAGCCGTAGAAGTCGCACATCTGGTCGGGCAAATAGGTGAGGTCAATGCTCAAGCGGTGCCCCGGAATAAGGTACTTGGAGTCATAAGCAAACCTGTAAAGGCCGTAGTGCTTTGACGTGGTGGCCGCCTCGACATAGAAGGAATGGTAGTAGTCGGGATAAACGGCACCGTCGCCGAAATAATAGACATTGGACAGCAGTCCGAGCTGCAGCCCCAGGTCGGCATCGTAAGCAAAGCTGGGCAAGACGCCGAATGTCCAGCCCTTTCGGATATTGGTCGAATCCTGTGCCGACAGGGGAACGGAAACCAAAAGACAAAAGCTAAAAGCTAAAAAAGGTACAAGATGTTTTTTCATAGAGCTAATTAGACTAATTGGACTTATGAGACTTACTATTAAACAATTTCTTCCTGAAGATGAACAGGGCGAATACAAGGAACGCCACCGCCAGTATGCCAAGGGTGATGAGGCAGCTCTTCATGCTCTGGGGTCCGAAACCCATGAGCAACAACACCGGGAAGCCGAAGGCAATGGCAGGGATGGTCTGCAGCACCAGGTTGTTGGCGGCAGGGGTCTCAAACTTGGGGTCTATCTCACGGAGCAGTATCATGCCGTTGCTGGCGGTGCCGGTGAGCATGCCAAACATGGAGAAAAAGCCCTCGTATTGGTAATCGGGATAGAGATGCTTGGCACAGGCACGAACATAGAAAAAGGTGACGACGGCGCCGATGAGACACACCAGCAAAAGGGGCATCCAAATGCCGCGCAGGTTGTTGAAGTCAATGGCGGCGGTGCCGGCCACAATCATAAAGTCGAAGCAGGTGCCGGCTAAGCGGTCGAGCGTGTAATTGTTGATGTATTCGCGCTGCATCAGATGGGTCTTTCTGAGCCTGTTGATAATCACTTTCACCAATACGCCCAACAAGGTACCCCACAAGAAATTGAATCCCCACACCATGGGTTTGAGGGTCTTGGTGCCGAAGTTGCCAAGGTCAAGTTGCTCCACCCCGTACATCAAAAGGAATACAAGGAAATAGACCAGCAGCACAAGACTTATTTGAACAGTGAGCTTGTCGATTGACTCGGCGTGGGGAATTTCATTCTCCGACTGGTAGTCTGCCAGAGTGTATTCCTCCTTGTATTCGCTATCCTTGTGGCGCAGTTTACCCTTGCGGCGCAGAATGTTCATATACACCACTCCCACCAGACTGCCCACGATGAAGCCTGTAGCGGCAATACTCAGACCGAAGTCGGCCCCGTGGAAGGCGATGCCCTGCCCCTCGGCCCAGCCGGTATAAGTGACTCCGAAGTTAAGGGCCTGTCCGGGACCTTGCCCGTAGCCCATGGGCAACAAGAGACCCGAGGCGTAAAAGAAATCGGTGTTGTTCCACAGCAGGAAGAGCGGGATGGTGACGAGCAAACCAACCAGCCCCTGCGCTATGTAGGTGCTGGCGGTCACTGCACCGGTCTCCACAACCTTCATGGTGGTGGTAGCACTTTTAATCTTCTTGTTTTTCAAAGCCATGGCCACAAACCCCAATCCAAGGGCATGATACGTGATTATCTCCATCGAGGCCTTGTTGACCAGAACAGAAAAGAACCCGAACGGTTTCAGGCAAAGGATAATCAATCCCGCCACCAGAGCCGAAGGCAGAAGGCTGCGCTTCAACAGCGGCACGTTGCAACGTATAAGGTTGGCCAAAAGCATGGCAAGGACGATGATAAAGAACTGTATCAACCAACCCCATGCCGAAAGAGATGCAAAAGAAGTCATAAATTGCAAATTTTTAATAATATCCGAATGTAAGAACGTAAAGGCATGGTTAATATTGTGTAGTCGGTTCATTTTTCTTGTTTAGGCACAATAAAACAAGGGCATATACGTTACATTTCCATTAAAAATCACTATTAAAAATTAAAAAAAATGAAACAAGTATTTCTCATTGCCACCGCATTGCTACTGATGAGCACCACCCTGGGACAGAATTCCACCCAGCGGGGACGCTTGGAAAAACATGTTTACACCCTGGCTGCCGACAGTCTCAACGGACGTTTGGGCGGGAGCCCCGACGCACAGCGTGCCGCCGCCTACATCTCACGACAGTGGCACGACATGGGACTGAAACCCTTTGCAAACAACGACGGAAAATACAACATGCCCTTTGAACTGAGGGGAAGAAGCGGTTTTTCCAATCTCGTAGCCATCATCGAGGGCAACGACCCCGTGCTGAAACACGAATACATTGTTATTGGGGGGCACTATGACCACTTGGGCGTGAGAAATGGCAAGATTTACAACGGAGCCGACGACAACGCCTCGGGCACAGCCTGTGTCACCGAGGTGGCACGCAACCTTTTGGGACATCAAAACGAACTGAAACGCAGTGTAATTGTCTGCGCCTTCGATGCCGAAGAGATGGGACTATGCGGTTCCAGTGCCCTGGCCGAATACATGGAGAAACATAACCTCATCGACCGTGTGAAACTCATGATGAGCGTCGACATGGTGGGCTGGTTGAAACAAGGAGGCAGCCTGACCCTTGAAGGGACAGGCACCCTGCTCAACAGCAACCAACTTACCGATGCCAAGAGCCTTGGCATCCCCATCAAGATAACCTCCAAGCGTTTTGAGAACTCCGTATTCACCGCCACCGACACTGAACCCTTTGCCAAACGGGGTGTTCCCACCCTGGCTGTCACCACCGGCATCAAGTCGCCCTACCACAAACCCGAGGACGATGCCGACCTGATAGACTATGAAGGGCTTGACCTCGTCACCAACTTCATGGCCGCCTTCACCCTCCGCGCCGCCAACCAACCGGGACAACTCGCCTCCGGCAAAGTGGCACCCAAACACCGCAACAAAGCCGTACCCTTCAACCTCGGTCTCAGCCTTGGCTACAACAGCAACGGGCTGAATTTCCCCGAAGCAGCCTTCAACGGCAAGACGCTCCTCGGATGGCATGCTGGTATCGCCATGCAGTGCAATTTCAACAAATCCCTCTCTCTCCATGCCGATGTACTTTATTCCAACACCCGTTCCCCCTACCCCGACATTCACTTCCTTTACAATGATATACTGCGCCTGCGCCAACAATCCGTCACCGTGCCCCTCATGCTGAGATATTCCATCGGCGATCACACCGCAGCCATGTATTTGAGCTTTGGTGGATACTACAGCTACAACATAAACAGCCAGTTCTCTTTCACAAAGGAGGTTGCGGCCATCGACAAACCCGCTTACACCAACTCACCCCAACCCTGCCGCACTCACCAGTGGGGTCTCGGATGGGACTTCGGATTCCGTTTAGGCTACAACTGGGACTTGAGATGTGCTTTCCTTTACCAACTGAACCCACTCTTCAACGATGCCAATATGCCGCGGACACTCAACACCTACACCTCCTTCACCCTGACTTATTACCTGATGTGACAAAAAAAATAAACGTTCATGCAAGAATGCCCCTTTTAGCAATACAAATAACTAAAAGGGGTATTCTTTATGCCTTAGCTTGTATTTGATAACTTTAATACACAACATAATGAAAACCAAACTCCGAACCATCGTCCTACTGCTCCTGCTCTTTGGCGGGGCAGCCAATGCACAAGTCCGTACAAACGTGTATGACTTGGAAGGCAACGAAATCGTATCCGACTACATGGAATGGGGCTATGGCCTCTATTTCTTCCAAGACGACTCCATGTACTGCCAAATTGGCATTGGCAACTGGGGCACTTATGCCCTTGACGACATCCGTGTCATCACCTTCTCTCACCCAATCATCGGCATCAACGAGATTGACGCCTCTAACCTTCAGCTAACCCCCAACCCTGCACGCGACAAGGTCACCCTCAGCGGTATCGGCGACACTCCCCAGCAGGCTGTACTCTACAACGTAACCGGTGTGAAGCTCAGGGAACTGACGGTCACCGACGGCACCACAATGGACATCAGCCAGCTGCCCGAAGGACTCTACATCCTGCGTTGCGGCAGCCATTCAGCAAAGATTGTGAAACAAAAATAAGGGAGGACCTCACATGAAAAAGACTTTCCAACTCAGCATTATGGCTATCCTCCTCACCGCAGGGGTCACCGCCATAGGACAAACCCGTATCCTCAACGCCCATTATGGCGGAAACATCGTTTTCCAAACACCTGTTTCGGCTTTGGACAGCATCAATGCCGACAGCAAAAACTACGTCAATATTTTCTACAGCGACGCCAGATGGAGCCCCCATGTTAACCAAATCGATAGTATAACCTTTTCCATGGTCACATACGGCGATACCACCTTGCCCTCCGACCCCGCCAGCATCGACACAACGGGTATGATACGCATCGTGTGGAACGGGGTCTCGGTTTCCATCACCAATCCCTACCCCGACGACAGCATCAAGATTACCGCTGACGGCGGCCATGTGACGGTAAAGTCGCAAGCCACCACACTCAACAACGTGGTGTACAACCTCAGCGGCACTTCCTCCGACGGAAACCTGCTCTTCAGCAAACTCAGCACCCCTGTCATCCTGCGCCTTGACGGTGTGCAACTCACCTCGTCGGGTAGCGCAGCCATCAACATCGACAAGAACCAGAACGCCCTTATCCACATTGTTGCCGAAACCGAGAACAGCCTTGCCGATGCCGACAGCAATGCCGACAAGGCAGTGGTCTACACCAAAGGGGCTTTCACCCTGCAAGGCTCCGGCTTGCTCAACGTCATCTCCTCCTACGCCAACGGGCTGCAAGGCAAACGCGGCGTTACCGTGAATAACGGCGACATCGACATCCAAGTCACTGCCGACACCAAGAAAGGCATCAAGTCCGACCAGAACTTCACCATGAACGGCGGCAAGCTTAACATCACAGCCTCGGGCAGCGTGGTTATTGACACCTCGGCCGACTACGAGACCGGCTATGACTTCTCCTACTGCACCGGCATCAAAACCGGCGACATAGACGAAGGCACCCGAGGTGACATCGTCATCAACGGAGGCAGTCTTACCATCGACTGCCCCGCCACCAACGCGGGAGGCCGCTGCCTCTCCAGCGACTACGACATCATTGTCAACGGCGGCACCACCACGCTCACCACCCACGGCGACGGCCTTGCCGTGGGCGGTACCGGCAGACAGGCCATAGACGGTTATGCCTGTGCCTGCATGAGCGCCGACAGCAATATCTACATCTACGGTGGCCGCCTCGACGCCCGCAGCACCGGTCGCGGCGGTCGCGGCATCAAAGCCGATGGCAATATGACCGTGGGTCGCATAGGCGATGACGATGCGCTGTTGCATGTATATGTCCAAACCAGCGGCAACCCCGTCAACGCTGTAAGCAGTGGTCACGGACCCGGAGGTGGTCATGGACCCGGAGGTGGCACCGAAACCGACTATTTCAAAGGCCTGCCCAAAGGCATCAAGGTTGAAAGCAACATCTATTTCAACAGCGGCAACGTGGGTGTCTTCTGCGCCCAGAGCAGCGGCGACCCCAACGGTGAGGCCATCGAGAGCAAGGATAGCCTCTTTATCAATGGCGGAATCATTGAAGCCAACGCCTTCGACGATGCCCTCAATGCAGCAAACTACCTCGAAATCAACGGAGGCAAAATATGGTGCTACTCACGCGGCAACGATGCCATCGACTGTAACGGCAACACCAATGTCAACGGGGGATTTATCATTGCCAACGGACGTGAAGTAGGCTTTGACGCCGCCACCGATGCCGGAGGACACTTCGCCCTCAACGGAGGCACACTCATTTGCCAAGGCGACAGAATGGGAGCTTGGGACCGTCCCAACGTCAGTGGATATCAACCCTACCTGCAAATCACTGCAACCGACTCCTACAATCATGATATAGGACGAATTACCATCAAGAATTCTGCAGGAGAGATAGTTCTTATGTATGAATATAGTGACTACCTCATGATTAAAGGCAACGGTTTTATCGAGAACTATGCCGACCCCGGAACCGAAACCACACGTCCCAGAGCCGTCAACAGCTACCCCATTGTCATTTCCAGTCCCGACATCACCAGCGGCACCTACCAATACTGGGATTCCACATCATTCTTCTACGGTGGCATCGGCTGGCACGGCTTTTTCACCGGCTCAGAACCGGATTTGGTGGGGAACCCCAAAACCGCCACAGCAAGATAATCATCGAACTATTGACTCAAAAAAAAGGCCGTGCAACCTGGGTTGCACGGCCTTTTTCCTTCTCCCCTACCCCTTAGTCAAAAGACAAAAGGGTGATTCCTACATCGCATTCTTGGTATCCGTAATGCTTTAGAATTCTTTTAGTTCTATATTAGTTCTATATCTGTTCAATATATATGTGATATATATGTAATATATATAGTGTTAATTATCAAACAAGTACCCTATCATTTGCATCATCACCTTACATTGGCCTCGAGGGCTTGGCGCACCATGCGCTTCAACTCGAGAGTGCGGGTCTGGAGTTCGGTACTCGGCTCAGGTTTGTACATGTCGGCGTACTGCACTGTGCCCAGCGAGATGTTAGGCTTGGCAAGGTTGCCTACCACATCGATGGCGAGACGTGTCGGCAGGGGGCATTTAATCAGTTCGAGGTGGTAATTGCAGTTGTTGTCGAGGGTGTGACGACCGCCAATGCACAGCTGGTAGTTGTGGAGATTGAGCAGGAAGGGATAGACAATAATTTCCTTGCGGAAAACGGTAGCCTCGACACTGATGCTGTCAATGCCGATGTTGTTATCCTTCTCGCGCCAGTTTTTGAACTGTAACAGGCGTGCCATGGAGGCCAGCGAGGCATTGTCGAGCACCACAAGGTCTTTGCCGTTGATGGCCGCGGCCCCTATCAGGGTGCTCATCTTGGGTTGATAGAAGGCATTCATGCTACATTCGGCAGCCAGATGGAAGTTGGCCTTGCCCTTAAAGGCTTTAAGCATGGGCACGAGGGTGTCGATGGTGGGAATCATGTCCAGCAACTCCTCAATCTGGATGTCGAGGAGGTGGAAATCGAGTCCGGCAAAGAGGTGGTTGACTCTGGGCGACTTATAGACGCCGGTCAACTGCATTCTTGCCGCCTTGCAGGTGAAACCGATCTGGTCGAGAATGGCGACACCGTCGTTGATGGTTAGTGAGCCGCCCAACTGGTTGAGGTCGTTGCCAAATGCCACACAACGGCCTATATTGGTGTTGAGTTTCACATTCACATCCTTGGGGACAATGAAGGGGTTGGCCTCCTTGGGCACATTGTCCTCGATGCGTTGTTGCTGCAGGGTGTCTTCGTCGCTGCCCATGCCGCTGAGGATATTCATCAGCTGGTCGATGTCGGCATATTGGGAGTTGAACGAGAGTTCGCCGTGGAGCATGGCCTTATGGCTGAGCCAGTCTTCAAGGCCGAAGACCTTGCCGGAGAGGTGGTAGTCGGACACGCCCCAGAGGATGTCGGCTTGCTCGATGTTGCACACTTCAGGTTTGTAGTTGAATTGGAAAGAGGGCATACGCACCGGCTCGGACATGCCGGTCATGGCAAGCACAGCACGATTCAGGTCAATATCCACATCGGGGTTCCATTGTTTCAACACATTGTCCTGAGTGGTGTCGTTCCGCACGTTGCCCTTCAGATTCAATGAGTCGGAGTAGACCAACATCGAATCCATTGTGGCGTGGAGTTTGGCGGCCTTGATATTGAAAGCAGCGGCCAGAGGCTGTTTCTTGTCGAGGATGTTAGGAATCCCTACACGGATGTCGGGACCGGTTACCTGGGCATTGAGGTTGAGGTTGTCCATCACCACGTCCAACTGGCCACCGGTGACCCGAGCTCCCAACAACTGGGTAACGTCTTTGATGAAACCGCGTTGGTTGGCAGCAAGAGCCACTTTGAGTTGAGGCGAGGTAGCATGTATGCTGTCCCATCGAACCTTGAGCCTCTTCATATCCATGGTGCCGCTGGCCTGTATCTTATTCATATCGAGGTCAGTGATGCTGGAGAGGCGGCTCTTGGCCTTGAGGTCGACACGCGAGGTACCCTCCATGTCTAAGGGCATGGTGTCGGGCAGGAAAGGACGGAGGTCGGGCAGGTTGATGTCGCCCATGAGTCTGGCATCCACCAACATATCTCCCATCAGGTCGTCGACAGTGCCGGTGACGCTGAAGGTGGAGTGCTGCATTTTGGCATCCAATTGTTGAATAATCACCCGCGAGGGGGAAGGGGTAACCGCAGTGCCGTTTGCGGGAGTGGCATCGCTATTGGACGAAAGGTCTAAATTAGCGGTGAGACGTGCATTGATATTGCGCAAGGGTGCCGGAAGCATTTTGGGAGCCGAGAAAGAGCCTTTCTCCAGCTGGACATCGGCATCCACCAAGGGTAGGCGTCCTTCAGCCACCTGCCCGTGGACATGGCCGGAGAGGGAGACTTTGCCATCCACTTTCATGCCTTTGAGGCTTTGAGTGATGAATGGGGGAAGAATGGCCAAGAGGTCGCCAACTTGCCAACGGTCGGCATTGAGCCGGAGGTCGACCGACATGGGGATCTCTTCACGCGCGAGAGCCACACTGCCATCAACGTCCAACTGGTAGTCGAGCAGACGCACAAAGGCATCGGAAAGAGTGAAGTGCATGTTGTTGACATCGGCCAGGAAGGGGATGTCGCATTTGAGCAAATCGTGTCGCGAGGCGAGCATAGCCTCGGTTGTATAGGTCTGTCCGCCCATTTTCACCACACCGGTGGGGAGCGTTAATTTAAGGCGGCCTTGCAGCGTGTCGAGACTTCCGTCGCCCTCGGCCTTCAAAGTCATATCGTTGGCATTGGCATACAGGGAGGAGTTGCCCGCACTGTCGCGCATTTCAACCAAGAGATTTTCCACTTCGGTGGAGAGGTTGAGCTGCATGGGGGGCTGGGCAATGCTGAGCCGTTGCCCTTTCAGCACCATGTCGAGCCCATTGATCTTGGCCAGCATACGCTGGGGCATGCTGCAATACTGCGCCGTGAAGTTGTTTACGGAGAGCTTTTTAAGCTGAATATTGTCGGGCAGGGATGATTCCTCGTTGTCCTCCTCTTCCTCGTCGCTGGTTTGGAAGATATTCCAATTGCACCACTCATCGGGAGCGGTGTAAAGGTTGGCCTTGGTGTCGTCAAGACGTATTTGATGGACAATGATGTCGTTGTTCTTGAGGAAAGCCTTGGCATCGAGTCCGACAATAAGGGAGCCGACATAAGCCAGGGTGTCGTTCTGCACCACGTCGGAACCCATTGCATGGTCGGCAGGGAGTTCATAGGGGTTGATGAATACCACGTCCTCGACTTCCAGCCCCATGTCGGGCCATGTCTTGAAGAGAGAGAGGCTGACTTTTCCAAAATGGTTTTCGCAAACAATATAATTGTCAGCCAGTTTGTTCACAATAGAGGTGAGCCTTGCAGGGGTGAACAGCAGCCAACATGCCACCGCCACCACGACGGCCACCAAGCCTATTAACGACCCTAAAGATATTAGGGCTATTTTCCAACCCTTTTTCATAATGATGTTTTCACAAAAGTACGAGAATTGCCATAGTAATCCTCAAAGGTAAGGCTGTCTGCGGTTTGGCGGGTGACAGTCCAGTCGTAATAGACATGCTGCCCCATTTGGCCATAGATGTCGATACGAATCTGGTCTATCCTTGTGGTCCAGTTGAAACGAGGCACATTTTCATCGTGTTCATACACATCATCGGACTCATCCCATGTCAACCCCGAACCATCGGCGTTGAAACGCCAGAACTCGGTTTTGTTGTCCAAGGCGTACCATTTGCCCACCAAGGCAGCATCGTCGACAATAACCTTCTCGAAAAGGTCGGTACATCCGGCCATTAATGCAACCATACCCAAGAGTAGCAGGCTGCGAAGAAAAACTTTTTTAATCATTGTTCATCAATTACATAGATATCACGGAGAGTACGGCCCATATCGTCGTAGTCGAGGCCATAACCGACAATAAAGTCATCGGGGATTTCCTTGCCGATATAGTCTATCTTGTAGTTTTTCTTAAAACTGCCAGGCTTGAAGAGGAAGGTGCAAACAGCAATGCTTGCAGGGTTCAGTTGTTTTAGCTGTTCCAACATTCTCTCCATGGAGATGCCGCTGTCGATAATATCTTCGACAATGATTACATCGTGGCCTGTACACTCTTTTGGGAAGCCCAATATTTCTTTGACGTGTCCCGTGGAGGCCATGCCCTGATAGGAGGAGAATCGCACACACGACACCCGTGCATCAAAGTCCAAATCGCGCATCAAATCGGCGGCGAACATGAAACTGCCTGTGAGGACAGGACAGATGATGGGGTTGCGGCCCTTGTAGTCGCGAGAGATGTCGGCAGCCATGCGACGCACTATCGACTGGATTTCGTCTTCGGGCAGATACAACTTGAATGTTTTGTCTAATACCTGGACTTTTTTCATATACAAAAAAATGTTGGGTTATATTATTCGTCACGCTCGATACTGTCCAATACCAAGCGGAAGCCAAAATAGCTATAGCCGTAATCGGGCAGATACCAACTGCGCTCAAAGACACTGCATCCCCATGTGGGGCTGTTGAAGCAACCGCCACGCAAGATACGGTTTTCGCCCTTGCGGGGTCCTTGCGGGCAATTCTGTGGCGTAGCCGAGTAGGGCTCCATCCAGTCGCTGCACCACTCCATCACATTGCCGCCCATGTCGTAGAGTCCCAACTCGTTTGGTTTCAAACGTCCCACGGGATGGCTGTGGCCGTTGCTGTTGCTGCCATACCAGCAGGTCTCCCACACTTGGCTGCTCACACCCGGATAGGCGGTGTTGTGGCTGCGATTGCCGCCACGGGCAGCATACTCCCATTCGGCTTCGGTGGGAAGACGGAAACGGTAGCCGGTAATCTGGCTTAGACGGGCCACAAAAATCTGCACCGCATTCCACGACACCTGTTCCACAGGCAGACTGTCGCCCTCGGCCCATTTGGAGGGGTTTTCACCCATCACGGCTACCCAAAGCTTTTGAGTGACTTCGTGCTGGCCGATGTAGAAGGTGTTCACTGTTACTTTGTGGGTTGGCAGCTCGTCAGCATAGGTGTGTTTTTCTCCACGTGGATGGGTGCAGCCCATCACAAAGGCGCCGCCTTCGACGGGCATCATGCGGAACGACAAACTGTCGACATACACCAGCAATGCGCCGTCGTCGACTTCGACAAGGAATGAGAGGTCGGCGGAATCGACACCCCTAATCTCAGGGAGACGGAAGGCTGTAATCACCAAGTCTTTCCCGGGTTTCACCCCCTGCCCGACGGAGCCACTGAGCCCCTTGATGGGTTCGGAATAGCGGCCTCCGTCAATCGACACCCTGACACAAATGTCGGCCTGACGGTCGAGAGAATAGGTGATGGCAAGGCTGTCGCCCCGCAACGAAAAGGAGACATCCGTCACCTGTTGGGCATACATGGTTGCGACACCAAGGGTAAACAACAGTATGGCAAATGTCTTCTTCATCGTGATATTATTTTAATACAATGAATAATGAAAATTGGATTTCATTACTCACCACTCATCATTCAAGAATGGGCTTCGCTCCAAGCCTCCGGGTTCATGCGCCAAGCGGCAAGCGACTCGCGGTCGGCACCACGGATATACTCTTCTTTGCAGGCCACCTCCAACAAGGTGTCGTAGTTGGTGAGAGTGTGCAACTCCACTGCGGCGTCGGCAAAATTGCGTGCCGCCACTTCGAGACCATAGGTGAAAATGGCGGCCATGCCTTTCACATTGCACCCCTTTTCGCGCAAAGCATTGACAGCTATCAAGCTGCTCTTGCCTGTCGACACCAGGTCTTCGATAACCACTACCGACTGACCCTCGTGAATTTCGCCTTCAATCTGGTTGGTTAACCCGTGCGATTTGGCTTCGGAACGCACATACACAAAGGGTTTGCCCAATTCCTGGGCCACCAAGGCACCCTGTGCTATGCCACCAGTGGCGACACCGGCCACCACATCCACATCGCCCCAGTATTCATTCACCACATCCACGAAACGCTGACGGATGAAAGTGCGTATCTCGGGATAGGACAGAGTGACGCGGTTGTCACAATAAATAGGCGATTTACGACCCGACGCCCATGTAAACGGGTGTTCATTGTTTAGTTTTATTGCTTTGACTTGCAGTAAGAAAGTAGCTGTCTGAACAGCCATGTCGTTGTTTATTTTCATAACGCAAAGATACGTTTTTTTTTTAATACATTGAATTTTTATTTTCTTTTCCCCCATAATAATTAACTTCCCTTTGTGCCGGACAATAACGAAAGCCAAATACTATGCGGGATAAAGGGGTGTCATTTTTCAAAATAATTAACACGAATTCCCTCTTATTAAGGTTTGCAATAGGCACATAAGATATGTTAAAAAACAAAAATGATGTCACTAAAAATCAATTAATTGAAATTAATATAGTAAAAAAAATTCAAAAAAAAATTGGAAAAATCAAAAAAAGGAATATTTTTGCGTTGAAAAAGGGATAGGGACGTAATTCGCTTCCTTACCTTTTATTAATTCAAAAAAACATGGAGACAAGTTAAAAGGCTCTACTTTTCTTCATGTAATAATTATGAGCCTGACTTAAAAATACTAATTTATGAAGAAAATTTGTATTTGGATGTTCAGCCTTGTAATGCTGTGGTTCCTGCCACAGGGTATGCGAGGGCAGACAGTGGTGGACACCGTACCTTACCACTGCAATTTCGAGAACCCTACGCAGAACGGCCGATGGACGTTTGCGAACGGTTCTTGTTACAACTATCTGGTGATTGACACCATGATAAACACCACTCCGGGAGGGCATGCCGCCATGTATGTCACCCAGCAGTTTGTCGACCCGCCGGCAAACGCCTACAAAACGGGTTCTTCTACCGCTGGTGACGAGACCTATGTCTCTTCGCGTTGCTTTGCCTACACCACTGTGTACTTCCCCACTGCAGGCTCCTATGACGTGGGTTACTGGTGGCACTGCATGGGCGAAACCGTCTACGATTTCGGCCGTGTGATTCTTGCCCCCACATCGTATGTCTTCTCCGCCAGCATCACTGGCTGGGACACCGCGAGCAGCATCCCCGGTCAATATCTGGGTGCTGTGCTGACCCCCAACGTGTGCATCTCACTCAACGGGAGCCACCCGTTGTCCGGCAGTGCCGAGATGCGCTATCACAGCCAAACCTTCACCATCGAGACTCCTGGTGCCTACCGCTTGGCTGTGATGTGGATGAACGACGGTAACGTTGGTGAGAACCCGCCGCTTATGGTCGATGACATCTCCATCGTCCCCCACTCCTGCCCATTCCCTGGAAACCTGATGGTTGACCAGCTGACCGACACCTCTGCCACATTCATCTGGGAGGGTAACGCACCCCTCTACGAAGTGGCTTGGGACACCCTCGGCACCACCGGCGGATATGCCCATGTCGACACCACCCCCCTCAACACTTATACTGTCAGAGGTCTCTTCCCCCGTGGACAATATGAATTCGTTGCCCGGGCATTGTGTACCGAATCCAGCAGCTTAATTTCCACCTACCACATCCACATCCCCGACACAGGATGCGACCCCATCTACAACTTCCCCTACACCTTTAATTTCGATAGCGCCACAACCTTTGGCGCTGCCGACACACCGCCAGTAATTCCCTGCTGGGGCATTTTCAACGATGCCAACGGTTCCAGCTACCAAGGCTATCCATACCTCTATAACAACATCAACTATGCCCATACCGGCTCCTATTGCCTATACTATTATTATACCTCTGCTGCCAACTATCCTAAAAACTTCGGTATCCACCTGCCCCGACTTGGCGACACCGTGGACATCCGCAACGTGGTGGTCAAATTCTGGATGCGTAGCACCAGCACCACCTACCATCCCCGCATGGTTGTAGGTGTCATGTCCGACCCCTTTAACCCACTCTCGTTTGTGGGCTGTGACACCGTTACCACCAATTCCCAGACTCCCGTCCAATTCATAGTGCCTCTTAGCAACTACATGGGCAACGGCAGATATGTAGCCATCAAGGCTGCTGCGCCCACCTCCAACACGGCTTACTACGCCTGTGTCGACGACGTGGTCATTGACTTCGAGTCCTGTATCCGTCCTTCAATAGTCGAAAGCGAAATTACCGACACATCAGCCTCATTCACATGGCTCAGCACCGGTGCCTACTACTATCAATGGTCATGGATTGAAAACGATTCCACACCCAATAACACTCCCGATACCACCCTCACTTTCACCAATCTGCGCCAGAACACCTCTTATACACTCTACCTGCGTTCTATGTGCGCCACTCCCGGACAATGGAATGCCATACACTTTACCACGGAATGTGGCCCGCTGCGCGAAATGCCTTGGGAAGAAGGCTTTGAAGACTGCTCCACCGGTACCGGCTCCTCGCACCCCTGCTGGCACTTCTTAAGCGATGGTTCGGGAACCTACAACAACTATTACCCCTACATCACTTCGGGTACAACCTATGCCTACGGCGGCAATGGCAAATATATTTATATGTACCTGCCTCCCGCCACCACAACCACATCGGGTATGCCCACTTGGGAATGCGTGGTTTTGCCCAGGGTTGATACCAACGAAGCCCTCCTGAACCAACTGCGTCTCAGCTTCTGGGTCGCCACCTCAAGCTCTACTTACTACGACTATCTGTATATCGGCACCATGTCCGACCCCAACGACATCTCCACCTTTGTCGTTTTCGACTCCACCTATGTGGGTGCCACCTCACCTCGTCTCAAAGAGTTCGACCTCACCAACATCACTCCCCACAGAGAATATCTGGCACTCTATGGACGTCGTGACTCCACCGCTTACCGCTACTTCTATATCGACCAAGTAAGCCTTCAGCTCATTCCCGACTGCCCGAAAGTCTACAATGACTATGTTACCGATATTACAACCTCATCGGCCACCGCACATTGGAGCGACTCTTTGGCCACCGCCTGGGATCTCTACTGCTGCCAGCACGGCGACGGTTTCCGCGACAGTGTTGCCATCCATACAACCGACACCTTCTATACCTTCACCAACCTGTTGCCCAACACCAAGTACGACATCTGGATTCTGCCCTCTTGTCCCGACAACGGTGTTGCAGAACCCTTGCGCCACATCTTCCGCACCCATTGCGAAACCGTCAATGTGCTGCCCATCGTTCAAGATTGGGAGGAAATAGGTGTGTCGTCCAACACAGTGGCTCCCGAAATACCTTGCTGGACCTACAACACCAATACCCACAACTACTACATGCCTTATGTCAACAGTAGTTCAGGTGCATCCTACCAACACCTCGGCACTAAGTCTCTCTACTGGTACCATCCCGCCACAACCGGCGTTAACTACCCCGACAGTTTCCTCCTCGTCTCTCCCTCCATCAACACCGACAACTATAACATTCAGAACGTTATTGTCAAGATGTGGACCAAAGCCACAAGCGTCACCTACACCCCCACTTTCCAAATCGGTGTGATGACCGATCCCGACGATGCCAGCACCTTCGTGCCCTGCCAAACCATCTCCACCGATGGAACAGCCAACTGGCAGGAATTGATAGGCGGTCTCACCTCCTACACCGGCACTGGCACCTATGTGGCCATCCACGATGCACACCCCATTACAGGCAATGCAGCGTGGTATGCCTATGTCGATGAAATCACCATCGACTACACCAACTGCCCGCCGCCGGCCATCGTTTCCACCAGTGTCACCACCAACAGCGTCAGCTTCACATGGCACGGCACTTCACCCTCCTATTTGGTTGAAATCAGCGCGGGTCCTCTCGCCGGCATCGAAACCCTTGTCAACGACACCAGCTACACCTTCACCGGACTCACCCCCAACACTCCCTACAACATTTCCGTTAAAGGACTCTGCGGAGCCGATACCAGTGAAACCATTGGCGCCAGCCTCCGCACCGAGTGTGTGGCCATCGACACCCTCCCCTTCACCTATGGATTTGAAGGCGACGCCACAGGCTCTGCCGCTCATTTCCCCTATTGCTGGAGACGTGTCGTCACTCCGGGAGCCGTAACCAACTACTTCCCCTACGTCAGCAGCGGTAGCGCCGCACGTGTCGGCAACCAGTACCTCTACTGGTACGGAACCACCTCCACCTCCTATCCCGACTACAACATCTGCGTGTTGCCTCAATTGGGCAGCAACTACAACATTGCCAACACCTCGCTGCTCTTCTGGGCACGACCCACTTCCGCCTCCTACCATCCCGTATTCATTGTAGGAGTCATGGACGATCCCGACTCGATTGAATCATTTGTCGGCATCGACACAGTATACGTCGAAAACGTTCTCGAATGGCAGCCCTTCGAAGTTCCTTTCTCCTCCTACACAGGTACAGGCACCTACGCCGCCATCCGAATCAACCGACCCACATCCGCATGGTATTCCTACATGGACGACATTGAACTCTTCGTCACCCCCAACTGCCCGCGTCCGCAACACGTACAAGACAGCAACGTCCTTGTCGATGGTTTCGACATCTATTGGAATGCCACCAGCGATGCAAGCTCATACCAAGTCCATGTCTACTCCGAAGGTGTTCTCGACACCCTCATCTCCACTACCAACACACACCTTACCGTCACCGGCCTCACCGGCAACACTCCCTACACCGTCAATGTCCGCGGCATCTGCGGTACCTCCGATACCAGTATGTGGAGCTTTGATCACGACGTTCGCACTGCCTGCGTCCCTATTTCCACATTCCCCTATTTCTGCAGTTTCGAAGACGACCCCACAGGCTCCAGCAACAACGACGTGTTTGCCTACTGCTGGCACCGTCTGAACAACGGCACCACCTACTACGGCTACCCCTACATCTCAGCCTCCACCTCCTACGCCCACAGCGGCAGCAAAGGTCTCTACTGGTATAACGCCACCACTACTGGCACCTACGGTGACTATCAGTGCATCATCCTCCCCGAGGTCGACACCACCGTGGCTCCCACCCCAACACTCACTCTCTCCTTCTGGGCCAAACCTTCCTCCACCTCCTACCATCCCGTATTCCAAGTGGGCGTACTCTCCGACCCCGACGACATCAGCACCTTTGTAGGAATTGACACCATTGCCCTCGCCAACTCCACCACCTGGGCTGAATACACCGTCACCTTCGAGAACTACACCGGCACGGGCAACTACGTAGGCATCAAAGCCGACCGCCCGACCTCAGTGTGGTATGCCTATGTCGACGACATCACCCTCAACCACATCACCCACTGTGCACCCCCCACCAACATCACGGTCAACACCAGCCTCGACGAAGCCCGTCTGCACTGGACCGCCACCACTACCAACATCGAATTCAGCTATCGCGAAGCCGGAAGCACCGAGGGCTACACCACCCTCCTGCCCACTGCCGACAGCGTTGTGCTCACCGGCCTCACTCCCAACACCCGCTATGAATACCGCATCATAGCCATCTGCGACACCAACGACACCAGCTCGGTAATCGAAAACTTCTTCCGCACCGAAATATGCGAAAACGTCGAGTTGGACACCGTGGGATTCTATGCATGGTCCAACGACTACTCCTACCTCCCCTTCTACGAATACAATAAGCACACCTACTCACAGCAAATCATCGATTCCGCCTCCATGCAGAACATTGTCATGCTCGATGCCATTGAGTTCCTCACCAACTACGCCGTCTACAATGCCGAAAACTGCACCATCTACATTGGTCATACCAACCGCAGCCAATTCGCTTCCGGCTCCAGCTGGGTGCCCGTCGACAGCCTCACGGCCTTCTACTCCGGCAGCATGAACATGTCCGAAGGATGGAACCGCTTTGTCTTCGACTCTGCCTTCGTGTGGGACGGCCATAGCAACGTTGTCGTTGCCGTACTCCGTTCCGGCGCCGAGGATTACTATGCCAACTATGTGGGCAAACGCGTCAACCTCATGGACGACCATACCGCCCTCTACACCTACAGCTCCACTCCCATCTCGCTGACCTCCTCGCTGCCCGCCGGCACCCTGGTGCAATACCGCAACATGATGCGTCTTGTCACCTGCGGCGACCGCACCTGCCACACTCCCGTCATCGACCATATCAACACCACCTACACCTCGGCCGAACTGGTATGGGAAGGCGGCTTGGGCAGCTACGAGTTTGCCGTGAAGCCCGCTGACGAGCTCACCTGGCCCGATCCCATTGTGGTCAACACCAACAGCTACAACGTCACGGGTCTCATGCCCGCCACCGCCTACCACTACTCCATACGCCAGGTTTGCGACAGCGTCACTTACTCCGAATGGCTCGCCGGCACCTTTGTAACCGACACCATGCCTTGCGACGTCCCCGCCAACCTCCATTATCTGTCCATCGGCGGCCACGACATCACCATCGACTGGGAGACTGTCACCGACACCAACTCATGGCAGATACACCTCTTCAACACTGCTCACGACACCGTCTTCGAGGTCACCACTCACCCCGTCACTATCGGCAACCTCTTTACCAACACCACCTATAACATCACCGTCAGCACCCTCTGCGGACACGGAATCGTTATCAGCGATCCCAGCGAAACACTGACCTTCACCACCGACCTGTGCCGTCCTGTCCAAGGCGTTGCCGTCTCCGACGTCACTGAATACAGTGCCATCGTACACTGGACTCCCGGCGACAACAACACCGGCACCTGGGTCGTCTCCTACGGTTTGATGGGCTTTGACAATGGTACCGGCACCACCGACACCGTCACCACCGACACCTACACCATCGTCGGCCTCGAACCCGAAACCGACTACGATGTCTATGTCCTCGCACTCTGTGCCGAAGACTGGCCCAGCTACTGGTCGGATGTCGTCTCCTTCACTACCACGCCTCACATCGGCATCGACAACATCGACCATGCCCACAACTGTGTCATCCACCCCAACCCCACCACCGGCAACACCACTGTTACCATCGCCGGTGTACAGGGCACCGTGGACATCACGTTGATTGACATGCAGGGCCGCACCCTCTCCACCACCTCGACCGAGTGCAACGGCGAATGTCGCCAGACCATCGATGTCTCCGACCTTGCCCAAGGCACCTACTTCGTTCACATCCGCACCAACGGCGACAGCTGGATTACCAAACTGGTAGTCAAATAATCGCTCAAGCCGATACCCTCCGGGAGGATGCCTGCCACCGCAGGCATCCTCTCTTTTTTCATCCCATCACCCCGAACCGCCACCCACAACCACCATGCTATCAACCTCCTACCCATCGCACCGCCAACCCATGGTTGTATTGTTTTACACTTGTTTCCCAGTTGTATTACACTTGTTTTACACTTTAAAAGTGTAAAACAAGTGTAATACAACCTAAAGGTAAGTGGCACTTCATACAAGCCTCTTTCACTCACCGCAAAAGAGTCTTCCCCGACATGGCGAAAACAAATAAACGACACCAAAGCAATAAAATAACGTCCCATCCGTTATTAAGTGCAAATGATTATCGCATACCAAGACACACTGATGCACCTCTGCCCCGCCGAGAGACAGGGTTTGGAGGATGTCCCCAAAGGTTGCCTGCAAACCGACGACAGCCAGCTGGAGAGTTGCTTCGACACCTTAGTCAACGGGCATGAGGTGTGGGTATGGCTTCGCCACGGGTTCCGTCCTCTGCTCAACTACCTGCACGGTCATTATAGGTTTGTGAAAGCCGCCGGAGGGTTGGTTGTGGCATCCAGCAACGAGTGCCTGATGATTTACCGCCAAGGTCGTTGGGATCTGCCAAAGGGGATGGTGGAACCTGGCGAGACCTTGATAGCGGCTGCCCGGCGCGAAGTGGAGGAGGAAACCGGTATTTCCGTCGCCGCAACCAATGGCTTAATAACCAAGACTTACCATATTTTTGACAAATACGGTGGCTGGCACCTGAAACAAACATCGTGGTACGCCATGCAGGCCCCGCAGCTTGCCGCCACCCCACAGACCGAGGAGGAGATAACTCAGGCGGTATGGGTGCCAGCAGGGGAATGTCTTGCCCGTCTGGAAAGTTCTTTCGCCTCTCTCCGCCTCGTGGCACAAGCCTCTAAACACATCTTGTAACCCCTCAACACCGCCTAAACATTTGAATCCATATCACATAGCACTGACACTGATACCCGGACTCGGCAACAAGACCATCCGTCAACTGCTGGCTTTATGTCCCAATGCCGAAGAACTCTTCGCCATGTCGCGCCCACAATTGCGCGAACTGTTTGGCAACCACAACGGTATCATCGATGCCGTTGAAAGCAAGACCCCGCTTGCCCAGGCCGAACAAGCCATCCCGTTGATGGAAAAACATGGCGTGGACACACTCTTCTGCACCGACAGTGACTACCCCCGCCGTCTGAACGAGGCCGGATGCGAGGACACTCCTGTGCTGCTCTACCGCCGCGGCAAGTGCAATCTCAACGCCCAGCACTCCGTGGCCCTTGTGGGTTCGCGCAAATGCACCGATTATGGACGGAGCACCACGGCACGGCTGGTACATGAAATGGAGACCGACAAAACGCTGATAGTAAGCGGTCTTGCTTACGGCATCGACACAGCAGCGCACACGGCGGCAGTCGAGAACGGTTTGCCCACGGTGGCGGTGCTGGGTCACGGGCTTGACATCGTGTATCCCTACCAAAACCGCAGGCTTGCCGATAGTATTCTGGAGCGTGGCGGAGCCTTGCTGAGCGAGTACCCGCTGCTCACCGGCATCAATGCCGCTTATTTCCCTGCCCGCAACCGCATCGTGGCCGCCCTGAGCGACGCCACCATCGTAGTGGAGGCTGCCGAGCGCGGCGGCGCACTTATCACCGCCAACATGGCCAACAGCTACCACCGCGAGGTATTTGCCGTGCCGGGACGACTGGGCGACCCCCTCTCGGAAGGATGCAACAATCTTATCATCAACAACAAGGCCATAATGATACGCAATGCCGGCGACCTCTTCTACCAGATGGGGTGGAAAAACACCTTCGACCGCCAAAGGCAAAAAGAGGAGCAGCTCTCGTTATTCGCCTCGCTAAACAGCAACGAGCAAGCAGTGGTCCAACTTTTGACCGACAACCGCGAGATGACCCTCGACGAAATAGTGGCAAAAAGCGGCATGGCACTGCCCAAAATTGCCTCAACCATGATGGATTTGGAGTTGAAAAACATCGTGAGGTGCCTTCCGGGCAGATTATATAAACTCAATTAAAACAGAGAATTAACACGTGTTAGTATTTTTTTTGTGTTAAAAATTTTGTCAATTGGGAATAAAATCGTAATTTCGCACTTTCAAATTGTGACTATTAGGCTTTGAAAAAATAATAATAAATATACATGGAACAAGCTGTTAAAGGGAAAATCTCCCAAATCATCGGCGCAGTCGTCGACGTTACTTTTGAAGACGGGGTAGCATTACCCGACATCTATGATGCACTGAAGGTCGTTCGCCCCGACGGCACAGAGGTTATTCTGGAATGCCAGCAGGACATTGGCGAGAACACCATGCGCACCATTGCCATGGACAGTACCGACGGTCTGCAACGCGGCACGGAGGTTGTCTCCTTGAACGGGCCTATCACCATGCCCGTGAGCGAGAACATCAACGGTCGTCTGTTCAACGTAATCGGCAAGGCCATTGACGGTATGCCCGACCCCCAACACGAGAAACGCTACGGTATCCACCGCGAACCCCCGCGTTTTGAAAACTTGGCAACGAGCCAGGAGGTTCTTTTCACCGGCATCAAGGTTATCGACCTTATCCAGCCTTTCTTGAAAGGTGGTAAAATCGGCTTGTTCGGCGGTGCCGGCGTAGGCAAGACTGTGCTTATCCAGGAGCTCATCAACAATATCGCAAAGAAATACTCCGGTATGTCGGTATTCACTGGTGTAGGAGAGCGTACCCGTGAGGGTAACGACCTGCTGCGCGAGATGATTGAGGCCGGCGTTATCAACTATGGCTCCGAGTTCTCAAAGAGCATGGAAGAAGGCAGTTGGGACCTCTCGAAGGTGGACATGCAGGCCGTGAAGGACTCGAAATGCACTATGGTGTTCGGACAGATGAACGAGACTCCCGGTGCCCGTGCCCGTGTGGCCCTCTCCGGTCTGACCTTGGCCGAATATTTCCGCGACGGTGACGAGAAGACCGGCGGACGCGACATCCTCCTCTTCATCGACAATATCTTCCGTTTCACCCAAGCTGGTTCCGAGGTGTCGGCACTGCTGGGACGTATGCCTTCGGCCGTGGGTTACCAGCCCACCCTGGCCACCGAGATGGGTATGATGCAGGAACGCATCACCTCCACCAAGCGCGGTTCCATCACCTCAGTGCAGGCCGTGTATGTGCCCGCCGACGACTTGACCGACCCGGCACCTGCTACCACCTTTGCCCACTTGGATGCCCAAACGGTGTTGAGCCGTAAGATTTCGGAGCTGGGTATTTATCCTGCTGTCGACCCGCTGGATTCCACCTCCCGAATCCTCAGCCCCGATGTGGTAGGCGAAGAGCACTACAACACTGCCCAAAAGGTGAAACAGATTCTGCAACGCTACAACGAGCTGCAGGACATTATCGCCATCCTCGGTATGGAGGAATTGGGCGAACAGGACAAGTTGGTCGTGTCGCGTGCTCGCCGTGTGCAGCGTTTCCTCTCGCAGCCTTTCCACGTGGCAGAGGCTTTCACCGGTCTGCCCGGCAAATTCGTCAATATCGAAGACACCATCAAGGGTTTCAACATGATTCTCAACGGCGATGTCGACTATCTGCCCGAGCAGGCTTTCCTGCTGGTAGGTACGATTGAGGAAGCCATTGAGAAAGGCGAGAAGATTCTGGCTGAAACAAAATAATACCCTGCCATCATGAAAGTGAAAATCACCAAACCCAACACCTCTGTTTTCGAGGGCGAGGCAAAACTGATTCAACTGCCTGGCACAGGCGGTTTGTTTGAAATACTGCAAAACCATGCTCCCATTATCTCTTCGCTTAGAAAAGGGACTATCCGACTGGTGACGGACAACGACGAAACGAAGACTTTCGAAATCCGGGGCGGCGTGGTAAAAGGTCAGAAAAACGATATCCTTATTTTGGTACAATAGCACAGCATCCGACAGATGGAACCTATCTATATCGAGAATGTGCTGCTGAACGAGAAGAGTACCAATATTCTGATAGAAAACAGTATGATAACCGGCATTGGAACACAGATTCCGATGCTGGTTAATGCTATCAGGATAGACGGCAGAGGCAAAGCAGCCTTTCCCTCCTTTGCCAACATGCACACCCACGCCGCCATGACCCTGCTGAAAGGGCTGGGCAGCGACCTGCCCCTGCAGCAATGGCTGAACGACAGTATCTGGCCCGCCGAGAAGCACCTCGACGGCGAGGCTGTGTACTGGGGCGTGAAACTGGCCTGCCTCGAAATGATAAAGAGCGGCACCACCCTCTTCAACGACATGTATTTCCACCTCCCCAATGCCGCAAAGGCCGTGGCGGAAATGGGCATCCGCGGCATCCTTGGCATCAATGTGTTCGGGGACGGCGACGAGCTTACTGATGACTCTTTCCGTCAACTGCGCGACCAAGTGGAAGGAGCCAGCGACCTGCTGAAAATCAGCATCGCACCCCATTCCGTCTACACCGTCAGCGAGAAAGGTCTTGTACACTGCGCCGAGATGAGCCACCGGTACGGGACAATCTACCAGATACACCTGTCGGAGACAGAGCGGGAGGTGCAGGAATGCCTCGCCACCCATAATTGCCGTCCCTACGAGCTGCTGGAGCGGACAGGAGTGCTGGAGCTTACCAAGAACCGACTGGTGGGCGCACACAGCCTGTATTTGAGCCGTGAAGAGATAGACCTGATGGCTCGCCACCACGTAACGGCGACACACAATCCTGCCTCCAACCTGAAACTGGGTTCCGGCTACCGTTTCTTATATAGCGAATTGCGGGAGGCAGGGGTGAACGTCACCCTCGGCACAGACGGCAGCGCCAGCAGCAATAACTTAGACATGATTGAGGCCGCACGCCTCATGTCGTACCTTCAGAAAGGGGTGCGACAGGACCCCACCGTGCTG
>JAFXMW010000115.1 GCA_017530105.1 Bacteroidales bacterium
TCGATGGCGACGAAGGAGGTGTAGTTGGTCATGAGGTTGTATTTGAGGCCGAGTTCCAATATCTGCTTGGCGGTGGGGTTCTGGTCGTTGGCATATTCACCAGCAAGATAGCTGAGGTATTTGATGCGCTCGCGAGCCCAGAGGTAGCGGAGAGCGGAGTTGGCGGGGTCGGCTTTGAGGTTGGCAAGGTTGTAAGACTGACGGAAGGGTTTGCGACCCACTTTGCCAGTGAGGGTGACGGTGCCTTGGGGTTTACCCTGGTATTTGCCGAAGATGAGTATGGGACGCTCGGCCATCATGTCGGGCACAGAGGCTGGCTCGATGTCGTAAGCTTGGAAGGAGCCAGGATTGAACTGGATGCGAGTGAGGACGGGTGTGTTGATATACTGGCGGAAACGTTCGGCTTGGGCGGCAGCCTCGCTCTCTTTGGTGACAATCATGGGCTCGCCGTTGCCCGCAAAGGCCATGCCCTCGATAAGCCAGCGGTTGACACTGCTACCTATACCGAAGGCAAAGAAGTTGGCCTCGCCATTGTTCTGGCGGATGAGTTCGAAACACTGACTTTCGACGGTTACGTAGCCATCGGTGAGGATGACCATGGTGCGGGAGATGTCCTGGTCGGGTCGCGGAAGGGCATAGGCTGTGCGGAGGGCATCGAGCACTTCAGTGCCACTCCATTGGTTGCCCCCCTGAATGAATGTCATGGCTTTGTCGATGTTGTCGGTAGTGGCATCGACAGAGCGGGGACTGAACACGGCGGAATTACTGGAGAAGAGAACGATGTTGAACTTGTCGACGGGGTTGAGGTTGGTGAGGAGGTTGCGCATCAGTTTCTTGGATATCTCCATCGGGAACCCCCACATGGAGCCGGAGACATCGACGATGAAGATGTATTCACGCGGAGGGATGTCGTCTTTCTGCACACGCTTGGGCGGTTGCACCATGAGCATGAAGAAATTCTCGTCCTGCCCCTCGTAGAGCATGAGTCCTGATTCGATGGTGTTGCCCCGCAGTGAGTAGTTAACGATGACGTCGCGGTTGCCGCCGTTGGTCTCGGAGGGGTCGAGGAGGACAACGGCCTGCTTGGCATCGGGGTTGGAGATGCGCATCTTGTGCGAAGTGCAGGTGACATCCTGGATGGGTACGGCGGAATGGATGGCGAGTTCGTAGCCGAACTTGTAGGTAGGCATGACGCCCGAGTGGGTGTAGGGCGTGGCGACAAAGCCGTCGTCGGGGCCTGAGGGGGTCTTGGCGGGGTTGGAGTAGCGGGGACCCACCACGGTGGGATAGACAAAGCTGTACTGCCCTTTCTCCGGCACAAGGAGTTCGGTGTAGCGGAGTTGCACCATGATGGTGTCGCCTGGCATGATATTGGAGACATTCATGGTAAAGACGTTGGGACGGCTCTGCTCCAAGAGCGAGGCGCGTTTACCCTCCTGCTTAGCCTTCTCGTAGTCGGCACGGGCTTTCTGCTTTTCCTCAATCTGAGCACGGATGATGCGGGTGCCGATGGTCATCTGCATGGCATAGACGGCAGCACGGGTGGACATGGGGAAGGTGTAGATGGCTTCGAGCGGGTTTTTGCCACTGTTGACATAGACCTGCTTGATAGTCACGTTGGCAATAGAGCCAGAAATGGAGGTCTTGACCGAAGTCTCTTTCAGCGGGAGTTGGTCGGTCTCGGGGTTCTCGCTGATGACAACGAAATAGGGCGAGAGGGTTTTGTCAGGTTCGTCGTTTTCCTGTGCAACAAGATTGCTGCTGCCGAGCGCAACAAGGCAGAGAAGCGCGAAGCATTTACTCCAGAGTGAATGGGGTTTCATGATAATGGGGTTTTTGATTGACAACTGAATGACGTTTTTGTATGTAAATTTAGTACGATTAGCGACAGAAAGTTTGCAAAAAGTGACATGAGAGACAGAATTATTTTTGTCGCTTGGGGAAGAAACGACCTGTTCGACGGCAATAGTCGTCGTATTCGGAGCCAAAATCACGCCGTAGGCGACGCTCCTCGCTGCGAACCTGCAGCATCATGACGACAACATATAGAATGAATACGAGCAATGCTTGCCACACCCAAAGCCACAGGCAGAAGCCAATGAGATAGAGGAAGCTGCCTGAGAGCATAGGGTTACGACTGAGGCGATAAGGGCCATCGGTCATCAGATGGCGGGTGCGGGGTGCCAGTTCGTGGCCGAAAGCATCCATGGGGTTGCCGTCGCCCTTATGGCGCATATACACGATGGACCAAACACTGAGGGACAGCCCTGCCAACATCAGGATTATTGCAACAGCAATTCGGACAGATGAGACTGGCCAGAGGGCAGGGCGGCCACAACTCAACCACATGAGGAAGGGCATCAGTCCCACGAACAGGACAGCTCCCAAGGCGTAACCAAGTATTTCTTTGAAGAGTTTCATGATTTTGTTTTATTTGCTATTATTACGGGTGGCTTTTCGGAGGGGCAGGCTGTACGGGCTGCCTTGGGATAGGCACACAACCACATTGGCTAACAATATATTGCATTATATAAGAATTGCTTGTCATGACTGAAAGAAACCAGACCATTGGGAATGCAAAAATACAAAAAAAACGTTTATCCGCAGAAAAAAATACGAACGCTTGCCAAAAAGCATCCTTGAGGAATACTCGATGAGAAAAATTTTTTAATCCAATTCGATTATTTTGTGTAATTTTGCGTTTTGAAACAAAACAATCTTACAAGATATGGCACAACTATCCCGCAAGGCAAAAATCATTACAATCGTGTCGTTATTAATCGCGATTGGACTGACCCTGTTCATCTATTTTCACTTCTTCTTTGTATATAGCTCGGGAGTGAACGCCGGCAACATAAACTATATGCAGTGCGAAGGAATCATCTTCAAGACATACGAGGGCAAAATGATTCAAACAGGCTTTAAGACAAACGCCGGAGGAGTGAACACCTCGCTAAGGTCGAACGAGTTTAAATTCTCTGTCACCGACAAGAAGATTGCCGATACACTGATGCGCTGCTCGGGGAAAGAGGTTGAACTGCGTTGGAAACGCTATATGGGCACCCTGCCTTGGAGGGGCAATAGCCAGTATGTGGTGACGGAGGTGCTTTCGATTGAATAATCTCTTGGCCTGCTTATGCTTGACGAGAATTGTCCATTATCATAGTGCGAAATGAGCCTAAAACCGAGTACTGGAGTCCCATTACCATCTGTCGAAGGACTGCGGGAAACAGTGTATGAAATCGTAGCTCAGATTCCACGTGGTCGGGTACTTACCTACGGTGCGATTGCCCGGCTGGCTGGTTACCCCAACCACAGCCGTTTGGTAGGACGCATCATGCGTGGCGCTCCCGATGGACAGTTGCCTTGCCACCGTGTGGTGTCGGCCTCCGGTCGCCTGGCACCACATTTCCCTGCCCAGGCCTCACTGCTTGCTGCCGAAGGTGTAATGTTGTCCCCCTCGGGCAAAGTCTCTTTGAGGACATACCTCTGGATGATTGGCTGAAAAGTTTAGCTCTATTTTGATATTCGACTGATTTTTTGATAACCTCGAAGAGGTTGAATCTCAATAACCCCACACAAGGAACGCAGTGTGGGGTCAACAAAACTCTAACTTCTCAGCGTCCCAAAGGGACGCGACAATAAGGTAGTTTGGAAAAAACAGTCATGCTTTATATTAGCGCGAATAGATTCAGAGAGAGCCCCCACAAGGAGGCTCCCTTTGCTGAGTATTATCCTTTGTAATAATCCGGAAGGATTCTTGTTTCTTTTCGATAAAAAGAAATACCAAAGACTACTCCTTAGTTACTGGCACCTGAAGGATGGATAGCCACTTTTCGGGGTCTTTCTGGTTCCAGATGCCATCGACATAGACTGTGCGGTGTTCGCCGGTGATGCGATAGCCATGCTCTTCGATGTAGCGGAAGAACTCGGTGTAGGACTCGTAAAAACGCTCGTAGGGGCCGTGATGAGCCATGCACAGGGCTGTGGGTACTTCGGGCAGGCGTTTGAATTGGATAATGGCACTGTCGGTGCCCATTTCCTCCACCTGCTCGCAGTATTCAATGTCGATGTCGGTGGGCTTATACTCTTTGTCATGCTCGATGGTGAAGCAGTAGCCCGGCATAGGGCAACGGCAGCCGAGACGGTGCATCTCCGGACCGATAACATCGGTACATAGAGGGCCAAGGGACTGCCAGTTTTTGATTACCTCGCGGTGCGAGGCGACGATGATTGACGGTAAGGTCTGAATTGAAAATTTTTCCATTGTGCTAATTTCTTTGCGGGAGTCCCTCAACGAAAGCAAAAGCTGTAAACGACCCTGGAGCATGTGCAGTTGCCTCTGGCAGTCGACAATCTTCTGTTCCAACTGTTCAAGGGGTGGAACAGTGGAATTGTTGTCAAAAATCTCTTTGATTTCCGCCAGTGAAAAACCCATGCCTTGCAGCGAGCGGATGGTTGATAGCTGTTGCATCTGGGATATGTTGTAGTAGCGATACCCCGTCCACTCGTCCACCTCAGCGGGCTGCAAAAGACCTTTCTGCTCATACAGCCGCAGGGTCTTTACGGTCACTTGCATCATCTTCGAGAACTCCCCGATTTTTAATTTTGTTCTGTAAATCATTATCGTACGACAATAGTGTTTGTTTGATATCGAATGCAAAGATACAACATGCCCCAAGGGACGAGTCAAGTGCTTTAACACATTTTATATATTATCTCAAACAGCCCCACCTATCAAATCTATCATGTCTATCAAATCTATAAAAACAAAAAAAGGGAGTCCCTTTTCAAGAACTCCCTCTGTAAAAGATTGGCAGCGACCTACTTTTCCACGAACATGCGCAGTATCATCGGCGATGACGGGCTTAACTTCTCTGTTCGGAATGGGAAGAGGTGGACACCGTCTCCATAGCCACCAAAA
>JAFXMW010000116.1 GCA_017530105.1 Bacteroidales bacterium
ACATATATATTCAATGAATATACAACTAATAGATAACCACCCCGTAAGTGACAGACAAGGAGCGGGGGTGCCACGTCGCCACAAGCAACGGGTGAGGCTGTTGCTTATATCTGGAAATAAGGCCCTGACGACCGATTTGGGTTAAAAAGAGGGTGCCACACCGACAGGCATGGCACCCTCGCAGAGTTTTTGCGGGGAGGCGGTTAGCTGTTCATGGTAGCCTCGATTTCGGCAATGGTTTTGGGGATGGGTTTGCCGAGCACACGACAGCCGTCGTCGGTGACAAGAATGTCATCTTCGATGCGGATGCCACCGAAGTTTTTCCATTTCTCCAACTCGTCGAAATTGATGTAGTCCTTGTTGGTGCCTTGGGCGTGCCATTGGTCGATGAGCGCGGGGATGAAGTAGCATCCGGGTTCGTCGGTGATGACGAAGCCGGGCTGCAGGCGGCGGCCGCAGCGCAGACTGCCGAGGCCGAACTGGCTGCTGGGACGCGTTTCATCGTCGTAGCCAACATTTATCTGGCCATAGTTCTCCATGTCGTGGACATCGAGACCCATCATGTGGCCGAGACCGTGGGGCATGAGGAGGCTGTGGGCACCGTTGGCAACAATGTCGTCGAGGTTGCCGCGCAGGATGCCGAGGTCTTTGTAGCCCTGGGCAAGCACACGGCTGGCGGCGGTGTGCACCTCCTGATAGGTGATGCCGGGACGGGTGACACGGATGGCCTCGAGGTTGGCATCGAGCACTATCTGGTAGATGGCCTTCTGGCGGTCGTCGAAGCGGCCTCCCACGGGCACCGAGCGGGTGATGTCGGAGCAGTAGTTCATTGGAGTCTCGCATCCGGCGTCCATGACGAGCATGCGTCCCAGTTCGAGCATGTGGTTGTGATTGTGGTTGTGGAGGGTTTCGCCGTGGATGGTCATGATGACGGGAAAGGAGACGGGACCGTTGCCTTTCCAAGCCTCGCCTTGCATGAAGCCAGCCAGTTCGTACTCATAGCGTCCGGGCATGGCCATCTTCATGGCTCCCACGTGCATGTTGTAGGCGGTGGCGACGGCCTTCTCGATTTCTTCGATTTCCTCGGCACTCTTGATGCTGCGCTGCTTGACGCAGGCAAGGATGAGTTCCATGGAGGCGTAGTTCATGACGCTGTCGAAATGGTAGCCGAGGAGCAGGCTGAGCTGGCGCTGGTTGTCGGCACGGTAGGGGGGCAGGTAGTGGATGCGGCGGGCTTGGCCGATGGTCTGGGTGCAGAGAGTCTGGAGGGCGGCGAGGTCGCCACTGTTTTCCACCCCCACACTGGCGGCAAGTTCCTTTACGCTGGGCAGGGGACCCGTCCAGATGACATCGTCGATGTCGTAGTCGTTGGCAAAAAGATAGTCCTTGCCATTGTCGCAGTCGAGCACTCCGATAAGGTCTTCGCGCTGGAGTCCGAAGAAATAGAGAAAGGTGCTATCCTGACGGAACCAATAGGTGTTGTCGGGGTAATTGCAGGAGGCCTCGTGGTTGCCCTGAATGATGATAAGACCGTGTCCCACGTCTTTGCGCAGCTGTTCACGGCGAGCGATATAAGTTTCTTTTTTGAACATAATAATTTTATTTTTGTTTGAAAATGCAAAGATACGAAAAATATTCGTATCTTTGCAGTCCCAATTAAAAATATTTTTCGACATGAGACAAGACGAATTAAAACACAACCCCAACCGCCTGGTGCAGTTTTTGCAGAAGCCGATGCGCGAATTCACCAAGGCTGATATCCTCAAGGTCATCGAGGAGTTTGAAATAGAGATGATCAAGTTCCGCTATATGGCGTACGACGGGCGTCTGAAGACCCTGAATTTTGTCATCAACAGCATGGAACATGCCGACGAAATACTCACTTCGGGAGAGCGTGTGGACGGCAGCAGCCTGTTCCCGTTCCTGGAGGCAGGCAGCAGCGATTTGTATGTGATACCGCGTTTCCGCACCGCATTCATCGACCCCTTTGCCGACATTCCCACCCTTGACATTCTCTGCAATTTCTACACCAAGGACGGCGAGCCTTTCGACATGGCTCCCGAATACACACTGGCCAAGGCCGGCAACGCTTTCCGCGAGGCTACGGGAGGCATGGAGTTTGAGGTGATGGGCGAGCTGGAATATTACGTCATCGCCCCCAAGGAGGACGACTATATGACCGCCGACCAACGCGGATACCATGCTTCCACTCCCTTCTGCAAGTTCGAAAACTTCCGCACCGAGGCCATGAAACTGATTGCTGAAAGCGGCGGACTGATTAAATACGGTCACAGCGAGGTGGGCAATTTCTGCGTGGAAGACCTGATGTATGAGCAGAACGAGATTGAGTTCCTGCCCACCACCCTCGAGGATGCCGCCGACCAGTTGGTGATAGCCAAATGGATTATGCGCACCCTGGGCTACCAGTACGGCATCACCGTTACCTTTGCACCCAAAATCACCGTGGGCAAGGCAGGCAGCGGTATGCACATCCACACCCGTATCACCAAGGACGGCAAGAATATGTACATCGGTGAGGACGGCTTGACTGAAGTGGCCCACAAAGCCATTGCCGGTATTCTGGACCTGGCCGGTTCGCTCACCGCTTTCGGCGACACCAACCCCACCAGCTATTTCCGTCTGGTACCCCATCAGGAGGCCCCCACAAACATTTGCTGGGGCGACCGCAACCGCAGTGCCATGGTGCGTGTGCCGCTGGGCTGGACAAAGGGCAGCGGCAACATGATGGCTCACTGCAACCCGCTGGAGAAGAACGAGGCTGTGGACTTCAGCTACAAACAGACCATCGAGCTGCGTACCCCCGACGGAAGCGCCAATGTCTACCTGCTGCTGGCCGGCATGACTGTGGCCGCCCGTCACGGTTTCGAGATGGAGAATGCCGTGCAATATGCCAAAGACCGCTACGTGAGCGTGAACATCTTCGAGCATGAGGACGTCCTCAACCGCCTCGATGTACTGCCCGACAGCTGCGCCGCCAGCGCCGACATCCTGGAACGCGACCGCGCTATCTACGAGGACAAAGGCATTTTCGCTCCCGCCTTGATTGACGGCATACTGAAAGAACTCCGCTCCTACAACGACCGCACCCTGCGCGCCGAAATAGGCACCAACCCGCACAAAATTCTGGAGCTGGTGGAATCGTTCATCCACTGCGGATGATTATCTATTAATGCAATGCCATCCCTTTACCTTTTAATAGGCGGCAACCAGGGCGACCGTAAAGCCCTGTTGCAACAGTCGACAGACCTGATACAGCAACGTATCGGGTCTGTTGTTGCTGTTTCCAAGCTTTATGAGACCGAACCTTGGGGCGATTTCGGCGAACAGACTCCCGGCACAGGCCGTTTCCTTAATGCCGCCTTGCTTGTCGACACTCCTCTCTCGCCTCACGAGTCTTTGCTTCAGGCTTTGGAAATCGAAAGACTTCTCGGCAGGCAACGCCCGATACAGTCTTCCGCCCCGGATGACGACAGCCGAGAGGAGCGCCACACCTCCCCCAACAACACTTGCCACCGCATCTATTCCTCTCGCCCGATCGACATCGACTTAATCTTCTACGACAACAAAATTATTGACACCCCCGATTTGGTCATCCCGCATCCAAGGATGCATCTACGGCGTTTCGTGCTGCAACCTTTGTGCGACATAGCACCCGATTATATTCATCCCATATTAAATAAATCATTAGAACAATTGCTCTCAGAATGTCCCGACAACTGTTCCTGTTATTGTTATTGCTGAGTCCTCTGGCCTCCGTGGCACAGCACACCATCAGCGGCACCGTCACCGACAAGGCGACGGGCGAAACCCTTATCGGCGCCACCGTGTTCGACTCGTACAGCGGCAAGGGTACCACAACCAATATCAACGGCCGATATTCCCTTACGGTAAAAGGCGACAAGGCCGCCCTACGCATCTCGTTTGTGGGCTACGAACCCTTCTACGACACCATCCCCCTGCGGAAGAACGAAAACCGCAACTACGCGCTGCATCCCAGCATCCAGCTCAACGAAGTAGTGGTGAAGGCTCAACGCATCAACTCGCGCGAGTCGTCTCAAATCAGTGCCCTTGAAATCCCTGTTGAACAGATAAAGGCCGTCCCCGTCCTCTTCGGCGAGGCCGACATTCTCAAAGCCATACAACTGCTGCCCGGAGTGCAGAGCGGCAATGAAGGCACCGGCGGCATGTATGTGCGCGGCGGCGGCCCCGACGAGAACCTGTTCCTCCTCGACGGCATCCCCCTATACAATGTGAACCATCTGGGCGGCTTTTTCTCCGCCTTCAATGCCGATGCCGTGAAAAACGTCACCCTCTACAAAGGCAGTTTCCCAGCCCGTTTCGGGGGCAGACTGTCGAGTGTGCTGGACGTAACCACCAACAACGGCAACGATAAGCAAATCCACGGCAACGCCTCGATAGGATTCATCTCGGCCAAACTCAATGTCGAGGGACCCATTATCAAAGAACGCACCACCTTCTGCTTCTCGGCACGGCGCACCTATGCCGATTTCCTGATGCGGCCGTTGGTGCGTCGTCTCGCAACGGATGTCGATGGAAAGACTAAACTTGTGGCAGGCTACTACTTCTACGACCTCAACGGGAAGGTGACACACAAGTTCTCTGACAAAAGCCGTCTCTACGCAACCTTCTATCATGGAGACGACGACGTTTACACCAAGGTGCGCACAGAGAGCAGCTTAGCAGAAGACCAATATCTCGACTTTGCCAACAACTGGGGCAACACCGTGGGTGGACTGCGATGGAACTATGTGTTAGGACCCAAGCTGTTCATGAACCTCTCCGCCTCCTATACACAATACAACAACCGTATGGTAGTGGGTATTGAAAAAGATGCCATACTGGACGACGGCACCGAACAGGTGTCAACCGTGAAGGGCAACTACCTGTCGTCAATCTACGACCTTACAGGCCGCATCGATTTCTCCTATACCCCCACACCCGACCACAACATACAGTTTGGCACCTATTACACCCGACACTGGATACGCCCCAGCGTAGCAAGCGGCAGCATCGACTATTTCGACCAGATACAAATGAATTCTGCCTGGCAGATGGATACCGTCATACAGGAAGACACCGTGCGTGCCAACGAGGCAGTCTTCTTCGCCGAGGATGACTGGAGCCTCAACGATGTTTTTAAAATCAACTACGGCCTTCACATCAGCGGATTCAATGTAGAAGACGTGTTCTATCCCTCTGTGCAGCCCCGCATCTCAGGGCGTGCGCTATTGGGTGACAACCTGTCGATAAAAGTGGGCTACGCCTACATGTCGCAATACATGCACCTCCTTTCCACCACCAGCATCAGCCTGCCCACCGACCTATGGGTGCCCTCCACCAAGCGCATACCGCCCATGACCGCACACCAGATGGCAGCAGGCATTGTCTATAACACCGACATCGGAGTCGACCTCTCGCTCGAAGGCTACTACAAACACATGAAAGACCTCATCGAATACAAAGACGGCGCCACCTCCTTCGGCAGCACTGTGGGCTGGGAAGAGCTGGTCTGTCTGGGCGATGGCTGGACCTACGGCGTGGAATTTCTCGCCCAGCGCAACTATGGCAACCTGACGGGCTGGATAGCCTACACCTGGAGCCACACCACCCACCTCTTCGACCGCCCTGGACAGGAACTTAACAACGGAAAGCCCTTCCCCGCCAAATACGACCGCCGACACGACCTCTCTATCGTGCTCACCTATAAATTCAACAAGAACTTCGACATCAGCGGCACATGGGTCTTCAGCACCGGCAACACCGCCACCCTTGCCATGGAGAAATACCCCGTCGCCTCCGACGACCCCGACGCATACAACAACAATCCCCGCACAAGCAACACCCTGTCGCACGTCAGCAGCCGCAACAACTTCCGTATGCCCAACTATCACCGTGCCGACATCAGTGTCAACTTCCACCGCACTTTCAAGCAGACCAAGAGCTCTTTGAGTGAAATTCCAGACCAAGACGCATCCGTCTGGAAACCCAAGATGCGCCGCACCCTCAACATCAGCATCTACAACCTCTACAACCGCGCCAACCCCTACCTCACCTATACCAGCAACCAATACTCCTACCAGGGCTACAGTAAAGCCCTCGTGCAGCTTTCCATTTTCCCCATCCTGCCATCCATCGCTTACACCCTTTATTTTTAAACCATGAAAAGATATTCACTTATAGCCGTCATTATTCTCTCTCTCGCCTCGTGCGAGAAAGTCATCCCGTTCGACACCTCCATCTCCGAACACGAGATGGTGTTGAATGCCGTCCCATCAGTCGAGAAACAGCTCTTTGTCTATTTCGCCAATACACGATTTTTCCTCGACTCCACCAACAACCAGCCTATCGGGGGCATCGACATGGTCATGTCAATCAACGGCATCGACTACCGTCCCACCTCTGTCAACCGGTGCAGATACTTCTTTGACTACACCGTTCAGGAAGAGGACAGCCTTGCCATACGCATACAGGCAGGCGACCGTGCCGTCACCGCACACACCACTGTGCCGCGTATGCCGCGCATCAGCCATCCCATGGCCTTCACCAACGACACCGGAGCCTTCCACCTGCTGATTGTCAATTTCAACATCGACGATTATCCCGACCGCAAGGACTATTATTGCATCACCCTGCGGCAGCGCGACAGCGGTAGCCGCTACAGCCACTATTTCGAACGCTACGACACCATCGACACCACCTACGCCACCTTCTTCCTCTGCAACGACAAGGCTCTCATCGACCCGTTCATCTCTGCCAACCTGTCGGTGTCGGGTTTCTCACCCTTCAACCAACTGCTCACAACCGACGACAACATCAACGGCAAAAACCACAACACCACCCTGACACTCATACGCCTCACCGACACCAACGAAGTGGTGCCATACATCCACCAGTACACCCTCGATGTCGAGACCGTTAGTCCCGAGCGCTACCGTTACCTTCAGGAAATTTCCACCGCCACCAGCATGATGCAACTCATCACCGAACCGCCTGCCATCTACAGCAATGTCAATGGTGCCCTCGGCATCTTTGCCGCCAACGCACGCTGCACCTTCCCCCTCATCACCATCACCGGCGGCACCATGCCACCCCCACAGAAACAGTGACACATGCGCATCTACCTCATAGGCTACATGTTTAGCGGCAAGACTACCCTCGGCCACAAACTCGCCGTCAAGATGGGATACCAATGGCTCGATCTCGACCAACTGTTTGAATGCACCTTCCACACCTCCATCCCCATCTTCTTCAAACGCTATGGCGAAGAAGCCTTCCGCAAACTGGAACAGAAAAACCTCCACTCCACCACCGACTGCGACAACACCGTCATCTCCACCGGTGGCGGCACCCCCTGCTTTTTCGACAATATACAATGGATAAACCGCCACGGCCTGTCGGTCTATTTCGATGTATCGGTTGAAACCATACTGCGCCGCGCCGCAGCATCAAAAAAACCGCGTCCCATCCTCGCCGGAATGTCCGATGAGGAACGCACTCTTTACGTCCGGCAGCAACTCGACTCCCGGATGCCTTATTACAAAAAAGCTCAGATTATTTTCCCAGCCGACGATCCTGACCTCAACCAACTGGCGCAGCTTGTCAACGACTCCAAGCCATAAAACCTACACTATCCTGTGCAGGCTGCACGAAAGCAAATCGCCGTTATCGTCATACAGGTGCAGGCCGTTCCCCTCACAATAACGCCACACCTTGCAATTGGCACACTGTCCCTTCTTTGCCCACCGCCTGTCGCGGTACGGTTCAAAACGGTTTTCCCACACCTCCCAGAAATTGTCCTTATAGATATTGCCCTGGTGCATATTGCTGCGGATACTTGTGCAGCCCGAAATGCTCCCGTCGCAAAGCACCGATGCCACCTCTATTCCCGCACGGCAATAGAAAAAGCTGTCCCGCACCTGCCGCTCATACCTGCCCACATAGCCTTCGCAAGCATAATTGCACACTATCCTCCCTTCCTCGCGCGTATGCTTCACAAACTCCAGCACCCCAGTGAACTGTTCATCGCTCAGTTGCAACTCGGGGTCGTTGGCCGCCCGTCCCATCGGAAATATGGCAAACAGACGCCAACGTTTCGCGCCCAGACCTATCAAATGCTCCTTTATCTGCTCCAGCTGCCCATAGTTGCGGGGATTGACACATGTCACCACATCCCACAGCACCTCATCCGTCTGCCCCAGCAGCCTTATGGCCTCGCTTGCCTTGTCAAAACTGCCACGGGTCTGGCGCATCCAGTTATGCTCCTCCTCCAGCCCGTCGAGACTGATGGCAATGGAATGCATCCCACTGTTCAGCAACCGCTCCAGCCTCTTGCCGTCAAGCAGATAGCCATTACTTACAATCCCCCACGGGAACCCACGCCGGTACAATTCCAGCCCGCAGGCGTCCAAGTCTGGCCGCAGCAATGCCTCGCCTCCAGTGAAAATCACAAACACCTCGTGGGGATTTACGTGCGGTGTTATCTCGTCTATCACCCTGAAAAAATCCTCCGCTGGCATGTCGGGCGTTGCAGCACTCACCTTGCAGTCACTTCCGCAGTGTCTGCAATGCATGTTGCACCTTAGCGTACACTCCCAAAAGAGCGTACGCAAAGGGTGTAGCTTGGCCTGATTGTGGCGGTACATCCGCCACACCTCTTCCTTCAGACTCATGGTTCCCTGTCCCGGCCGAATGGCTTAGCGTTTCTTCATCACCGTGATGTCCACGTCTTTCTCGCGCTTGCCGGCATACCAGCCCTTACGGGTTTCCGTCTGCTCGTTCTCGGTGAACTTCACCTCCATCATCTGGGCATCATACTCGCCGTTCTTCTCCCCATCGGCATCGCGCACAATCACCCGTTGCAACTCTTTGGGGAAAGCCTGCATCTGGCATTGGAAATTGCCCTCGGCGTCAGTAGTGTCCGACGATTTGGCTATATACTCCTGCACAAACGGATTGTCCTCGTGCATTTCCTCTGGTGTAATGTCCACGTTGTCGTTCAGCAGAATCACCTGCATCCCGCTCACCGGATTGCCCTGGGCGTCAATCACCCTGCCCTTCAGCACGAAGTCCATGGTCGGCACTCCATACATCAAGGCGGCGTCGCCACGCGGATTTACTGCCACCGGCTCCTTCTCGGGTTCGGCGGGCTGCTTGGCAACCTCTTTGGTGTTGTGGCAGGCTGTCAATCCAAGCACTCCCATTACGGTCATCAACAACCAGTCTTTCAGTTTCAAAAAACGAATTTTCATTATCTTAAAGTTTATAGTTATTCTTCTTGTTGTTTATCCTCAGTCATTCCGCCTGCACCGATGGCCTCCTCCTGCACCCTCACGCTCTCGGTGTGGATTTTCTCGAAAACACCTTTCACAAACTCGGTTCCCAGCCCCAGCTCCTGCCCTGTGGCAATATGGCGTTGCAGCAAAGCATCCCACCGCTTGGGTTGGAACACAGCCAGATTGCCCTCGGCCTTTACGCGGGCTATCTGCCGCGCCACATCGAACCGTGCCGCCAACAGCTGCAGCAACCTGTTGTCCAAGTGGTCGATCTGCTCCCGTAGCAACCGCAACTCCTCGTCGGCCACCAGGCTGTCGGTACTCCGCAACACCAGGTCGTCAAGCAACCGCGACAATGCCTCGGGCGTCAACTGCTGTCCCGCATCGGTCAAAGCCTCCTCGGGACGGGGGTGGGTCTCTATCATCAACCCGTCGAACCCCAAATCCATAGCCGTCTGTGACAACGCCGCTATCGGCTCGCGCCTCCCGGCAATGTGGCTCGGGTCACACAATATCGGCACCTCGGGCATCTGCCGTCTCAACTCAATCGGCACTTCCCACAAGGGATTATTTCTATACGCATCATTTCGGAATACATCGAAACCACGGTGTACGGCCCACACATCCACCAGCCCCACCTGTTGGCAACGCTCTATGGCACCCATCCACAACCTCACATCCGGACTCGGTGCATTCTTCACCATCACCTGCAACCCCGTGCCACGCAACGCCTCTGTCAACTCCTGCACCACGAACGGGCTCGCTGTGCTCCTCGCCCCAATCCACACCGCGTCGATGCCGTGCTTCAACACCTCTTCCACATGCTCCGGCCTTGCCACCTCGCAGCAAAACAACAACCTCTCGCCGCCACGCTCCTGCCTGATGGCGTCCACCGCACTCCGGCACTCCTCAATCCACTGCAAAGCCTTCTCACCGCACCCCTCAAAGCCTCCCGGTCTCGTGCGCGGCTTCCACACCCCACAGCGCACCATCTTCACCCTCAACTCACATGCCAACGCCTCGGCAGCAGCCCTAAGCTGCTCCCGACCTTCGACACTGCAAGGTCCCGCTACAATATAAGGTACACTACCTCTCATACCCCAATAACGCGGGAACAGACATTCTATTGCCCCCGACACATTTTTTTCACCACACAAAAAAATAAAGGCACACCGCGCGGTGTGCCTAATCATTTCTACTTGATACGCTGAAATTATTCAGCTGCATCGGGGAGAACCGAAACAAACGAGCGGTTCTCACGGCCTTTCTTAAACTGGACGGTACCGTCGCACAGGGCGAACAGGGTGTGATCTCTGCCCATTCCCACGTTGTTGCCGGGATTGTGGACCGTGCCGCGCTGGCGGACGATGATGTTACCGGCGATGCAATGCTGACCGCCATAAATTTTAACGCCTAAACGTTTGCTTTCGGATTCGCGACCGTTACTCGAACTACCTACACCTTTTTTGTGAGCCATAATATAATGTTTTTAAAAGGTTTTACAATACTTTGATTAATTGATGCTGTCAATCTTGATCTGAGTCAGATAGTCGCGATGACCGTTCATTTTCTGATAGCCCTTACGACGGATTTTCTTGAAGACCAAAACCTTGTCACCCTTGAGGTGCTTCAGCACGGTAGCCTTTACGTTTGCGCCGGCGATGTAGGGTTGTCCAACCTGAACGTTGCCGTCATTGTCTTTAAGCATCACGGTGTCAAAAGAAATCTCGCTGCCTTCCTCGTTCTGAAGACGGTTGACGAAAATCTTCTGATCTTGTGCGACCTTGAATTGCTTTCCTGCGATTTCTACGATTGCGTACATTGTCTTATTTTGTTTATTTTGTTGATTTATTGCACATTTATGGATTTATTCAACCCACGAAACAGACTGCAAAGATACAACTATTTTTTCAACTGGCAAAATTTTTCTTTCAAAACCATGTTTTTTTATCCCTTCCCACTCCGCCGCCCCGAAGGCGAAACCCGCCACCTCCCTTTTGCCCACGCAGCCCCCCGTTGCCTTCCCCCTGCCGCCCCGCATCACGGCCCCTCCTTCGCTCCTTCCGCACTACTTCTCCCATATTTCTCCCATATTTCTCCCATACAGGATGGGAGAAATATGGGAGAAATACCCCATAAGGAACGAAGAACGAGCGAACCTTCACCTACCCATTGAAACGACACTTTTTTAGCAAAATGAAAGAAAAAACGTATATTTGCATAATGAAAAGATTATCGGGAAGCAGCATGTTATTGTAAAACATATTGAAAACCACAGAGAAAGGACACATTATAATAATTAAATAAAAAATACAATGGGCTTTTTATTGATTTCTTTACTGATTTTATTGGCAATATTGGGTGGTATATCATGGCTTATTTCGGCATGGGAAAACAAACGTTCCATTGATTTGGAACTGGCAAAGCACGGTCTTACACGAAAGTCGGCAAATGCCGGAACAGCACCCAGACGTCAAGCCAAAACGAGCAAATCCTCGGCAAAGACCACCATGAAACCCGCATCGAGCGGGATTATCCACAATATCACCAACCCCAAAGGGTCGGAATATAAGATTTACGGCGCAGGCAACAACATGCTTTGCACTGTCCGTGCCAAAGGCAACCTTGTGGGATGGGGCGACGACTTTTTCCTGATGGACGACAACGGAAGAATTACCACATATAACTACGAGGGAGACAGCATAGGGTCGGTGAAGTACAACCCCAACAAAGAGTACATCGGCAGCATCCGCAAAAAGGGGTTCACCATTGTCAGTGCAAAGAACAGCAAGAACAAGAAACTCTACGACAGCAACTGCGACCGAAACTGGGACATATAGACTCTCAACACCGAGAAGACCACAGACATGAGCCACATGAATACCATTTGCAAAACTCGTTTTGCATAGTAATGGAAAAAGTTTGTATCTTTGCAGTTTGAAAAGAAAGTCGTCCAACTGACTATTTTTATTCTAGAGTATGAAACGACATCATGCAATAATAACACTAATTGTGGCTGCAATGGCCGTGCTGACTGCGGGTTGTCAAAAGGAGAAAGAAACCGGCACCGTCACTCTGACCGCCGAAATACAAGAGACATTGAGCGGCAACGGGAAGGTTTATTTGGAAGAACACACCCCTTGCTGGCATAATGGCGACGAGGTGTTTATCAACAACGCCACCTACCCCGTCTCAGCAGCCTCGGGTGCCTTGGCACAGATTGAGAATGTGAAGTCTGCCATAGCTTACCGAGCCATCTTTCCTGCCAGCATTGTGGCCAAAAGCAGCCAAAGCAGTAGTAACAACATTGAAGTGACCCTCCCCTCAATGCAGACCTACCGAATTGCGGATGTCCGCCAGCAGCTGGATTTGCCAATGGGTGCCTGCCTGAACAGCGGCAACACACTGCGGTTCTACAGTCTTTGCTCCATCGTGCGAGTGACCGTCCACAACCAATTGAACCGCGAGCTTCCGCTGTACAGGATAAAACTCAAAGCCGCGAATGCAAAGCTTAGCGGGTCAGGCACTACAACAGTCATCAGAAACGCGTTTAACAGCATCAGCATGTCCAATAGCGCACAAAACAACGTGAATCTGGACTTTACCACCGACTGCCCCGCCACGGTGGCGGCACAAGGCACAAACACATTCGACATCGTGGTGCCACCATTCACTACCGACGACATAACACTCACGCTCTACACCACAGATGGATACCTATGCGAAGCAAGGAAAGAGAAGGTGGCATTGGCTCAAAACACCATCGACACAGTGACGCTGAATGTGACTGCATTGACCCAAGCCACTGCCGAATTGATAAGTGGTCCGGCCTTTAATGAAGCTATCCCTAAGAGTAGAAATGTTTCAAAGGTGGTGTTTGAATACAACAGTCCCGTCTCATCCGGCACCCTGCTCTCCACCGCAAACTCCCATGTCCCCATCTATGGCAATCTTGACGGAACCACATGGAGGGTCTCGACAAGAGCCAGCCAGATTCATGCAAATCCAGATTGCTCTCACATGTTTGAATCTGACTATGGTTTAAGTGCGAATCAACATGGAAGATATTATTATGAACTTCTCAAATTGGTAGAAATTGATTTTGGAAACAGATTCATCACTGATAATGTGACTGATATGAGCTACATGTTTTTTACAAGTGGGGAATTGACAAGTATTGACCTCTCCAATTTCAACACCGAGAAAGTAACGGATATGTGTTGCATGTTTTGGTGTTGTTGGAATTTGACGAGGCTGGATGTCTCAAGTTTTAACACCGTGAATGTGACCGACATGAGCGAAATGTTTTGGGATTGCGAAAGCATGACAAACCTGAACCTCTCTCATTTTGACATGAGTGGTGTGTCCAATAAACAAGGCATGTGCCGTGCACTTTCCTCCGAATCTGGAGCCTGTACCATCACCTGCCCAACGGCAGTACGGACAGCCTTGGAACACGGGACAGACCTGCCCACTTCCGGAGTAGTATTCACCTGGGTGACACCGTGAGGTTGCAAAAGAAACATCAGCATTCCGAACCGACACACCAGCGCTTTCAAAAAAAGTTCGTATCTTTGCAGTCGAGGAAAGCATTCCACTTCATCCTCATATACTTATTTAATTTACTAATATATAAAGAAATAGTATGAAACAAAACAACAAAGTTATTTGGGGGTCCGCGCTGGTTGTGTGCGGCATCATTTGGATTGTGTGTATTTTTCTCCACATCAATGTTCTGTTTGAGGGATGGTGGACGCTGTTTATTATTGTGCCATGCCTCTGCGCCCTATTAGGAAACAGCGAAAAGACTGGCCCGGCCATCGGCTTGGGCGTGGGTGTGCTTCTACTGCTTGCCGAACAAGACATTATTGACTGGGACATGTTCTGGAAGATAGGCCTTGCCGTGTTAGTCATCGCGCTCGGTCTCGGTATGATATTCAGCAATAGACTGAAATCCACAGGCTCTACGCAGGTGCAGACGCTCAGCCGCGATGGGAAGAATATCCGTGTGGTCAATGCCTCGTTTGGCGAACAGAATTTGAATTTCGGCGGAGAGGTGTTCGAAGGAGCCGACATCAATGCCTCGTTTGCCTCTGTTCACCTTGATTTGCGTGGAGCTATCATCAATGAAGATGTAATGCTCAATGTTGACTGCAAGTTTGCCGGATTGGTAATCGATGCCCCTACCGACATGCTTGTCAAGGTTATTGCCGGCTCGACTTTTGGTGGTGTGGACGACAAGAGGCGTGTCGTAGTCACCGACCACACCCACACGCTCTATATTTCCGGTTCATGCGTGTTCTCGGGAATAGAGATAAAATAACATTTTATTATATATGTGTGTTGGAATGAGTTAATGTGCCTGGAACATTAACTCATTCTTTTATGGTAGGTTCTATTTAACCCAAATCGGTCATTAGACCGACTTTTATATTCTTTCTCGCTTTTTAAGGTCTGTTTATGCCATATCAGCATTTCTTTCGGCATCTTGTCCACATCCCTGTCTCGCCGTAGCCCGCTACGTCTTCGCCAGCGATGCGGCCAATCTGCTCGAAACAAATACTAATCTGCCATAA
>JAFXMW010000117.1 GCA_017530105.1 Bacteroidales bacterium
AAAAAAATGAAATTGAAAATTGAAAATTGAAAGTTGAAACTGGCTGCCAATGGTTTGCGTGGCAAAAAAAAATGCTCACCTTATCAACAAGGCGAGCAAAAAGGGGTGTTGTTTGCAGGTGTTATTTCAAAAATTACCCTATGTTACCGTCGTGGAGGTCTTCGAGGTGGAACGCTAAATCCCAGTTTTTTCCCCACACTATGTTGCCCCGCTCAATCTTGAATTTTGCAAACTGCTTAGGGTCGAGATAACGGTCGTATTGGGGATGGGGATGGCGGCGGATGAAGTCGCCTACGTCGACGGTGCTTTCCACCCCGTCGCTGAACACCAGGTGCACCCTCAGTCCGCCCAGGTCGGTGGCTTGAACTATATAGAATATCTCGCTCATAGTTTTGTCTTTATAGTGGTTTTTCTGACATTTTGTTTCTTTACAAAGTAATTTACCCACTTTTCGACGATATTGGGGTAGTACTTTTGAATGAAAGCTTCAGCAGTTTTCATCTCCTTTGAAGTAAGTGGTTTGGATCCACGCTTGGCCCGCACATTTATCTGCTGGAGTTTATTCTTATACAGGATTATCTCAAAGATACTTTCCCGGTCGCCATGCTGCACATGTACATGTATCGGTTCATGTTCATTAGAATAGAACAGAAAGAAAAAACCGAAGTATTCGTATATTGTTGGCATTTCGTTTGTATTTTGTTTTCACGCTGCATTATAGTCGAGAACCATTTTGATGGCATCGGCCATATTTTGCTTGAGCTCGTCGATAGTGGCTCCTTGGGAAATGGCTTCTGGTACCTGTTCGCATTGCCCTGTGTACCATCCGTTTTCGTTTTTCTCAATGATGATTGTGTATTCCATATTGCTTTCCTTTCTATTTTTAGATTACCAGAGTGCCACCTTGCCCAGCTTGCCAAAGTCGAGGGTGAAGCTGGTAGCCCCCAGTGCGGTGAAGATGCGGTCGATGAGAGTGAGCGTGGCGGCCTGCCCGTTCTCGATCTTTGAGATTTGAGCTACTCCCACACCCACTTTTTCACCCAGTTGCTTCTGTGTGAGGTTTTGTTTTTTGCGTTGTTCGCGTACAGCCTGGCCTATGCGGTAGGCTTTCAGTTCCTCTTCCAGTTCTGCCTCATACCGGTCACGTTCGGGTGTTCCTCGTTTGCCGATATATTTATCCTTTATCTCATCTGTGGTGTATGTTTTCATGTGCCCTATTTTTTAAGTATTCCAATCTGATTTTTTCTGCTTTGCTTATTTCTTTGGCCGGGGTCTTTTGGGTTTTCTTCACGAAACCATGCGTGGCAATAATCAGTGCCCTCTTTCGCTTGTCCCAAAATGCCAACAGTCGGTATGCATTGCTTTCATATTCCGCTCTGAACTCCCAAATTTCGCTACCCTCCAATTTTTTAAATATTCTCACATCAATTAATCCTTCCTCAATTCTATCAATATTGCGAATTATTTTCAGCCGCGCCTTTTGGTCAATCAATGACATAAAGTGTTCAGCTTCATCTAACAATAATACTTTTAGTTTCTTCCCCATAAGAAATATCTTTTTGCAAAGATACAAATATTTTCCAATATGGTAGAATTTTCGACAAAAAAAGGCCGACGGTTTCGCAACCATCGGCCAAGCGAATGAGACACTTAAAGGAGTTTAGTTTGGCTTTCGGTTTTTGATTAGGCGCACTTCGCGGGCGATGCCCCAGATGGCGAGTATCGCCACCATGGCGGCGGCGATGGCCACGTCGAGGTGGATGCGGCTGAGGCGGCTGTCGCACCCGGGGCAGGGGACGGTGACCTCATGGTCGATATAGAGCGTGTCCGGCTGCACAGTGACGTCGGCCTTGAGGCTGTCGCCCTCGAGGAGCAGCTGGAGGGTGATATCGCGGTTCTGGAGCAGGACGGTGTCGCCTGATGGGAGCCATGCCCAGGGCACGGAACCCGACAGGATTTTCTCCGGCACGGTCTGCGTGTCGCGCACATGCGCGGTGGTCTGCGTGAAGCAGTCGGGGCAGCGTTGCTGCAGCCTCTCGAGGCGTTGCTGGCAGCTGCAGCCGGTGAGTGCCAGGAGCGAAAAAAGGAGTAGTGGTAAGATTTTTCTTTGCATGTGAAAAAAAGTTTGTAATTTTGCAGCCGAAAGTGAGAGATCGTTAGAGTCATGATGCGCGGAACGGAGGCAGGTTCGACAGATCCTGATGAGTGGTTCGACCCCACCGGCGGTTTCTCACTTTATATTTTTGTATTTCTTCATTCTAAACTCGGTTGCATTTCTCATCTTAGTGGCAGTGACCAACGTCACGGCAAACACCCTGCCATTGGCTAATTTCACCTTTTGATTCGGTTCCAATATATACTTATTTTTGTAATCAGTATAAGTATAGCGGTGGGCTTCTATGTCAAAATAGACAGACATCGAGGACTTGGTAAATGGGAAATTGCAAAAATCGTTACGGCTTACGGCTATACCAACTGATTTTTTTTTATTCCTACAGGCGTGTTCCAACTCGTCACCCCTGAAGTAGATGGTTCTACTGCGCAATGGTCTGCCAATGGATCGGGCATGATATACTATTTCATCCTCCACTGTGCCTATCAATATTGGCGGTGAAGTAATGTATCCTAACTGGTCAAATTCGGCGAAAGCAGCACGCAATTTCACATACGCACGTTGCTCTACGCTCAGAGTTTTGCTCTTTGTGGCCATTCTATACAAACAGTTTGATGATGGTGTCGACGAGGCTGCCGACGGAGCCGCCGATGGTGTTGCCTTGGCTTTTGTTTTTGGCCTCGGCTTCCTGGTAGGCGGCGAGGAGGGCGTTGTAGCGTTGGCGCTGGATGACGAGCGCGGCGGCGGAGGCGATGAGCAGCACGGCGAGGATGAGGATGACGATGGTTTCTTTTTTCATTGGGTTCAGGCTTTGAAGTTGAAGATGGTTTCGGGGTCGATTTTGGCCCCGTGGGGGTCGGTGAGGGTGAAGTGGAGGTGCGGGCCGGTGCTGCGGCCTGTGTTGCCGGAGAGGCAGATGGTGTCGCCTGCTTTGACTTGCTGCCCGGCACGTGCGCGGAAGGTGCTGAGGTGGGCGTAGCCGGTGCGGTAGCCGTTGGTGTGGGTGACGATCATCTGCCGTCCGCCGGTGTCGTTGGCGTAGGTCTGCAGGACGGTGCCGTCCCATGGGGATTTGACTTCGGTACCCACGGGCACGGCGATGTCGACACCGTTGTGGAGGGTGGAGGCGCCTGGCGTGGGAGCCTTGCGGCGGCCGAATTTGGAGGAAATTCTTCCCGTGACGGGGTTGATGGGTTGTGTCATGCGTTTGATGAGTTTGACGAGCAGCAGCAGGCCTGCGGCCACTGCCAGCAGTTTTACAATATTTTTCATGTGGCGGGGAATATTAGGGTTCGGACGACGGCTCCGGCAGTGCCACCGGCGACGGTAAGGATGAAGTCGGCCACGGAGGGTTTGCCGCCCCATTGCCAGTCCTTGAATTCGAGGACGGCGGCGGCGGTGTAGGCGGCGGCGAAGCCCAGTGCCAACCCCACGACGAAACCGCCCAGCAGGTGGTGCAGGCGGTGGGAGCGGCGCAGCCAGGCTATGGCGTTTTTCAGCATGGGTCGACGTCCTCCTCGTCGTCGCAGGGGGCTGGGTGTTTGTGACGCCCCACGGTAATAGAGGTGTTGCCATGGTTGAGAGTGATGCCCTTGCCTTGGGCGATGACGTATGGCAGTTGGCTGAGGGCGGCGAAAGCGAAGAGTTCGCCCACCGCCGTCAGCACACTACCGTCGATAACGCCCATGGGAGGCACCAGGAACCCCGCCACGATGAGACCGGCAGAGACCGTCAGCGTGACGGCGAAGACAATGGTATGGAGCCTGGGATGTTTCATCTATTCAGAATTACTAAAAGTTAATCTGGTGGTTGTCGTTTAAGCCTTCCAACTGCGACACGTTGGCTCCTTCGCCCACCCAGGAGAAGGTGACATTCGTGTCGTTGCTGCCCACGGTCAGGCGTACATAGTTCTCGCCCTCGGCGATGGACACAGGGTGCTGGGTGTAGAGACCCTCGGCAATGTCGGCGGCGTTGCAGAGCTCCACGGTGCGCAGGGGGGTGGTGTCGGATGTGGAGGCGTAGGTGTTCATCCGCAGCACCCGTGCCGTGCGGCGGTCGCGGGCAAAGCAGAGACGGTAGATACCCTCCGACACTGCAACCATGCCGCTCACCTTGTAGCCAGAAGCCTGCTGCAGCGTGCCGTCGGTGTCGATATACTTGTCCGTGTCGGTGAACGACGACAGTGGTGTCTTGTTGGTTTTTACCGCCCTCGGTGCGCTCACTTTCACATCGTTGCCGAAAGCCCCGCGGGCGTAGAGCCCCATGCGGACACTGTCGGTGGACATGGTTCCCGACAGTGCTGCGATGCCCAGGGCGCGCTGCTCAGGCGAGATGAACGTCTCGTCGGGACCGGAGAAAGGAGTGCCGTCCTTCCCTTCGCGGAAGGCGCGCAGAAGGCTTACGTTGCCGCTACACTCGAAATCCAAGTGGGTGCATTTGGGGTTTTCCGAGCTGGAACTGTTCCCGAATGTGAGCGCATCGCCCAACAGTTGCACATACAGCAACTCGAAGTCGGTGGGACGGCTCTCCGCGCCCGTGAGGGAGTTGTAGGCGGTGGCGCGGTAGCGTCCTGCCGTGGCCTTGCCGGCAAAGCGGCCTGAGAGGTCCACATCCACCCAGTCCTCACGGCCCTCGGTGTCCGGGTCGGTGTCGCTCGATGGCAGTGACGCGATGTCCACCTTCTCCACAAACTCATACACCTGCCCGGCGGCGGGGTCGCTCTGCCCCTGCCGCAGTCGGAGTGTGACATCGTCGAGGTAGAAGATGCTGTAGTCGCTGACGGAGGCTTTCACATTGTGGAAAGCAATATAGTGGCCGTCGCCCGTGTAGGACTGGAAATCCACCGTCACCATGCCGTCGGCGGGCAGGCTGCTGCTGTCCACCGTCGCGACGGGTTGGAAAGTGGTGTAGTCGTCGGGGTCGGAAACCACGCCGATTCTCAGGGTGCGGCTGGGAGTGGTGATGTTTAGGTGGAGGGTCATCTGCAGCTTGGACACGTCAGCCTCGATGCGCGGCATGACCGTCATGCAGCTCTTGTTGAGAATGAGTGTGTAGGGCTGCGACGATGCCCGCTCGGCGTTGTAGTAGAGCATGGGGGCGTACTCGGCGGCAATGGTCACATAGTCGTGTATGCGCCGCCAGCCCGGGGGCAGGAGCATTGTCTTGCCGTTGTCGGGGGTGGCCAGGGTGTAGCCCTCGAAACTGTCGCGGAACACCAGTTCCTCGTCCTCCACACGGCGCAGCAGCCGCAGCGAGTCCCACCGCGAGCCCTGGCGGTGCACATTCACAAACACCTTGCCCCCCACCGCGAACGAGGCCCTGTCGCCCTCGAAGGTGCAGATGTCGTCGTTGTAGGCTATTGTCTCCGGGATGTCGTCCAGCGAGTGGTGGATGAAAGGGGTCTGTTCCACCGGCAGCCGGTTGTCGGGTTCGAAGTGGTAACCGCTGAGGGTGGAACGGTAGACGTTCATGCCGTAGCCAGTCAGTCGGTCGTAGAACTGCTCAGGGGTCGTCAGATTGAAACGGCAGTGGCTGTTGTAGGCCCCCGCCTCCGCCACCTCGATGAAACGCACAGTTCCCCCGGCGTCGCGCCACACGTCGACGACGATGTAGATGTGCGAGTCCGGTTTCTGCACGATGTCCAGCGGCTGCAGTCCCTGGCAGTCCTCGGCCGAGGTCACCGTCACCGCTGTCATGCCGAACACCTGCGGACTCGTTTTCCAATCCTTTTCGATAAAGGTCTTGGCTGTGTTCAGCGCGTAGTTTGTGATGTCGTGGCACACCACTCCGAACCAGTTGGTGTTGGCGTCGTTCAGCCCGGCGGCTGCGTTGGCGGGGTACTCGATGCCGTAGCCCGACACGTGGGACACCGGCCGCTCGGTGTAGAACAGGCTGCGCTTGTTGTGTGTGGCGGTGAGGAAGGTGTAGAGGCTCACATTGCTCCCCACCACCTTGCCCTGCCAGTGCACATTGCCGTAGGGCACGCCCATCCACAGTTTCCCCTTGTTCTTGATGTCCGAAGTCTCCATCCCTGCCATGGCGCGCTGCAGCCGGTAGAGGGGGTGCATGAGGCTCTGCAGCCGGTAGCGCGCCGAGGCGTGCCAGGCAAAACGGCTCGCGTCGCGACGGAAATAGAGAGGGTCGACGCGGTAGAACTCCGCCACCGGCATGTCGCCCGGAGCCACGCTCCCCGACGGTGTCACCGCCTCGGGGGTGGTGGCGGAGTCGCGGGCAATGTTGATCCTTGCGCTGAAGCCCCGGGGAAGGCCGAAACCGTACAGCCTCCCGCACCCGTAGGAGGGCACGCCGCCCACCTTGGCCCAGCCTATCAGGTCGGCCCGGTACTGCGCCAGGCTCCCGTCCTCGTTATACCAATGCGCATACTGGGCGCGGAAACCCGCCTGCAGGCGCAGGAAGAAATAGCCGCCGCCCGCAATGGGGGCGGTGGTGACATATTGGGTGTCGGAACTGTCGATGGTGCCGTCGGGGGCCACGTTGCCCTGCTCCAGGCCAATGTGCACCAGCTCCAGCCCCCGGCCTATCATTTGCTTGAACATAGTGTAATGCTGAGATTTTAGGGGTTAGACATTTTAAGATTCCACCGGACAGAGGGTGGCGATGCCGTTCTGCACCGCCAGCACATAGCGTCTGCCCGCCTCGGGCATAGGGCGCATGGGTGCCCAGGCCGTGCCCTGGGGCATGGTCAGACCCGTCCAGTCCTGCCCCGTCTCGAACAGCACTACGGCCTCTGCCGTTGTGTTCTGCCCGTAGGCCGTCACCGCCAGGCTTGCCAGCGGGTCGGAGCAGGTATGCAGCGTGCCGCCGTCCAGCGTGGCTATGGTCACCGCCGTTCCGCTGTGGGGCACCTCCACCGGTGCCGACGGCTCCGAGCCGCCGCCCTCGATGGGGATGTTGCCGCCCTGGTCGATGCGCTGGCCGCCGACAGTGGCAAAGACGGGTTTGTCGGTCAGGTCGTTGTAGCTGCCGCTGAAGGAGGAACCGCCTTGCGAAGGGTTGGGGAATTCCTCGTAGGAGGCTACAGTGTCCTGGTCCTGGTTCAGGGCAGTGACTTTGTAGTATTTTCCGTCCTCCAGGCAGTAGACGAGCATACCTACATAGGGGAGGGGGATGCCCTGCATGAGCGACAGGGATGCGATGACTGTGCGTTCGTCGAGAGGGGTGTTGAGGGAGCTTCTTGGGCGGAGAGAACCACCCACTTGTATTGTTGCCATATTGTTCTGTATTTAAAGGTTATTCGATGGTGATTTTGTATTCTGTGCCGGAGGTGGCTGCGTAGTCGGCATACACTTTGTAGGAGATGCCATCGACGGTGAGGGTGAGATCGCCGTTGGCGTAGTGGTCCTGCTGGTTGTCGAAGGGGTCGTAGGCGTTGATGCCGTTCCAGGCCTTGACTGCGTAGTTTTGGTTTTGGGGCACGAGAGCGAGGAAGTAGGCGTATTTGCCGTTGGTGGTGACGGTAGGTGCGTTGCTGTCTGTTATGGGCAGGTTGGAGGCCTTGACGATGGTGCCGTTGGCGATGGCGGTTTTTACGTGTTGTGGAGAGATGGAGGTTACCAATGCTGAGGCGAGGCTGTTGAATCCGGTGACGGAGGCGGGGATGAAACCGTAGTAGACGCCCCCGTCCAAAACGTCTCCACCACCACCGCCAGCGGGCGTGAGGGTGAACTGCTGGCCGTCGATGGTGAGTGTGTTGCCGCTGATGGAGATTACCGGCAAGGCTGAGAGTTTGTTCTTCAGTTCGGTGGTGAAGTCGTTAGTTGAAAGTCCTTTGCCGGAG
>JAFXMW010000118.1 GCA_017530105.1 Bacteroidales bacterium
AAATCCCCACGTGGTATCGCCTGTGACAGAGCTATAGCTATCCCATGTTTTTCCGCCGTAACCGCTGAAATGGCGTGTCAGCGTTCCCTTAGTGATTGCCATGCCCGGTATCACTGCCACACCGGCATGGAAGCCTTTCGAATGTAGGCGATCGGCATGATAGGTGAACTGGAGGGGCATTGCAAGATAGTTGGTGGTGAAACGGGTACTCCAAGAGCCAGGGACTTGGTCGCGCCCTTTATACAGCACACCTATCTCAGGCAGGATGGTGAAACCTGTATAGTTGTAGAGAGTGGCATTTATCATACTGGTACGCACAGGAATGTCGGTAGCCTCGACCCACGACACGAAGGAGTGGCGCAGACGATAGCTGTTCCGCTCATAGCCGAGACCGAGGCCGATGGTGTAGTGTTCGCGGGCTACAATGTCATACGACAGTTCCAGCTGCAGGTTACCGAGGTTGGTGCGCGCCGAGGCGGCATCCTCCCAAGCGTTTCGCTCCCAGTAGGCCACATCGCGGTAGTCGGAAACGTACTCCGTTCCGGCAAGGCCGTTGAGCTGGTTGTTGCCCCAGTTGTGGAAGCCGGCAAGGAGGCTGAGATGCACCCGCTCGATGGGTTTGTATCTGACCATCGACATGCGAGTGTTGCCCAGAGTGGTCATTTCCTGTGCTGTGGAATGGTCAAGATCGCCATTGCGGACACCGACACGGATGATTCCATTGCCCCAATGGGTCTCCTCGTGCAAGGGGCTGGTATAGCTATAGCACCGCACAAGACCGAAGTAGGAGGCTCTCAGCCTTATTGTCTCGACGTGGACGTGCCTTTCCGTCATTACGGTGGCATGGTCGTCGGCTTGCAGCGTCAGGCTGTTATAGACCAGGGAGTCCCTGTTGTTTGCCGAGGTAAGATTGACGGTGCTGTAGTCGCATGCCGAAATATAAAGGTCATCAGTTTTCAGATGCAGTTCTACATTTAGCACTGTAGGATAACTCATTATACCTATATTGCCATATCCATAATCGGAATCCCACACTTTCATAATCCCGTCGGGCAGGGTGGCAGTGTCGTCTGCGGTGCAGAGATGGAAGACCACATAGTCGTCAACATCCTGCACTACATTGACACGCCCATTGCCAAACACAATAACAATAAGGCTTCGGTAGTGCGACACGCTGAGCGGCTGCACCATTCTCACAGGCTGGTATTGCGCCATGGCAGTAAGTCCGGCTATTGCAAGCATGATTAATAAGAGTGTCTTTTTCATTGCTTTATATGTATTAATTCTGTTCTATTTTTTTCTATAGGCTGGCCAGAACTGGCTCGAATAGGGTTTCGGTGAGCGACTTGCGCTTAGGGGTTTCGTACTGTACCAGCCGAGTGGTATAGACTGTGAGGGTGTCGGTGGCTGCCTGCCGGTTGGGCCACACGGTGTTCCGTGAGGCAGAAGCCTGAGCCAGAAGAGTTTCGTCTGCTGCATCCTCCTCCACCGCCACTGGAGAAATAAACTGTGGCAATTCCTCAATCTGTGCCGCCACAAGCCTTTCGACATCCTTTTGAGCCGGAACCTCAGCAATAAGGGATGGGGTTTTCGGGGTATTCTGAATAATCGGAATGTTCTGATCATTCTTAGTTTTCTGATTATTCTGAGGGGATGGGGTTGCTTCTGCAAGCTGTGGAGTGGCGGGCTGTGCGGGCCATTGCCACACTGCCACGGCAGCCACTATGAGTACTGCGGCCACAGCGGCAACCCGCCGCCATAGGTGCAACGGTCGCACTTCGGCTTTACGTGTGCTCTGCATGGCACGCATCATCTCGTCCTCGCTGATGAGGCTGTGCCCCTCCAGCGCACGGCTCTGTTTCTGCCATAGCCGTTGCATTTCATCCAAATCAAAATCAGTCCTTTTCATATTGCGCCATTCTTTTAAGTTTCTCTTTTACTCGGAACATCCTTATCCTTACGTTCCTCTCCGAAATTCCCAACACCTCGGCCATCTCCTTCCCACTCACTTTGTCGATATATAGGTAAACGAGTTTCTGCTCCTCGTCATCCAGCCGGTGTATCAACTCGTACATCCTGTCCAGCTGGCGGCTGTCCTCCTCGCCCACATAGCGTTCGGCCATCTGTGGTGTCAGCTCTTCGGTGTGGGGCAGCCGCTCGTTCCTGTGGTAGTACTGGAGGCCGGTATTCAGTGCTACCTTATATATCCAAGTGCTCTCTTTGCTCTCTTTCCTGAACCCCTCATATCCCCTCCACAAGTTGCACAGCACCTCCTGTTTGAGGTCCTGCACTTCGTCGCGTCGCTGGCGTGTGAAAGCCAGGCACACCTTATAGATAAGTGCCTCGTTGCGCTTCACCATGGCCGTAAACGCCGCTCCGGTGGTATCTGTTTTCTGATTCATTCACCCTTATTAGATGCAAAAATACGAAAAATGTTACACCCGCATGAAAAAAAAACATGCAGGTTCAATAAAAAGGGATATTTGGCGTTATGAGGAAAAAGGATTGTACTATGTTACAGATTGGAACTAAAGCCCCTTATTTCGAGGGATGTGACGAGAACGGGAACAGGATTAGCCTGACTGATTTTGCCGGCAAGAAGCTGGTGCTTTATTTCTATCCCAAGGACAGCACGCCAGGCTGCACTGCCGAGGCCTGCGACTTGAGAGACAATTACGAGCGTTTTCTGGCACTGGGCTATGCTGTGGTGGGTGTGAGTCGTGACTCGGCCACATCTCACAAGCGTTTCAAAGAGAAATACCAGCTGCCTTTTCCTCTCATTGCCGACACCGATTTGACGATTCTGAAGGCTTACGAGGCCTGGGGAACAAAGAAGATGTATGGCCGCGAGACCGAGGGCACACTGCGCACCACCTACGTCATCGATAAACAGGGGGTGATAGTGGATGCCATCGGCAAGGTGGACACAAAGAACCACTCGGCCCAACTGCTCAAAGACTGACCCTTAACACCACGGACTGGATATGATGACACAGGTATGGCTGAGTGCCGCCGGACTGAGTCTGGCCACGGTGATAGGCGCACTGATAGGCTTCGGAATCAAAGAACTGCCCCACAAATGGAACGATGCAGTGCTGGGTTTCTGCGCCGGCATCATGTTGGCGGCGGCCACGCTGGGACTAATCGTGCCAGCGGTGGAACAGGCTGGTTCCACAGGCTGGTGGCTGCCACTGATAGGTGTGGCGGTAGGTGCACTGTTTCTGAATGTGCTGGACTGGGTGACACCCCACATGCACAAGATTACCGGCCTCGACCAGGAGGAACACCGGAATAACGCCTCCATCAACCGGATACTGCTGTTTGTCATGGCCATTGCCCTGCACAAACTGCCCGAGGGTATGGCTGCGGGCGTAGGCTTCAATGCCGAGGAGACGGCGGATGCCTGGGCGGTGACGTTAGGCATTGCGCTGCAGAACATCCCAGAGGGGATGGTGGTGATTGCCCCGCTGCTGCTTGCCGGGGTGAAGAAGTGGCGCGCCTTTATCATCTCGCTGGCCATCGCGCTGCTGGAGGTGGTAGGGGTTTGGATCGGTTACGGCATGGGCGCCATTTCTGAGGTTTTGCTGCCGGTGATGCTGGCTTTTGCCGGGGGTGCCATGCTGTATGTGGTGAGTGACGAGATGATTCCCGAGACACACGCCCACGGCTACCAGAAGTTGGCCACCTATGCGCTTATTGCCGGGTTTATGGTGCTGGCGTTGATGATGAATTAACAAACAGGATGGATTATGTATACTGAGGCGTTTTCGGTGGGTGTAATACTGCTGGTTTGCTGGATTGCCCTGACGTTGCTCGATTTGGCTGCGGCAGGTCTGGTGGCTTTGTTTTTCGGGGTGTCTTTCAAGCGGTGCTTTGTGTGGGGGCTGCTGTCGCTGGCGGTGCCTGTGGTGCTGCTTTTATACGGTGTGCTGATTGAGCGCAATTGCTACCGTGTCAATACAGTGGAACTGGCTTTTGAAGAATTGCCCGAGGGTTTCGACGGTTACACCATCGTGCAACTTTCGGACATCCATTCGCGCTCGTTTCGCCATCGCGCCGCTTCGCTGCAGCGGGCTGTGGATAAGGTCAACGCTCTCGACGCCGACTTGATAGCCTTTACGGGGGATTTGGTGACTATCGGTCCCGACGAACTGGAGGTTACCGCCCCGGTGCTGAAGGGGCTAAGAGCAAGTGACGGGGTGGTGTCGGTGTTGGGCAACCACGATTACTGCATCTACATTAAGAGGAGTCCGGGCGGGATGACCCCCGAACAGGCAATGGAGGAGCTGATTGCCCGCGAACAGGCTATGGGGTGGCGGCTGCTGAGAAACGAGCACTGGACGCTGCACCATGGCGGGGACTCGATTGCCATTGTGGGTGTGGAGAACACTTCCACCTCGCCGCATTTCCCGTCGCGAGGGGACTTGTGGAAGGCGCTGCACGGCACGGATGGGTTGTTCCACATTCTGCTCAGCCACGACCCGACACATTGGGACATGGGGGTGATAGGCAAAGACATCCCGCTCACTCTTTCGGGGCATACTCATGCCATGCAGTTCTCACTGCTGGGCTGGAGCCCGATAGGGCATTTCTACAAACAGTCGAAAGGGCTGTACAGGAATGGAAACCAACAGCTGTATATCAACATAGGGCTGGGTGAGACCATCTTTCCCGCCCGCATCGGGGCTATGCCGGAGATTACACGGATTGTGCTGCGAAGCGGCAAAAAGCAAATCTGACTCTCACAAACACCCCACCTGCTGCATCATGGTGCGGTAGTAGCGGGCTTTTTCTTCTATCTTCATGGGGAAGGCGCGCGAGGAGGAGGGCATCCGCCAAAGATGCATCGCGCGGCCGGCAATGTCGAAGGTGCTCGTCTCTCCCATTCTCGGCACCGCGGCGCCATAGTCTTCGCAAAGGGTCTCGGCGGATTTCTGTCCGGTGCAGACAATATCATGGCACAGGGGAATGGTTTGCAACAGGGCGGGGATGTCGGTTTTTTGCACCACTTCGAGATGCTTGTCGGATGCATTGCCCTGAAGCCGCCGCACAGCCTGGGCGGTGTCGAAGATGGCGATGCCCTGCTGCATCAACAGCCGGACGATTTCCTCCTTGCGGAACGTCTTGTTCGGGACATCAACCAGGCGGGAGGAGTCGTTGTAGAAGACAAGACCGAAGATTTCCCACATCATGTTGGTGCGGTTGGGATAGAAGAAATCCATGCACCAGCGCGCCCGTGGCGGGGGAAAGCTGCCCAGCATCAACAGCCTTGCCTGCGGCGGCAGGAAGGGCTGCAGCGGATGAGTCTCGATGTCGTGCACCGTGGAACAGACCAAAGGGTTGATGTTTGTCAGCCCTCGTGGCGGCTGGCGACATAGCTGATTTCGGATAAGTCGAGATCAATGTCTCCCTCGTCGTTGTTGGTGAGGAAAGAGTCGATGGGGTACGTGGCGTAATCCTTGCCGAGAGAGTCGGGGTTGTCAAGGGTCACCTCGAGGGTTTTCTTGTTGATGCCCAGAACACAGCCAGCGTAAGCCTCGGGCTCGTCGAGCACATTGCAGAGTTCGTTTGCAATCCTGTCTTCCAAGTCTTTTTCTTCCATGATAGTATAGTGTTTAGTTGTTACTTTCAGATTGCAAAGATACAAAGAAAAATCAAATTAAAAACTTTTTCAGCTCGATAATTAAACACGAATTATCGATAATTGACATGAATTCATGGTCGTTGCATGGCAATTCGTGTTAATTATTCAATCATGATTATCACGAATGTCACTTTAGGGGCAATTTTTAGAGGCCACCCTAAGAGCGACTTTTTTTTGCGCTACATGCGGGGATAATTGCATTTTTCTTACCATATTAGTTTTTTTTTGTATTTTTGCATATTCAAAATTCAAGAGCATGATAAGGAAAGTATCTATCATATTGTTTTTTGCCTGTTTGAGCCACGTCGTTATGGCGCAGGAGGCTCCATTGTACCAGTCGGAACAATATTCTGTTTACCCCCGCAAGGTGGTGGAGGGCGACAACCACGCCGACATTGTGGCCGACAATGCCCTCACCAGCACTATTGGCCCCAAGAAATGGATACAGAAGAAAACACAAAACAGCTATCCCCTATTCTCCAGCGATGTACCGGTCAGCAACACCCTCTACAACCTTTCGGTTGAGGAGTTGACAAACCTTTGGGGTACGGACAAGGCTTGGCATTCCAGCCCCATAAGAGACGTGGCCAACACCCGCGACCTGGGCTACGCCACCCTGCTGTCGCTGGCTTTGATGGATGCCGAGGCCGCCCAAAGCAGCCTGATGGAAAGAGTGAAGGATGGGAAAATAATGCAGGACAACGGCACCGGCGGCGCATGGCCGGTGACGACAGACCGTGCCGTGTGGGTGTTAGGGGCATGGGAGGTGTATCTTGCCACCGGCGACAAGATGTGGCTGCAACGTTGCTACGAAATCGTACGCCACAGCTTGGAACAAGACGAACAGATAATCTACAACCCCTCGACAGGACTGGTGCGAGGGGAGCTGTCGCTACCCAACTGCCGCAAAGAGGTCTACCCCTCATGGATGCAGCCCACCGACATCTCGCTGTCGGAGTGTCTGAGCACCAACGCCCTTTTCTTCCGTGCCAACGAGATTGCAGCACGCATGGCCGCACTTTGCGGCGACAAGACTTCGTCCAACCACTACCAAGCAATAGCCAACAGCATCAAAAAAGCCATCAACGATTATCTTTGGATTGACGAAAAAGGCTACTACGGGCAGTTCCTTTATGGTCGCATGAGCCATACCCTATCGCCTCGCAGCGAAACCATGGGCGAAGCCATGTGCATCCTCTTCGGCATCGCCGACGAGCAACGCGCCAAGCGCATTGTCCGCACCATGCCCACAACCCCCTATGGCACACCCTGCTTCAGCCCCCAGATACCCAATGTATACTACTACCACAACAATGCCGTATGGCCATACATACAAGCCTACTGGACTTGGGCTGTAGCCACAACCCGCAACCCCCTTGCCATTGTGCAAAGCATTGCCGCCCTCTACCGTCCGACAGCCTTGATGGCCACCAACAAAGAGAGCACTCTGGCCACCACGGGCGGCTACTCCACCGTCGCCAATGCCGGTAACTCGCTCCTCAGCATCGCCGCCAACGCCAGTATACCACTGCGTATCCTTGCCGGCATCAGTCTCGACGAAGAGGGCATTTCCTTCAATCCCATCGTCCCCAAAGCATGGACCAACAAAAAGCAATTGAACAACGTCAAATACCGCAAAGCCGTGCTCGACATCTCCATCCAAGGGCATGGCGACAGGGTGAAAGCCTTCTACATTGACGGCAAAAAACAAAAAGACGCACTCCTGCCAGCCTCCACCACAGGCCACCACAGCATCCGGCTGGTGATGAACAACGATTTCTCAAACTACGACAACTACACCCTCTTGCCTGCCGTGTTCGCACCCGAAACGCCACGGGCTTGGCTCGACGGCACCTCGCGCATGGCATGGCAACAATCCACCGGAGCCAAGGAATACAAAGTGCTGCGCAACGGAAGCACCATTGCCATCCAACCCGAAAGCCTGACAGGCACCAATTTCTATGACATCCCCGACGAGGACGGCTATGCCGAATACCAGGTGATTGCCGTGGACGAAGAAGGCAACGAGAGTTTTGCCAGCGAACCCCTCGCCCACTTTGACCTGAAATACAGCCGAACCTTCGACATGGCACAATATGCCACCCCCTCCACCTTCGACAAATGCAAAGGATATGGCTGCAGCGGAGCCGTTGAAATCACCACCACTCTCAACACCCAAATCAACATCAATATCGATGTCCCCGCCGACGGCGAATACGCAGTAGACTTCCGCTATGCCAACGGAAACGGCAGCCCGGTGTCGGGAGACCAATGTGTCAGCCGTATGCTCTGGGCTAACGGCAAGCAAGCCGGTTGTGTCGTCTTCCCCCAACGCGGCAAGGATATCTGGACCGACTGGGGATACAGCACCCCCGTGCGGGTACACCTGAAGAAGGGTCCTCAAACCCTGGTGCTGATTTACGAACTGAACAACGAGACCCAAGGCGACAGCCGCGCCATTCTCGACCACATGAGGCTCACCCCCATCTTGGTCGAATAGCCGTCCCTTATCCCTCAGGCCACCACGATACTTTCATCATCCTCCACACGGAGGTTCTTCATAATGAAGTTCCTTCTCTCTGCGCTGTTCTTACCCATATAGAAGCGCAGCACACCATGAATGTCGAAATCCTTGTGCAGAATGACAGGGTCGAGCCTCATATCCTGGTTGATGAACCCCTTGAATTCGTCGGGTGATATTTCGCCAAGACCTTTAAAGCGTGTTATTTCGGGATTGCTGATGCTGTTGATGGCCTCTATACGCTCCTCGTCGCTGTAGCAATACAAAGTCTTCTGCTTGTTGCGCACCCGGAACAACGGTGTTTGAAGGATATAGACATGCCCCGTGCGCACCAACTCGGGATAGAACTTGAGGAAGAACGTCAGCAACAGCAGCCTGATGTGCATCCCGTCGACATCGGCATCGGTGGCGATAACAACATTATTATACCGCAAATTCTCCATGCCGTCATCGATGTCGAGAGCATTGTGCAACAAATTCAGCTCTTCATTCTTATACACCATGGCCTTATCCTCCGACTCCATGTTAATCGGTTTACCCCTAAGGCTGAACACTGCCTGCGTTTCCACATCGCGGCTTTTGGTAATGCTGCCTGAGGCCGAGAGACCCTCGGTGATAAAAATGGTGCTCTCCAACCGGCGTGCGTGGTTGCTGTTGTAGTGCACATGGCAGTCGCGCAACTTGCTGTTGTTGATACTCGCCTTGCGGCTGCCCTCCTTGGCCAGTTTCTTGATGCCCGCAATGCTTTTGCGTTCCTTCTCGTTGGCCTGAATCTTCTCCAACAGAATCTCGGCCGTGTCGGGGTGCATGTGGAGATAATTGTCCAGATGCCTTTTGAGGATGTCAAGAATATAAGTCTTGAGGAACGGACTGTCGTTGGTGCCGTCCTGCTTGTTGGGAGCCAAATGGGTGGAGCCGAGCTTGGTCTTGGTCTGAGCCTCGAACACAGGCTCTTGGATACGCAGGCAAAGGGCGCACACAAGCCCCTGGCGCACATCCTCGGGCAAGAACTCCTTCTTGTTGTAAAACTCCTTCACCACGCGGGCATACCCCTCGCGGAAAGCACTCTGGTGGGTGCCGCCCTCGGTGGTGTGCTGTCCGTTGACAAAACTATAATAATAGTCGCTATTCTGTCCGTTGACGTGCGTGAAAGCCGCCTCGAAGTCCTCATCCTTGATATGGATTATGGGGTACAGCGGCTCACCCTCCATATTATGCTCCAGCAAATCGAGCAAGCCGTTCTTTGAATAATAGCGGTTGCCATTATAATAGAACGTCAGTCCCCGGTTCAAATAGCAGTAGTTCCATACTCGACGCTCCACGTATTCGCCGATGAAATGGAAATTGCCGAAAAGCTTGCTGTCGGGCACAAACTCCACCAGCGTACCAGTGGCGTCCAGCTCGCTGGCCGGACTATAGTCGATGATACCGCTGTCCAAAGTAAGCTTACCCTCGGAGAACTCGGCAAAGTGCGTCTTCCCTTCGCGGAACGACTGCACCCTGAACCAGCTCGACAACGCATTCACCGCCTTGGTACCCACACCGTTCAAGCCCACCGACTTCTGAAACACCTTGCTGTCGTACTTGGCGCCGGTGTTCAGCCTGCTCACCGCATCCACCATCACACCCAGCGGGATGCCGCGGCCATAGTCGCGGATGCTCACCTTGCGCTCGGCAAAATTGATGCTCATGTCAATACGCTTGCCAAAACCCGACGAGAACTCGTCGATAGCATTGTCTATCACCTCCTTTATGAGGACATAGATGCCGTCATCGTGCGACGATCCGTCGCCCAGCTTACCGATATACATACCCGGTCTCAGCCGGATATGCTCCATATCTTCAAGATGGATGATGCTCTCATCGGTGTAGTCGGCCGAGCCGTTCTGTAGCAGGTTGTTGTCTTCTTCTGTTGCCATAGTGTGCGGGGTTTTGAAACTGCAAAAATACGAAAAAAAACGCACACCGCGACCCTTTCGCCGCCCCTTTTTCTCCACAATCATTGTTGAAAAGCCCCTCAACCCCTTATCCACCCTCCTCCAAACACGCTCTATCAACTCTTATCCACTACATCATCATGTTCCAACCTCCACTCTTGATAAATTGTACTCAAAAAAAAGAGAAAAACAAACAAATAAAAAAAAAATGTATATTTGCAAATTGATGATAGTTAACTTTTCAAGACTTGATTTTCAATATATCACTACAAATCAAATACCTATGAAACGCCACAACATAATAGTATTTTTATTTTTTTTAGTCTTTGGAACCATTGAAGGGGGGATTTCGGCCCAGCCTTACATTCGATGGAATGCCATCACATGGCAATCCACCAAGTCGTTGGTTCAGGACTGGAGAACAGGTAACGCTATAGGCTATATGGAAGACCCAACGGGCGATGGATACTTCTTTCTCAAGGGCAACGGCATCTTGGTAACGAGGGCGGCATTTCCAAGCGGAATTACCGTCAACGACTTTAGAATCAACAACGATTCCGTGTTCTTTTGTGGAGTGGACAACACTTCCAGTCATGGTATTGTTGGATTCTTCGACATCGCCTCACTCTTTGCCGGCACTGGCTCTTTCAATTACAGCACACTCAATACATCAGTGTCCACTCCCACATCACTGCATTTCGACCCCTATCCAAAAAGGATGGACTTATTTACATTTGGCGGTAGTACCCACATCGCATTTGTGGGCGATATGCTAATTACAAACTCTTCTTCCGGAACCACAGCAACCTCAACGATAGGCTGCGCTTATTGGGATGGGACAAATTGGAATATGGATTTCCACATCAATTCCGTTGGCAACCTGAAATACACCGACATCGCCGCCAGCTGCAGTTATGTGGCAGCGGTTGCCACCAATGGCTCTCCCGACTATCTGGTGCAGGTGTTCAAACTATCCAACGACTTTGTGACAACCCCGTTGAATTTTGGAAATGTGTTTCAAGTGTCCAGTTTCGCCCCGTTGGGCGACATCCTGCTTGACGACATCTCGGCAACCGATTTTGTTTTGGCCTACCACTACAACGATGGAGGAGTACCCTGCACGAAACTGCAGCAGTTCAGGGTAATCCCAGCCACAATGACGATTGCCCTGCAACTGACCCTGCTTACGCCACTCGGAATGGCCTCACCCCACTACTCCTCTTCCGGAGCCATGAAACGGCTGTGCTACGACAACTCGGTGCCGCGCATACTGCTGTTGCAGGATGCCATCACCACAACAGTGCCGAGCGTGGAGAGTTCTATATTTTCCTACACCCCTTCAGGTATTGCCACAGGACACGTTGACGTTTCATATTTTCCGGGTACAGTGCTGGACAGGATGGATGTAAAAACCACAGGCGGCTACTGGGCAACTGGCAACGAGGGCGGACTGCTGTCCATTGCCAGCGAAAACATTCCGTCAATCCCTGCCACACCGTGCCATGAAGGTTACCAACTGGACTGCGACATTGTTACAGAGACTCTGACTATCAGAAATTATTCATTTACTGCAAATCCCTTTCTGCGGTCAACGACAACCAAGGCGACATCGCTTGAATACGAGGAACTGCTTGTGCGATGCGAAGAATAAACCACAAAAAAAATGTTTATTAATATGAAGAAAATTATCATTGCTTTTCTTGCCATATTGTTTGGTGTAAACGCCATGTCTCAAAGCTATGGCGACACAATAGACTTTATGCCACGGCAACCAAACTATTTCTACAATGACTGGTGGGCTACACCATGGGTTGACACCTCCGACGGAATTCTCACCCATGGGTATCCAACTATTGGAAGTTTCCTTCGATACAACTATACTGACCGTCCGCTGAAAATTGTGGGATTAGCTGCTGCATTATTTGTACTGAGAAACACGCCTCCATGGGGACTTGTCTTCGACTCAATGGAAACCGACGAATATCTGCTATTGTGCGACGCCCGCCCCGACACTTTTGTGAGGGTGGAACAGGTGCAATGGAATATTACCGATTCTCACCATTACATACAGATTACAACATATCCGGGATATGTCGATTATGGTGCTGACTGCTGCAGGAACGGATCGCCGACCGAAATTGTTCTACCATTGTATACCTACTACTTCGACAAGCCTGTTATTGTGAACGACTCTTTCTATATCGGAAACACCGACAATTTCAGCTGGACTCACTCTGACCCCCCCCACCAATACGATGGCTACCGATACAGCGAAGGTGTATCTTCTTTAGTAGGCCCGCCTCCTAATCGTATTCCTCCCTGTTCCTACGATTCACCCTCATGTTTGCCAATCTTACAGAAATACCGGTATGAATATTGGGATTACGATGGAAGAAGAAGGGTATCTTATAGGTATCTAAGTGGTTACACTCTGATTTTCCCAATAGTAGAACATCCCGACTGCCTAAAAATCAGAACAGTACAAGCCGATATAATGGACAGCGGACGTGTACGCCTGTCGTGGAGACGCGACAGCCTGCCCACTGGCTGGGAAGTGGCATGGGGTGTGGAGGGCACGCCGCCCGACTCTTGCAGCCTCATTCCGTGCAGCAACCCCGAAGTGGTGCTGGACAGCCTGGAAACTGCCGTAAGATATGTGGCGTATATTCGCTCATTATGCCACGACACCGGATGGGATTACTACAGCGACTGGTCGGACGGCACAAGGTTTTACATCCCGAACCGTTTCACCGTGACAGCGGAGGCAAACCACGCTGAGAGGGGAAGAGTGGATGGCGGAGGAGTGTATGAAGAGGGGCAAACCGCAGTGCTGAGTGCCCAGACATGGATTCCTTACCGTTTCAAGCGATGGAACGACGGCGACACCTCAAACCCCAAACGCCTTGTTGTGACACAGGATACATCGTTCACTGCCATCTTCGGCAACCCTCTGGGAACAGACGAACCCGCATCCGGCGGATTGTCTTTCCGGCTGATGCCCAACCCTGCCGGCAACAGTGTGCAATGCATCCTGCCTGGCAAGGCACCCAATGGCGGAATCATAACAGTGGTTGATGCCACAGGACACAAAGTGCTGCGGCAAACCATTGAAAAAGGCGAACCCTCGACCCTGCTGCATGTGGACGCACTGGCACAAGGCGTGTATTTCGTCACCATAATCACCACACAAGGCTCAAGCACACAGAAACTCACAGTGAAACGGTAGCGGGAGGCCACATCACGATATTGCCCGCAGCATCATTTTCGATTGTTTTACACTTTTTCCCCAGTTGTATTACACTTGTTTTACACTTTTAAAGTGTAATACAACCGAGAAAAAAGCAGGAAAAAAGCGAGAAACAGGCGCTCTATGAAATAAGCAGCAGAAGCCTTCATTCTCTGTAATAAAAAACAGTGAAAAAAAACACAAAAAGAATCCGAATTCAGAAAAATGTGTATATTTGCATTTGCGGAACGATTCACCACCCATGTCGTACCACCCCAACTAATTAATTGATTATCAATAATCAATAACAATAACAACAACAATTAAAAAACAAACAAATTATGAGAAAAGCACTCTCGCTCCTCGCTTTGCTGACCATTATGGGAATCGGCAAAGTCTGTTCACAGAACCTCACCATCTTCATCTGGGACGGTGACCAGCGTTTCGGCATCAGCGGCGGTCTGGCCATACCCATGGCAAAAACGCCCATCTTCAGAACCGACAAGCCGATTGCTTTCGACGAAAAGAGTTTTTCGCGATTTACGGCTCCCTCTTTCGGTCTCTTCGGCGGGAGGGAGAAGGATGTCTCCGGCAATTTCCGTTTCGGATTCCAAGGCTGGATTGCCTATTCGCCCAACAAGTGGAAGGCCGACTTCCTGCAAACCACCAATTCGGGCATAAACACCGTTAGTTACGACTACACCTCGAAACGCGTCAGCATCAACGAGGACGTGTACCTGGCCTACTACATCCAGCCCGAAAAACTGTCGGTGTCGCTGGGAGTGGGCATTGCCGAAGGGGTGACTTTCGGTTCCAAGGCCAACTGCAAAATCACTAATGCACAAGGTGCCGTGTACGAAACCAACGACAACTATTTCCATGCCAGCGGTGCTCCGTTTTCCATCTATCTGGGTGTTGATGCCACCGCAGGGGTGACCTACTATCTGGGCGAAGCATTCTATGCGTCGTTCCACGCCGGCTACACCTATGTGGCATTCGACTTCTCCTCGGTCAATTCTTCCGACAGTTTCTTCATGGACGACTTAGGCAACGGTATTAAAATGAGCGAGACCATCCCCTCCTTAGTCACAGGTTTGGTAACCATAGGCTTTAAATGGTAGGAAAGGCTTCGCCCAAACCTTGTTTTCACGACTTGCACAGTGCCGGAAATGCGCTGTGGGAGTCGTGAAATTGTTTTCTGCCTCCACCCTGCCGCACGACCAGTTTTCTCCCCTATCGCGGCAGATACAACAGCACATTTTTTTTACCTTCGAGAATATGATGCAGCAATATGTATTACAGAAATATACAGAAACGTTTCGGAATAGGTTGTCTGTACTATAGCCGAGAGAGAGGAGGGAAGTTTAAAAAATAATTTGTCTAATTGAAAAAAAGATTGTATCTTTGCAAATTGGAAATTTGACATCAATTTACAATAATTATTAATCACATAAAACTAATATTATGGCATTTAAAGGACAAATCGTAATCGATACCGAACATTGCAAGGGTTGTGGTGTGTGCCTCGCAGCCTGCCCGATGCAGTGCCTCGAGTTATCGAAAAATGTAAACGGCAAAGGTTACAACTACACCCAAGTCGTAAATGACAAGTGCATCGGTTGCGCCAGCTGCGCTATGGTGTGCCCCGACGGCGTTATCTCCGTCTACAAAATCAAGTGTTAAACAAGAAAAAAGAGAAATAAACATGGCAAAAGAACTGAAACTGATGAAGGGCAATGAGGCTATTGCCCGTGCTATGATTGCCAGTGGTACGGACGGCTATTTCGGCTATCCTATCACCCCGCAGTCGGAAGTTATGGAAACTCTGATGGCCGAAAAACCCTGGGAAGAGACCGGCATGGTAGTTCTGCAGGCTGAATCGGAAGTGGCTTCCATCAATATGGTGTACGGCGGTGCTGCCACGGGCAAGAAGGTGGCCACCTCGTCCTCCTCTCCCGGAATCTCGCTGATGCAGGAAGGTCTCACCTACCTGGCCGGCGCCGAAATCCCCTGCTTGGTTGTGAACGTGATGCGCGGCGGCCCCGGTCTGGGTACCATCCAGCCCTCGCAGAGCGACTATTTCCAGAGCGTGAAGGGCGGCGGACACGGCGACTATCAGCTCTACACCCTCGCCCCCGCCAGCGTGCAGGAGATGTACGACTTCGTCTTCGACGCTTGGGACATTGCTTTCAAATATCGCAACCCCGTGCTTATCCTCTCCGACGGTGCTATCGGACAGTGCATGGAGAAACTCTACACCCGCGACTACGTTCCCCGCTGGACGGAGGAAGAACGCCGCAAGAACGCTCCTTGGGGCACCTGGGGCAAACCCGCCAACCGTCCCCACAACATCATCACCTCGCTCGAGCTTGAGTCCTCACGCCAGGAAGTGTTCAACCACAAACTGCAGGCCAAATATGCCGAGATGAAAGAGAAGGAAGTCCGCTATGAGATGCTTAACTGCGACGACGCCGACTATATCTTCGTTGCCTACGGTTCCAGCAGTCGTATCGCCATGAAGGCCATGCAGATGGCTCGCGAAAAGGGCATCAAGGTGGGTCTGTTCCGCCTCATCACCCTCTTCCCCTTCCCGACCAAACAGCTGGCCGAGGTTGCCAAGCACGTAAAGGGTATCCTCTGCGTTGAGATGAGCGCCGGCCAGATGATCGAGGACGTGAAGATTGCCACCAACTGCGGCGTGAAGACCGAACACTTCGGCCGTTTCGGCGGTATCATCCCCACCCCGACAGAGGTTCTTGAAGCACTTGAAAACAAAATTATTAAATAAGAAATCAATATGGCAAATACAG
>JAFXMW010000003.1 GCA_017530105.1 Bacteroidales bacterium
CACACGTCGAGAATTTTTCCGAACTTTGCAAAAAAGTTGTACATATCAGATTGATGTAATTGCTTCTTTATTTCAATTACAAAATTACTGAAAATCTGCAATATGTACAACTTTTTCTTCATCTATTTATCAACAATATGCTTGTTATTTAATTCCGCCAACGGGTGAAACAAGCAACTGCTCGCCATTGAATAGGTATGTCTCGGTCTCACTATTGTCATCATACAACGGAACACCCCATCGGGTCTCCACACTGATGCAGGGTACTGAAAAATCCCATCCCATGCCACACACACCGTTGCCACCGTTGCTGTTGTAGTTGAGCGCCACATTGGGCTGTATACCACCGCGTCCAGCAGGGACATGGAACGGATAGGAAAGGGTAGCTGAGCCCATGTTGTTTGCCTCTGGAGGGGCAATGGTAGTATAGCCCGACAGCGGGTTGGCGGCTTCCAGTCCACTAATCTGGGTAGGGATGAAGGCTTGCGTTTCAGGCATCTCCGGAGCTTGCAACAGTTCGTTGATAAAGTCGGTGAAATGGGTAGTAAGCGACACTATCTCATGTTCTACAGTATCGATGGCAACGCGTTCCAGCCGTATCCATGCATGGGTTGTAGTGTCGTAGTAGGATGTATAAATGTCATCCGCAGTATATCCAAACGGTAATCGGGCGGGGTCGTATTTTATTCGCAACTCGGCAAAGGGCCTGAAATGCTCGCCTCCTGGCAACAGTCGGTAGCCGGCCGCACATTCGGTCATGTTCACCATCTCCTGCGGTACCAGTGGCAGTTCATCGTCATACAACGAGGTGACACTGTATGTCTCGCTTTGTATAACAGCTGTATCGGTTGCAGTCAGGCTGAACCCTTCAGTCTCCATTAAAAGGGCATGTCCTTTCTTTGCCTTTACCTGTTTGTCCGGCTGACGTATTCCGGCAAGGTGGTTGAACTCCAGCAGGGCGACTTGTGCAAAGCAGGTGTCTTCCTTAATCAATGAAGTATCAGCACTTGCTTCCTGTTCCATATTGGAAGCTTCGTCCTGACAAATCTCTTGTTGCCGACAGGATTGCAATAAGGAGAATATGGCAACTGCTGTAAGGAAAAATAAATGTATATGATTGTTTTTCATCGCTGTCAGTTTTATTTTACTATTAGTTTCATTGTCCGACTGGCACTTTCGGTTGTTACTTTTACGTAATATGAATTGCCTAATGGCAAACTACCGCTGAAAGTATAGTGTTCCTTACCGCTATCCAAGTGTGTCGCAACCAAAGTGCCATGATTGTTGTAAATAAATGCATGTACCCACTTTGCCTTGCTTACTTCTATGGTATAATGACCCGCTGAGGGATTGGGAAAGATATTAATCAGAGGTTTTATGCCGAAATATGAATTGTCAGCGTTGCTTGTGAAACGGCCTCCCTTAGAGTCATATGTATCACTTTGAGCTATTTGCCAGAGAATGGAACCTCTGGCAAGAGTAAAAGTACATGTGTCGGACGGTAGCCATACATCGTCAAACTGAACTTCATTGGAGGTGCTGGATGATGGCAGAATTATATATCTGTCTATTAGCAGTACAAGACTGTCTGTAGGCAGTAGCAGATTGCGAGTGTCAAAAATGAAGGAAAAACTGTTCGCGACCATGCCAGTGGCTTGCACACGCCATTGTCGGATGAGAGTTTCAACACCTCCATTGTCCTGTTCAAATAGCAACGGTTCGTCGTCGTCGCCTATCATCAGGAATGAACGTTCCTCAATAGTGTCAGTTGCAATGGTCAGTATCGCCCCGTCCATTTCCGAGCGACTTCGAATCTGGTAGAGTCCACTTGTGCTATCGCGGCCAATACCTGTAACACGGTGATGGTAACGACCATTATCGGCATGGTCCCATATCTTGTTGCCGTTCCCGTCCACATAGTTAACTGGTCCGAGAGTGATGCCATATCTTATTGCCAATGCACTTTGAATCCGCCGGAGCATTGAATTGCCCAAACGCTTGTTAAAAAACATTGCCTCTGCCAATTTTATTCTTCCTTGAAAGGTGTTGTCTCCGAGTACGAGGCGTATGAATGGAGATATGCTGTCTGGTGACGACTGCTGTAATGTGTTGATAATAGGATTAATTTTAGTATGCTCGACATATCGGGTGGAAATAGTGTCGGTAATAAAGCGCTCGGTAGTAACCCCCTGTGTAGCACTGTCCCCAAATGTCATTTGCCAAAGTGGGGTTTCTTCGTTTGTGTCAGCTTTGTATACTACAATCATGGTATAGTCTTTGGCATAGGGTAAACTATCGACTACGATGGCTCTGCCTGATAGCCGCAAAACTGGATTGTGGTTTATAATATCCCTACTATTTGTTCTATTCAGGATTGTGTTACATTTCCAATGGAATGTTGGCGACGGCGATGAAATTGAGCCATCCTGCCCCATGACGGTACAACAACTGACGAGAATACCAAAGGTTAATATAATTCGCTTTACACTTTTCATTTGTCTTTATTTTTGATAGGTTTTTTTACATTTGTATAGCCGTAAAAATGCCCTCTTTTCTGCCTCACAATCTTTAGATTTCTTTCTATTTTTAAATGCAAAGGTATGAATTTTATTTCATTTTGCATTATTTATTAATGAAATAAAACAATATTTAAGATAATTTGTTTGTAAATATCATATAATTAGATACATAAATACAAATAAAAGAGATGTCCCTCAAGGCGGCCTCCTTAAAACCATAGGACAGTATGTGACCTAAAACAAACCCTTCATCATACTAAAGACTCATTTCCTACATGATTCCACTTATACGTTTGGGCGATGGTTTTTCCATAGAGGTAATAATTGGCAGTTTCCTGACCGCCTTGGCCTTTGTCTTGTTCATTAGGTCGGCATAAACCTTTGTGGAATTGATATCGGAATGGCACATCAGCTGTTGCACAGTGTAGATTGGCACATCTTTTGACAAAAGCAACACACAGAATGTATGCCGTGCGCTATGGAACGACACGTTTTTCCTTATTTTGGCCTCCTTGCACCACCGCTTTAACACAACATTTGCCCTCTGATTTGTCTCTTTACGAAAAACGGACTCATCACCTCGTTTCACACCACGCAGTAGGGTCTCGGCCTCTTCGCATAACGGCAACCCCTCGTGCGTGTCTGTTTTCTGTTGATGGAACTCCAACTGAAGATGCTTACCATTGCGTTTTACATCCTTCCATCGTAACCCCTGCACATCACTGAAACGTAGCCCAGTCAAACACGAGAAAAGGAACATGGTTTGGATATTGTTGTATTCGTTAGACAGTTGATGCTTCGTCAGCTTCTTTAGTTCGTTTTCCGATAGGAAACTTTTCTTCTCCTGCTCCCGTTTGGGTCTTTTCACTCTTTGCAATATCCTGTCGTCAAAGAGTCCGTTCTTATAGGCATCATGCAGCACACACGCCAGTTTCTGAAAGTATAGTCTCACGGTGCCACACTTCAAGCCCTGCAACTGGAGATACTGGATATAGTCTTGGAGATAGGCGGTAGTAATCTTGTCAATGGGAATGTTACCATATGCCTCGAGGTGGTTGCACATAAGTCGATAAGAGTCCTTGGTTTTGTATTTGATATTTGCGGACGCGGCAAAGGCCTTGGCATATTGCAGTAGGCTGATGGTCGGTTTCTCCTCGGCTTGCCCGCTGCCAAGACTGGCGAAGTATTGGTAATGAGCGTTTGTGGAAAAACCGTCAGAAGTCAGGGAAATACTGAGTTCTCCTGTAGCTGTATAGTTGATAGAGACTACGGAAAACTGAAAGTTGGAGTCGATTTTAATATTCATTGTGTCAGTTATTTATATTATATAACAATTTAAAAAATGAAAATAAAGATACAAATATTCGTCTAATTGAAAGAAAAAAAGTATTTTTGCAGTGAGAGAAGTGACAACAATGCAGCAGGATTACGCCATATCATCAGAAAGAAGTGACCCGTCAGAAGATGGCATTCGGTGGGTGTTTTTTGATGCTTTTTCTTCAAAAAGTAGCGACAGAAAGATTTTGCCAAATACCTATGAACAAAGTTATTCCATCGATTTTTGGTACCGTTCTTTCACGGGCAAAGAACGGGACGAGGAGACGGGGTATGGTTACTTTGGCGCGAGGTACATGGATTATGAGTTGATGACATCGTTTATTTCTGTTGACAGATATGCTGATAAGTACCCATTCATCTCGCCATATGCCTATTGTGCATGGAATCCTGTAAGAATAATTGACCCCACTGGTGATACACTTTTTGCGTTGGATCGCAAGTCCCAGCTCGATATAATTAGTTTGGCTGATATATATCGGAATAGGATTCGGTTCGATGATAGAGGGGTTGCCTCGATTGACTATTCTGGGATGTCTGATGATGATATTGAAACAATGAATTCTCACCCTGGAGTAGCATTGATAAAAGATATTTCGGATTCTCCTGTAAAAATACTATACGAGGCAACAGATCTGATACTATGTACCAATCCTGATGGTAGCAAAATAATTGGATTTATGACGAACAAACCGACGAGGATTTATAATCTATCTCGAGGCGGCCTTGATAGTAATAATGACCGTCCTTATTTGCCTCGAGAAGGATATGATGGGCAGGTAATCATTTCTCCTAATGCGAAATATTACTGTGATGGACTTCAAGCATTTCGGACAGAAATTATTGGGCATGAACTTGCTGAAAACTATGCTAGAACTGCCTTTAATTGCAACTATAATCCTAACATCAATGGAAATACCACTATGGAAAAATTAGGGGCACATCAATATGCCAATCAAAGAATGCAGAATCCTCATGAAGCATATACGATTAGATATAAACCACAGAGTAATCCTCAATATAATATAATAGCATATGAGTACATGTCTCAGTAGGAGCCTTTGCCTTTTTATATGTTGCCTTGTTGGGTATCCGTCATATTCTCAATTTTACATTTGGGATTGTAGTGACAATTACTCGAGAGAGATAAGCAATCCTGCATTCTGTCACACTTACAAAATAGATGGATACTGGAGACAGACATACCTCTATTACAAAATGATTGACAAGGCTCAATTCAACAACAGAATAGAAATAGTCAATAAACGTTATGATAATGAATGGAGTCTTTATTCCATACAACTGCACATTGACAATAAGGACACATTAATTTTTGTAACAAGTGATAGTAATGTATGTGACTTCTTTTTGGACTCCATTCCAAGTCAGATGGCACTTACATTATTTGACCGACCGAACACTAAAGTCCAGGTACCTATTAATGAAAAGGAAATTCCATCCAAAATAGTTATTCTATGGGGATATAATGATAGCCACGGCATTATGACCATTCGTAGCAAAAAAGAGCTTGATGAGAAGACCATCAGACATATTCAGCGAGAGGTTTCAGAAGGAAGGCACCCAATCCACTATGACGACTACTACTATTTCATTTCAGAAATGTAAAATGTGTTTTGTATGAGGAATCCGAATCGATACAAGTATAAGTCGATACATAACCGTCTAAAGGAGTGAATAGTCCGTCGTATCAGATGTTCAGCGTCCCCTTGTTGTTCTAGTCGGGCTGGATTTGCAGTCCAGCCCAACTGAGTAACAGGATTTGCAATTCGCAATACAATATACTGAAATGATACGGTATGGATGGCAATAAAAAACACACATCCTCGTTATTCACTTGATGATGGTAAGACACAACATACAAGGCTCCAATGGCTATAGTGAACGTTTCACTTCCACGGGCAAAGAACGCGACGAGGAAACCGGCTTTGGCTACTTCGGCGCCCGCTATATGGACCACGAACTGATGACGATGTGGCTGAGTGTCGACCCGCTGGCGGATAAATGTCCATCTATCAGTCCCTATGCTTATTGCGCTTGGAATCCTGTGAAGTTGATTGACCCGGATGGCAGGGAGGTGAACCCAGTGTATGATCTTAACGGAAACTTTTTGGGAAACACAAAGGAGGGTTTTACTGGTGAACCAATTATAAGTAAACAAGGCGCACTAGAGCTATGTATGGATTTATACGGTGTATCTGATGTCTCTGAATTAAATAAAGAACAAGTACTGTCTGCATTCGGAGAATCTTTTGACGCGATGGAGCGAAAAGAATGCCTATCCCAGCAAGCGCAAGAGAATATATACAACGACATTGTTTCTAAAATGGAGGGAACACACGTATATGGACATACTTTCTCCATGAAAGGAATAAATGGAAAAATCAAATACTACATTAAATCAAAAAACAATCCTGGTAATATGGGTACAAATGTGAAAACATCTACAGTCTATATAAACCATCAGTACGACTATTATGAAACAACCGTAGAAAACATTCAAGCATCTGTTGTTTACCATGAATGGTTTGGTCATATAATGATGGGCTGGGGGAATGGAAATCAATATGCTAAAGCCAGAGATGGTGGCACCCATTATATGTGTTATTTGGCAGTTATTTCCTCACCACTCTTCAAATCAACGACCACTTTATATCAGAATTTTAATTATAATATGCTAAATCACTACTTCCAATGAAGCAATTAATTGTTATTCTTTTTTTTGTAATCCTTATGGCAAAAGTCCCTTTTTGTCAAAATAATAATTACACACATCTGATTTTAGATAGTGCACATATTAATTATGTATCACTGTGTGACAGTATGCTAGACGTGAGTATCAATATAACAGACCAGATGATTTCATTCTACAAGACGGATGGGCACCTTATTATCCCTCTATATCAGACTTCGGATAAAGATACGCTTGCGACTCTGAGAGAGTGCATTGAGGCTCTTTCCTATACTAACCCTGTTTATGATACAAACGAGTACATCATAGATGACTGCCGACCATGCATGATTATTAGCTTCTATAGCGGTACCGATATATATAAAAAGTACTATCTTCATGATTATAAAGCGTTGTTCCCGTTTGCTTATGCTGAACTATATCATATAATCATTTCAATAATTACAACACATTTGAAAAGAAAATAGTCATTAACTCAACATGACGGATGTTCTAACCTGACGAAAATCCCCCGTAATAACTATAAAATGTCGTTGTCGGCAACCGCAAAATTGATAGACGTCAGTAAATCAACCGTCAGCAGGGAGATAAAAAAGAACTCCAATATGTACCGACACTATGTCGCAATCGAAGTGCAGCTGTTCTCCGAGATGAGAAAAACGATTCCCCGGAGACCTGGGAAACTGTCAAAAGAGGATTGGCAGGACATCGAGCAGTGTCTCAAGAGACATTGGTCGCCGGAGACTATTGTCGGTGTCAGAAGGCGTGAAGGGAAGACATGTGTATCGATTGAGTGGATATACCACATTATCAAGCGGGACAAGGAACGTGGAGGGACTTTCTACACCTACCTGCCGCATCACCTCAAACATCGCAAAAAGCCCGTGAGTTCGCGCATCCCTATCAAGGACCGTGTGAGCATCGACGAGCGGGCTGCCGCAATGAATGCAAATTTTTTATTTATAATCTTTGAAAGCTGTATCGTGCTAATTATTATATGTGTTACAACCATTTCAGCCTAATTTTTGTCCATTACGTCCAATTTGAACGTTTGCGACACGCTGCGATTAATGCGCATAGAGATGGACGGGGAGTAGGGTGCGTCAGTTGTTGGCTGCTTGTTGCTCGAAAGTCTTTACTTTATCTTGAAACTGTAGGTTGGCACGTGCAAGGGCCGTGTCGGCATTGATACCGTGCTCGTGTGCCCAGTGGATGAGATTGAAAAGCAGGTTGCCAAAAGTCTCTTCGGTAGGCGTTTCATCGGGCAGGGGAGTCTGGGTGGTTGCGTCCTGTCCGTCAGCAAGGACCGGTTCGACCCCTATGCCGGCGGCTTTCTCTTGCAGTCGAACGGCTTTGACAAGAGGGGGCAGACTGGCGGGCACCCCTTCGAGGACCGATTTGCGTCCCTCGTGCATCTTGATTTGTTCCCAGCTTTCGCCGTCGTAGGTGTCGGGCTGGAAGATGAAGGGATGACGGCTGACGAGTTTGTCGCAAATGGCATTAAGCACATCGGCAGTGGAGAAGAGTTGTTTCTCCTCTGCAATCTTGGTATAGAATAGCAGATGCATGAAAAGGTCGCCGAGTTCTTTCTTCATCTCTTGCGGGGCTTCATCGCCACTGTTGAGGTTGAGAATGGCCTCGCTCAGTTCGTAGGTCTCTTCAATGGTGAGGTAGCGCAGGCTCTCCATGGTCTGCACACGGTCCCACGGGCATTTCTGGCGTAATATGTCAAGGATGTCGCCAAGGCGTTTAAAAGCCTGGATATCGTTATCGGTCATAGGCGGCGCACCTCCTCAATGCCTTCAAGTTTTTCGAGATTCTCTAACAAGTGGTTGAGATTGTCAAGGTTCAGTACGTAGAGCATGATGATGCCACGCACGATGCCTTCCACGGCTTCGAGGGTGATGGCTCGCATGTTGAGATCCATTTCGCCAGTGACGACCCCCGTGATGTCCTGCAGGAGTCCTTTGCGGTCGAGGGCAGTGAATGCGATACCGGAGAGCAGTGCCACATGTTCTCCTGGGCGCCAGCGGGCGCGGACAATATGGTTCTCGTGGTTGGCCATTTCGTCCATGGCTACCTTGCAGTTTGTGCGGTGTACCATGATTTTGCCATCGGTCACAATGCCAACGACATTGTCTCCCTGAACAGGTTTACAGCAGGGGGCGGGCTCGGTGGCGTAGCGTTCATACTCCTCGTCAAGCAGGAACGACCTTTGGTTGTTTCCTGTTGAGGTAGAGTTTCGGTTGATGGCGGTGCTGTCCTTGTCGAAAAGCGAGATGTACTCGCCCATGAAGTAGGTGTTGTGGTTGGGGTTAAATCCTTTACCAAAGCATTGTGCAATGTCGTTTTGGGTAGTGATGCCCATGGCCAGCTGGAAGTAGAGGTCGGTATTGCTCTTCAGTCCCAGATAGCGTTTGATTTGTCCGACGACGGCGTCGGAATGTTTGATGCGGAGCGATTTGAGTATCTCTTTCAATCTGAGTTCCCCTTCGTCGCGATAACCTTTGCGCTGGCTGCGCAGGTAGTCTTTGATGGCTTCTTTGGCGCGCGAGGTGTGGACCATTGTGAGCCACTCGTCGGTGGGATGGGTTTTGCGGCTGGTGAGTATCTGCACCTGTTCCCCGGCACGAAGCACGTGGTTGATGGGCTCCACCTTACCATTGACCTTGGCTCCCATGCATTGGATGCCGAGGTTAGTGTGGATGGCAAAGGCAAAATCAAGCACTGTGGAATGTGCGGGTAGTTTTATCATGTCGCCTTTGGGGGTGAAAAGATATATTTCCTTGATATATAAGGTTTCCTTAAACTCTTCTACCAAGTCGAGAGCGTTCTTCTCTGTATTCTCCAACGAGCTACGGATTTGTTGTAGCCATATCTCCACAGGGCTGTTCTCGATATTCTCTTCGGGGTGGGCTTCTTTGTAGAGAAAGTGGGCAGCCATGCCTTTCTCGGCAATCACATCCATTCGCTCAGTGCGTATCTGTACCTCAACCCATTGTCCTATGGGGGTCATGACAGTGGTTTGCAGCGATTCGTATCCGTTGGTCTTGGGAGTAGTAATCCAGTCGCGGAACCGGGTGGGGTCGGGCGGAAACACGGAGGAGATGAGGGAGTAGACTTTAAAACATTCCGATTTCTCGTTCTCCAGGGGGACATCCAGGATAATTCGCATGGCGTAAAGGTCGAAAATCTCATCAAATTTCACCCCTTTGCGCTCCATCTTCTTCCAACAGCTGTAGACGGATTTGATGCGGGTCTTGATATGATATTTATATCCGTTGGCATCAAGCATCCGGGTCACCTTTTCGGTAAAGCATCCCTTCAGTTTCTCTTCCGTTCCAGCGCTCTGGTTGATAAGTGCGGCAATTTCATTGTATTTCTCCGGGTTGGTATATTTCATCACAAGTTCTTCCAACTCCGTTTTGATGGCGTAAAGACCGAGGCGGTGGGCCAAAGGAATGTATAGGTATTGTGTCTCGGACGAAATAGCCAGTTTCTTGGTGTCCTTCATGGCCTCAAGCGTACGCATGTTGTGCAGGCGGTCGCATAGCTTGAGGAAGATAACGTAAGCATCGTTACACATCGAGAGCAATATCTTTCGATAGTTCTCGGCCTGCTTCGATGCTGTTTGCTGCATAATGAGTACGTCTTCGATTTTTGTCACACCGTCAACAATGACAGCCACCCGGTTGCCGAAGATGGTACGTATTTGGTCAAGGGTTATGTCGGTATCCTCCACCACATCGTGCAGCAGGGCACATACCACGGCAATGGGTCCGAGCCCCACCTCCTGTACGGCTATTAGCGCCACCGCAAGAGGGTGGAAAATATAGGGTTCCCCTGATTTGCGACGTGTTCCGGCGTGGGCTTTCTTAGCCAAAGAAAAGGCACGGAATATTTCATCCTCCTGTTTTTGAGTCAGGGGGGAATTCTTACGGCAGGCTGCCAATAATTCCTCGTACTTGGTCTGAATTTCTTGCTCTTCGCGAGCCTCGTCAATCACATACATCGTTTTCAGTTATTTATGGCCCATAAAATCATAACAATAGTAATACAAGAGAGAATAATGCACCCACCGATAGTCCGAATCCCAAAGTGAAATACACTCCATCGAAGTTAGTCATCACCCCCAATGTCCCGCTCGAGTAGCAAAAATGTCTTATTCCTTCGGGCGAAGCCCAGCGTATGCCAGCCTCGAGGGTGGGTCTGATGTGTCTGAAGCTTCCATCCTCACAGCAAATGCCGACGTTACCATAAAGGTGCCAGTCGTTGTTGCTCCAGGGTTTCGAAAGCCGGTAACTGGTGCCGCCCGAAAGCCACAGATTGGCAAAGCCTATGTTTCCCGACAAGTTAAAACCCCACACCTCGGGCAAATAGGTATAGTCAAGCCCGACACCGGCATCATAAGGGCCGGCAAAAAGTCTTATCTCGGCAAAATGGTCGTTAAACGGGTTGCCGAAATAATAGATAGGGTTTCTTTTCGGAGCATGGTATTCCACTGTGTCGTCGATGGCACTATAGGCGTAATAAAGGCTGTCGTCCACTTTATCGTTTTGGGCATAGCCATATACGCCTGCAAGCAGCAGGACGGTTAATGTCAGTATCCGTTTCATTACAGATTTGATTTCTCTTTTAAGCAGGCGCGTATTTTGGTCTCCAACTCCTCGCATAAATCCGGGTTGTCGCGCAAAACCTGTTTGAGAGCTTCACGTCCCTGGGCCAGCTTGGTGTCCCCATAGCTGAACCACGACCCGCTCTTCTTGATGATTTCGTTTTCAACACCCAGGTCGATGATTTCGCCCAACTTCGAAATACCCTCCCCGAACATAAGATCGAACTCGCAAGTGCGGAAAGGCGGTGCCACTTTGTTCTTCACAATCTTCACCTTTACACGGTTGCCCACGTTCTGGTCACCGTCCTTAATGGCCTGTATGCGCCGTATGTCAACACGAACCGAGGCATAGAACTTCAATGCATTGCCGCCCGTAGTGGTTTCGGGGTTGCCGAAGAGAACACCTATCTTCTCGCGCAGTTGGTTGATGAAGATGCAGCAGCAATTGGTCTTGCTGATAGTGGAGGTGAGTTTACGCATGGCCTGACTCATCAACCTTGCCTGCAGACCCACTTTCGAGTCACCCATCTCGCCGTCTATCTCGGCTTTGGGAGTCAGTGCGGCCACAGAGTCAACCACGATAATGTCAATTGCACCGGAACGTATCAGATTGTCGGCAATCTCAAGGGCCTGCTCGCCATTGTCAGGCTGCGACACCAACAGGTTGTCGATATCCACACCCAGTTTCTTGGCGTAGAAACTGTCAAAAGCGTGTTCTGCATCGATAAAGGCAGCTATTCCGCCCGACTTTTGACATTCGGCTATGGCGTGTATTGCCAAAGTGGTTTTTCCCGACGATTCCGGTCCAAAAATCTCTATGATACGACCTTTGGGAAACCCTCCCACGCCCAGGGCGGCATCAAGGTTGATGCTCCCCGTGGAAATGACATCGACCTTCTCTGATGCGCGGTCGCCTAATTTCATAACGGAGCCTTTACCGTAATTTTTTTCAATCTTATCAAGTGTACTTTGTAGAATCTTTAATTTTTCGAGTCTCTGAGCCTCGGCGTCTGTCATTTCTTTTGCCATAATTTACAGTTGTTTATGTTGTTATTATGTATGCTGTTATATTATATAATTCAAAATACAAATATACAATTTTTTTTTGAAACCTCACTATTACAAAAAAAATACGTATCTTTGCAGCCTAAACAATAATTAAGTATCATGAACATCATTAGTAATAGAATTCTCAACATGGCCGAGAGCGAGACGCTGGCTATGACCAACAAAGCCCGCGAACTCAAAGCTCAGGGCAAAGATGTTATCAGCCTTTCCATTGGTGAGCCTGATTTCAACACCCCCGAAACTGTCAAAGAGGCTGCCAAGCAGGCCATCGATGACAATTTCACTCACTATCCTCCTGTCCCGGGCTATGCCGACCTTCGTGAGGCTGTGTGCCAGAAATTCAAACGCGACAATAACTTGGATTTCAAGCCCGAGCAAATAGTTGTCTCCACCGGTGCCAAGCAAAGCATCTATCAGGTGGTGCAGTGCCTTGTCAACCCTGGCGACGAAGTGATTATCCCCACCCCCTTCTGGGTGTCGTACAAAGAGATTGTGCGCGTGGCTGAAGGCAAATGCGTCTATGTCAAGACCGCCCTCGAAAACGATTTCAAAGTGACTCCTCAGCAACTCGAGGCTGCCATCACCCCCAAAACCAAGCTCATCATGTTCTCCAGCCCCAGCAACCCCACGGGTATGCTCTACACCAAGGAGGAACTGAAAGGCATTGCCGAAGTGGTGGCCAAACACGAAAACCTCTTCATCATGGCCGACGAGATTTATGAGCACATCAACTTTGTAGGCAAACACGAGAGCATCGCCCAGTTCCCCGAAGTCAAAGACCGTGTCATTACCGTCAACGGTGTCGCCAAGGGCTTTGCTATGACTGGCTGGCGTATCGGTTTCATCGCTGCTCCGCTCGAGATTGCCAAAGCTTGCAACAAACTCCAGGGCCAGGTGACCAGTGCCACCTGCTCCATTGCTCAGAAGGCCACCGTCCGTGCCATGCAGATGGATCCCGCCACCAGCGAGGACATCATCAACATGCGCAACATCTTCCGTCAGCGTCGCGACATGGTCTACCAACTCCTTTGCGAAATCCCCGGCCTCAAAGTCCGTCTGCCGCAAGGTGCTTTCTACTTCTTCCCTGATGTCAGCTCCTATTATGGCAAGAGTTTCAACGACACCAAGATTGAAAACTCCACCGACATGGCCTTCTATCTCCTCAACGAAGCCAACGTGGCCACTGTCATGGGTTCCGCTTTTGGCGACGATTCATGTATCCGCCTCAGCTACGCCACCAGTGAGGACATCCTTCGCGAAGCTCTCCGCCGCATCAAGGATGCTCTGGCCAATCTGAAATAGTATTCTTTCGTCAGTCCATACAATCCCCGTTCTCCTCTCTGGGCAGCACGGGGATTATTCATGTCTCCCAAGCAGCACAATCCATCATGAGAATATTGCATACAGCCGATTTGCACTTAGGGCAGGTGATGTATCAAAACTACACCCGCGAAGATGAACACGACCATTTCTTTTGTCAGTTGGAAGAGTGGTGCCGCACCTATAGCCCCGACGCATTGCTGGTAAGCGGCGACATTTTCGACATTCAGCAACCGGGTGCCAACACCAAACGCCGTTTCAACGAGTATTTTGTCTCGCTCCATAAAGCCTTTCCCGACATGGCACTGGTCATCGTGGCTGGCAATCACGATTCTGCTTCGCGCATCAATGCCGACAACGCTGTCTGGAGTCTGGGGGATGTCAAGTTGGTGGGGCTTCCCCCTGCCTCCGATTGTCTCAGCCGTCCGGATGGCTGGCAACGGGAATATGTTGTGGAAATACCTCAGGGCTTTGTGATTGCCATGCCTTTCGTCACAGGTACACGCAAGGATGTGGTGCAGGCTCTCCTCGACTATGTGGCTCGGCAAAACAACGAGCAGAAACCAGTGGTGCTTATGGGGCACATGGCTGTATCCGGTTCCGATTTCACCGGACATGGTTTTGATATTGGTCATCTGCAAACTGTTCCTCTCGACGACTTGGGCACTGGCTTCGACTATATGGCTCTCGGCCATATCCACCGACCGCAAACCATTGGCCACCCCGACGAGCATGAACCCGTCAGCACCTATCCCGCCGGTGTTGTGCGTTATTCGGGCAGTCCCCTGCACGTCAGTTGCGATGAGAAATATCCTCACAGCGTCAGTCTTGTGGATATTGACCGACATGGTGGCATGGTGACGGTGACAAGGCTCCGAATCGATGAACTGCGCCATTTCTATGAACTTCCCCGCACAGGTGCTGCCGCCACCGCCGACGAGGCTCTCGCTGCCGTAAAACAATTTGCCGAAGAGACAGGCTCTGGATACTTCCGGCTCACGATGGATTACCATGCCGCCATCCCTGCCGACTTCGACCAGCAGATATACCGTATTATTGAACCTTATGGCGAGGAAATCCGCTATAACCCCAAAAGGATTGAAACCAATGTCCCTGAAACGGTGGAGGAAGAGGACAAGCCAGTCTTTCAGGTGGCCGAATTGCAGCAGATGACCGACCCCATGGAGTTTATCCGACAAACCCAAAGCCATTACCCCGAACTGGATATCGACGACCTGGCACAAGCCTTTCAGGAAGTAGAGGCAGAGCTTCGTCGCCAGACCGAAACCCCTAACACCCCATCCCATGAAGATTAAGGAACTGCACCTGCGAAATATCGCCTCTATCGAAAAAGCCGACATTAATTTCGAGACCGATTTAGTCGACGGGGTGTCCGGCTCTCAAGCCCCCGTTTTCCTTATTTCGGGCGACACCGGCGTGGGCAAGTCTGTTCTGCTCGACGGCATCTGTCTTGCTCTATACAAAACCACTCCGCGCATCAAGGATGTCACCGACTCGAAACAGAACTTTTTCCGTGCCACAAAGGATGCCAAGGAACCCATCGGCATCAACGACATAGGACAATACACCCGCATCGGCATATCACACAAGGATGACTGTTATAGTGAGGTTGTCTTTGAGGGAAACGACGGCATTGATTACCATGCACGCCTTGAACTGGGCCTTAAACGTACCGGTGACCATGCCACGCCCAAATGGACTGTTAAAACCGGCAACGGCGATTGGGAGAAGGTAGATAGTCGCGACAACCAGATTGAGAAGACCATAGGCCTTTCGTTCAAGCAGTTCAACCGCATGGCAATGCTTGCCCAGGGGCAGTTCGCCTCTTTTCTCTGCGGTGAGAAGAAAGAACGCGAAGAAATTCTCGAGCAACTTACCAATACCGAAATTTTCACTGTCTATGGCAATGCAATTAAGTCCATTTTCGACAGGACAAAGAAAGACAAGGAATTGGCTGAAGTTACCTTAAATACTGAGCAGAGTCATCTTCTTACCTCCGAACAGGTTGACGAGCTGCAACATCGCTGCAAACAGGAGGAGGAGAACAAAACCCGGCTCGAAAAACAGTTGCGCGAACTTGACAACCGACTTCAAATTTCATTGCGCATCCGCGACAGTCGTACCCAAGCCGCCCAGGCACAACAGAAAATCGAAGACACGCACTCCTTTATGGACAGCGACGAGTTCAAGTCCATGAAACAGTTGGTGGACAGTTGGGACAAAACCGAGCAGCAGCGCGAAACCCTCAAGGCAAAACATGATGCGGCCAATATGATAGCCCAGAACAAGGTGAAGTTGGAACGTTGTCGCCAACGCCACCTCACCCTTTCGGCTTTCTTGCTTTGGCAAGAGCAGCAGAACTCCTCTCGTGAAGCATCGCTCGAGCAGGAGAAGGCGTGGCTAGACCAAAGAACCGACCGGGTAGAAATGTATAGGCGTGCGGCCGAAATAATACTGCTCTTGAACACCTTCACCAATAGACAGGAAGATCAAAACCGACACAAAAAAGCCAAGGATACTGAAGAGGCGAAAACTCCTCAATTGGAAAACACTTTGGCTCAAGCGCAGAGTGCTTCGCGGCAGGCGGCGGCAGCGGTGACAGAGAAACAAAAAAACGTTGACAATATTACTGAACAGCGCACTCGTCTCGACCCCGATTCCGCCAACCAATCACTGGAGTTGTTGAACAATCAGTGGTCTCTTTGCACCAAGTGGAAAGAGAGGTATTCCGACCTTGACCGCCGTCGCGAAGAACTTGCCAAGATGAATGTCCAATTGGAGGAACAGCATAAACAGCTCGATGCCGCCAAGCACGACCTCGACACCTCCGAAACCAGTTTTCAACAAGCAAAAAAGAGCCACGACACCTGTCTCACTCAGTACAACACCCTAAAGTTCGGTCTCGAAGAGGACTTGAAAGCCCTGCGCCGGCGTTTGGTTGCCGAACATGCCGACACCTGCCCCCTTTGCGGCCAACCCCTTCATGAGATACACTGCGATGAAGACTTCGTCCATCTCTTGTCTCCCCTCGAAAAGGCCTTGCAGGAAGCCCGTCAGGCATTGGATAAAGCCACCGACAGCCGCGACCAGGCGAAGAGCCTCCACGACCGGCTTAATGGGCAGTACGATGCACAAACCAAGGCTTTTGCTAAACAGCAAAGTGAATGTCGCGATGCCGAAGATCAACTCAAAAAAGATGTATGTAGCGAGGGTTGGGAGTACGACGATACCCTCCCCGCAAGGGTGGAAACCAAGCTCGCCGAACTCTCTGAACAAAAGGAAGCACTGAAACAACGCCTGTTGCAGGCCGAAACTTTGCAAAAGCAAATTCAGTCTTTGCAAAAGGAGAAAGAACAGTTGGTAAATAAACATACCGAGGCTGTTGCGGCCGAACATGTCGCCCAATCGCAGTTGGAGCAGAACCGTCAAAGCATCAAAAACCATTCCGCACAACTCGAGGAAATAGCCCGCGCCTTGAATGAAATCAAGGAGCAAATCAATGAGCGCTTAGGTTCATACTACCAAGGTTGGAGTGAGGATGTAAAAACCACCGCCGACAATATTGAAAAAGAAGCTGCTGAGTATAAACAAAGGGAAGAGACTTACAAAAAGGAGGCGGAGTTGCTCGAAAAACAGACGGAACAGTGCAGGGAGATGGAGGATTTGAAGCTTCAAGTCGAGGCATATTACCCTGCTTGGCTGCAAACCGTGGAACCCCAGCAGCCTCCCCAACCTATCGAATTGGCCGACTGGCACCAACTCCTTTCGTTTGTAGCCCAGTTGCATGACTCTGTCAAAGAGTTGGAAGAAAAGGGAAAGAGTCTCGACACTGTATTGCACGAATGGTATGAGGCGACAGGAAGCTCCCAAGCCGATTTGGAACTGTTGATAGGTCAAAAGGACTTGCTCGAGCCGGCTCGCAAACGGGTTTCCGATGTCGATGCCAGTCTCAAATCCGCCACCGATGCCCTCAACACTGCGTTCAAGGCTATTGCCGAGTGCCGTACGGCTTTGAAACTGGATGAGTATGACCCAGACCCCGACACCGAGCAACTTGTTAACGACAAAAACGGAGTCTCGGAGCTCCTAAGTACTGCAACAGGTCTTTATGCCACGACAAAAAACCGTCTGGTCGCCGATAGCGAGAACCGTGTTCGCACCGAAGAGGCCCGTAAACGTTATGACATGGCTGTGGAACGCTTCAACAAGTGGTATGCCATCAACCAACGTTTCGGTGGCACCCGTTTCCGCACCCTTGTTCAGACGCATATCCTGCGTCCGCTGTTGCACAATGCCAATATATACCTTGAACAAATTACAGACCGTTACCGCCTCACCTGTAGCGAGGAGAACGAAAAACTCTCCATCCTGGTGAGAGACCGCTACAACAAGGACACGGTGCGCAGTGCCACTGTCCTTTCGGGCGGTGAGCGTTTCATGGTGTCATTGGCTCTTTCGTTGGCGTTGTCGTCGCTCAACCGTCCTGATTTGAATGTCAACATCCTTTTCATCGACGAGGGTTTCGGCACCTTGGACGAGAAGAGTCTGGACAGTGTGATGTCAACGCTTGAAAAACTTCAGAGAATAGCAGGCCAGTCCAACCGCCGAGTCGGCATCATTTCGCATCGCGAGGAACTAAACGAACGCATCCGCACTCAGATCCGCATTACACGCCACGGCGAAGGCCGCAGCCGTGTGGAGATTGTCACCGAGTAGCCTGCATGTGTGCTACAGGGTTGCTATGCAATGCTTTGCAGTGATGCCCTTTTGCCTTGTAAGGTGGCTCTTTGTCCGTTGTTCTCACGCCTTATGTTCAGTTGTATAATGGTTGTTTTACACTTTTAAAGTGTAAAACAAGTGGGAAACAACTGGGAAAAAAGTGTAAAACAAGCGAAGGTATTAGGTGTGTGTATTTTTTTTGGAGCGGATAGGGTGGCGGGTTATGGTGAAAAAGAAAGAAGCCGCATTTTTGGATGCGGCTTCTTTTTGTCGATTAGGCTTTGCCCAGAATGTCGTATGGAACGGTGTCGGCGTTGAGTGCGGCTTGATTTTGGGGGTCGACTATGGTGCCGAAGTTGCGTTCATACTTTTGGATGTTGTCGTTGAGTGCGGCAAGGAGGCGTTTGGCATGAACGGGGTTCATGATGACGCGCGAGCGGACTGTGGCATTGGGTGTCCCGGGCAGCATTTGTGCGAAGTCGAGGATGATTTCGGTCGGGCTGTGGGATATGATGGCCAAGTTGCTGTAGGTGCCGTTGGCTACTTCGGACGACACGTCCAGTTTCAAATCATTCGGGTTGGGTGTGTTGCGGTTGTTAGCCATAATGTTTCGTTGTTGTTTAGTTGGTAGCTTTTTCTAATTCCTCTTTGTTTCCCACGATGAGGTTTTCGTATTCGCGAAGACCGGTACCGGCAGGGATGAGGTGACCGACGATGACGTTCTCTTTCATGCCTTCGAGGAAGTCCTGGCGGGCATTGATGGCAGCCTCGGTGAGTACTTTGGTTGTCTCCTGGAAGGATGCTGCCGAGATGAAGCTCTTGGTCTGCAACGAGGCGCGGGTGATACCTTGCAGGATTTGCTTGGCGGTGGCGGGACGTGCGTCGCGGGCGGTGATGAGTTTCTTGTCTTGGCGGCGGAGGATGGAGTTTTCGTCGCGCAGACGGCGTGCGGAGATGATTTGTCCTTTTTTGACGTTTTCGCTTTCGCCGCTGTCTTCGATTACTTTCATGCCGAAGATTCTGTCGTTGGTCTCGTGGAAGTCGATTTTGTTGACCAGTTCGCTTTCGAGGTAACGGGTGTCGCCCGGGTCTTCGATTTCGACTTTGCGCATCATCTGGCGGACGATGACTTCGAAGTGTTTATCGTTGATTTTCACACCTTGGAGTCGGTAGACTTCCTGCACTTCGTTGACGATGTATTCCTGTACTTTCATCGGGCCTTTGATGGCGAGGATGTCGGCAGGGGTGATGGCACCGTCGGAGAGGGGTGTGCCGGCTTTGACGTAGTCGCTGTCCTGTGCAAGGATTTGCTTGGAAGTGGGGATGAGGTAGGTGCGTTGTTCACCGGTTTTGCTGGTGATGGTGATTTGACGGTTGTTGCGCTTGAGCTTTTTGTCGATGGAGACAATACCGTCGATTTCTGCCACGATAGCGGGGTCGGACGGGTTGCGGGCTTCGAAGAGTTCGGTGACGCGCGGCAGACCGCCGGTGATGTCGCCTGCTTTGCCGAAGCTGCGTGGTATTTTGACCATGATGTCACCGGCTTTGAGTTGCTGGCCTTGGTCGACACCGATGTGGGCACCCACTGGGAGGTCGTAGACTTTGAGTACGTTGCCTTCGCCGTCGATGATGTTGAGGGTGGGGTTCTTGGTGCGTTGGCGGCTTTCGATGACTACTTTGTCTTGCAGTCCGGTCTGTGCATCGCTTTCGACACGGTAGGTGACATTTTCGATGACGTTTTCGAAGGAGACGCGTCCGGCTACATCGGAGATGATGACGGCGTTGTAGGGGTCCCATTCGGCTATGTAGTCGTTCTTGGCAAGGTGTTCGCCGGCTTGTTTGAAGAGTTTGGCACCGTAGGGCAGGAGTGCGGAGAAGAGTGTGACGTTGGTGTTTTCGTCGACGATGCGCATTTCTGCGGAGCGGCCCATGACGATTTGGTATTCTTTGCCTTCGTTGTCGGTGTAGGGGATGGAGCGGAGTTCGTCAATTTCGAGACGTCCTTCGTATTTGGCCGAGAGGCTGGAGTTGGTACCGATGTTTCCACCGGCGACACCGCCTACGTGGAAGGTACGCAGGGTGAGCTGGGTACCGGGTTCACCGATGGCCTGTGCGGCGATGACGCCGACGGCTTCGCCTTTCTGCACCATGTTGCCGGTGGCGAGGTTGCGGCCGTAGCATTTGGCGCAGACGCCGTGTTTGGCTTCACAGGTGAGTACGGAGCGTATTTCGACTTCTTCGATGGGTGATTCGTCGATGATTTTGCAGATGTCTTCGGTGAGTTCTTGTCCGGCGGCAACGATGAGTTCGCCTGTGTGGGGGTGGTAGATGTCGTGGACAGAGGTACGGCCGAGGAGTTTTTCGCCGAGGGAGACGACGATGTCTTCGCCTTTTTTGAGGGCGGTGGTGGGCAGTCCGCGGAGGGTGCCGCAGTCTTCCATGGTGATGATGACGTCGTGTGCTACGTCGACGAGTCGGCGGGTGAGGTAACCGGCGTCAGCGGTTTTCAGAGCGGTGTCGGCAAGACCTTTACGTGCACCGTGGGTGGAGATGAAGTATTCCAGCACGGAGAGGCCTTCTTTGAAGTTGGAGATGATGGGGTTTTCGATAATCTCGTTACCTGCAGCACCTGCTTTCTGGGGTTTTGCCATAAGGCCGCGCATACCGGAGAGCTGACGGATCTGTTCTTTACTACCACGGGCACCGGAGTCGTACATCATGTAGATGGGGTTGAAGCCTTGGTTGTCGGATTTCAACTGTTTCATGAGGGTTTCGGTGAGGCGGTTGTTGGTAGTGGTCCAGATGTCGATGACGTGATTGTAGCGCTCGTTGTTGGTGATGAGACCCATGGAGTATTGTCCGAGGACTTCTTCCACTTCGTCGTTGGCTTTGGCGATGAGTTCTTCTTTTTCGTTGGGGATGATGACGTCGCCCAGGTTGAAGGAGAGACCGCCGCGGAATGCCTGACGGTAGCCCATGTTTTTGATGTCGTCGAGGAAGTTGGCGGTGACGGCGTTGCCGCAAGCGGTGAAGAGGTCGCCGATGATGTCGCGGAGTGATTTTTTGCCGAGGACCATGTTGACGTAGCCGTATTCTTTGGGTACGACTTCGTTGAAGATGACGCGTCCGACGGTGGTGCGGATGCGGTCGGTTTTGATGTAGTGGCCTTTGGCGTCGAGGATGGGATTGCCTTCGTTGTCGCGTTTGATTTCGTATTCGGTGCGGCTGCGTTCGGCTATTTCGGCCGGGGTGTTGCAGTCGATGTCGGTGAGGACGTTGCCGTTGCGGTCCTTGATGACTTCCATGAAAGTTTTGTCGGTTTTGATGAATTGGTATTCATCGCGGCCTTCGGAGTTGATGCGGACGCTGATGCAGGCATTGAGTGAGACGCGTTTTTCGTTGTAGGCAATGATGACTTCTTCGGGTGAGTAGAACCGGTAGCCTTCGCCTTTGACTTGCTCGGTGGCGGTGGAGACACGCGGTTTGGTCATGTAGTAGAGTCCGAGGACCATGTCCTGCGAGGGCACGGTGATGGGGGCTCCGTTGGCGGGGTTGAGGATGTTGTGGGTGGAGAGCATGAGCAGCTGAGCTTCGAGGATGGCAGCATTGCCCAGAGGTACGTGGACGGCCATCTGGTCACCGTCGAAGTCGGCGTTGAATCCGGTACAGACGAGGGGGTGGAGTCGGATGGCTTTACCTTCTACCAGTTTGGGCTGGAAGGCCTGGATGCCGAGACGGTGCAGGGTAGGAGCACGGTTGAGCATGATGGGGTGGCCTTTGAGTATGTTTTCGAGGATTTCCCATACGACGGGGTCTTTGCGGTCGACGACGCGTTTGGCCGATTTAACGGTTTTGACGAGACCGCGCTCAAGGAGTTTGCGGATGATGAAGGGTTTGAAGAGCTCGCTGGCCATGTCTTTAGGAAGGCCACATTCGTGCATTTTGAGTTCGGGACCGACGACGATGACGGAACGGCCGGAGTAGTCGACACGTTTACCGAGGAGGTTCTGACGGAAACGGCCTTGTTTTCCTTTGAGGGAGTCAGAGAGTGATTTGAGCGAGCGGTTGCTGTCGGATTTGACGCTGGAGACTTTGCGACTGTTGTCGAGCAGGGAGTCGACAGATTCCTGAAGCATGCGTTTTTCATTGCGCATGATGACTTCGGGGGCTTTGATTTCGAACAGTCGTTTGAGTCGGTTGTTGCGGATGATGACGCGGCGGTAGAGTTCGTTGATGTCGGAGGTGGCGAAACGGCCGCCATCCAGCGGAACGAGGGGACGCAGGTCGGGAGGGATGACGGGGATGATGGTCATAATCATCCATTCGGGACGGTTGTCCATGCCGCGCTCTTGCATGCGTCGACGGCTTTCGCGGAAAGCTTCGATGATGTTGAGTCGTTTGAGGGCGTCTTGTTTGCGTTGGTTGGAGGATTCTTTGGAGGCACGGTCGCGGAGTTCGAAACTAATCTGGTCAAGGTCGAGTTCGCAGAGTAGTTTGTAGAGGGCTTCGGAGCCCATGCCGACGATGAATTTGTTGGGGTCGCTGTCGTCCAGTTGGTCGTTGCCTTCGGGAAGGTTTTCGGTAATGGCGTAGTAGTCTTCTTCGGTGAGAAGGTCGAGTTTTTTGACGGGGGTGTCGTTGAGTGTGGCACGACCGGGTTGGAGGACGATGTATTTTTCGTAGTAGATTACTTGTTCAAGTTTTTTGCTCGGTACGTCCAACAGGGTTCCGATTTTGTTGGGTAGGGAGCGGAAAAACCAAATATGAGCGACGGGGACGGTGAGTTCGATGTGTCCCATGCGTTCGCGACGGACTTTCTTTTCCGTTACTTCGACACCGCAACGGTCGCAGACGATACCTTTGTAGCGAATGCGTTTGTATTTGCCGCAGTGACATTCCCAGTCGCGAGTGGGGCCGAAGATTTTCTCGCAGAAGAGGCCGTCGCGCTCGGGTTTGTAAGTGCGGTAGTTGATGGTCTCAGGCTTGGTTACTTCGCCGAAGGAGCGTTTTTTAATGGACTCGGGCGATGCCAGGCTGACGGTTATCGAATTGAAGTCGTTCCTTAACTGTGATTCTTGTTTAAAAGCCATCTTGTTATTGTAAGGATTAAGAATTAATCAAATGTTACCTCTAAGCCTAAGCCACGGAGTTCGTGGACCAGGACGTTGAACGATTCGGGTATGCCGGGGACGGGCATGTTGTCGCCTTTGACAATGGATTCGTAGGCTTTGGCACGTCCCATGACATCGTCGGATTTGACGGTGAGTACTTCTTGCAGCACATGTGAGGCACCGAAGGCTTCGAGAGCCCAGACTTCCATTTCTCCGAAACGCTGGCCACCGAAGTTGGCTTTACCGCCAAGGGGTTGCTGTGTGATGAGGGAGTATGGTCCGATGCTACGGGCATGCATTTTGTCGTCAATCATGTGGTGCAGTTTGAGCATGTAGATGTAGCCGACGGTGGCGGGTTGGTCGAAACGTTCGCCGGTTTCGCCGTCGTAGAGGTAGGTGCGTCCGTTTTCGGGCAGTCCGGCTTCACGCATGTAGCCGTTGATTTGCTCGAGGGTGGCACCGTCGAAGATGGGGGTCTTGAACCGTTTGTTGAGTTCTTTACCTGCCCAGCCGAGTACGGTTTCGTAAATCTGTCCCAGGTTCATACGCGAGGGCACGCCGAGGGGGTTGAGGACGATGTCGACAGGGGTGCCGTCGGCAAGGAAGGGCATGTCTTCGGCACGGACAATCTTGGATACGATACCTTTGTTACCGTGGCGGCCAGCCATTTTATCACCAATGCGCAGTTTGCGTTTCATGGCGATGTAGACTTTGGCCATCTGGACGATTCCGCTCGGGAGGTCGTCGCCGACAGTGAGGGCGAATTTCTTACGGGTGAAACGACCGTTGATTTCGCGGTACTTGATGTTGTAGTTGTTGAGGAGGTCTTTGATGAGGTCGTTGGTCTCCTTTTCAGAGGTCCACTTGTTGGGGCTGACCTCAGTATAGTCGATAGCGTTAAGAGCTTTGGAGGTGAACTTGACTTTCTTGGGAATGAGCTCTTCCTTGTGGTTGGTGTAGACACCGTTGGATGTTTTACCGGCAAGGATGATGAGCAGGCGGTCAATGAGTTTCTCTTTGAGTTCTTTCAGCTCTTGGTTGTATTCTTCCTCGGGTTTGGCAAGAAGTTCTTTCTCTTTGGCGCGTTGTTTGCGGTCGCGGATGATGCGAGCGAAGAGCTTTTTGTCGATGACTACGCCGCGTACCGAGGGGGGTACTTTGAGTGAGGCATCTTTCACATCGCCAGCTTTGTCGCCGAAAATGGCGCGCAGCAGTTTCTCTTCGGGTGAGGGGTCGGATTCTCCCTTGGGGGTGATTTTACCAATGAGGATGTCGCCTTCTTTAACTTCGGCACCGATGCGGATGATACCGTTTTCGTCGAGGTCTTTGGTGGCGTCGTTGCTTACATTGGGAATGTCGCGGGTGAGTTCTTCAAGACCGCGTTTTGTTTCGCGGACTTCAAGTGTGTATTCTTCAACATGGACGGAGGTGAAGATGTCTTCGCGGACTACGCGTTCGGAGATGACGACAGCATCCTCGAAGTTGTATCCTTTCCACGGCATGAAAGCGACTTTCATGTTGCGGCCCAGTGCGAGTTCGCCGCCTTGTGTGGCATAGCCTTCGCAGAGTACTTGGCCTTTCTTTACCTTGTCGCCTTTCTTGACGATGGGGCGGAGGTTGATGGAGGTGGAGTGGTTGGTACGCTGGTAGCGGGTCAGTTTGTATTCGCGCACATCGTCATCGAAAGAAACCAGACGTTCATTTTCTGTACGGTTGTGGCGGATGACAATCTTGGTGGAGTCGACATATTCAACTACACCGTCGCCAAGGGCGTTGAGAAGTACGCGGCTGTCTTCGGCCACGGATTTTTCAATGCCGGTGCCGACAATGGGTATTTCGGGATTGAGCAGGGGTACAGCCTGGCGCATCATGTTTGATCCCATGAGGGCGCGGTTGGCGTCGTCGTGTTCCAGGAAGGGGATAAGGGATGCAGCGATGGATGCGATTTGGTTTGAACCCATGTCAATAAGGTCGATTTCTTCGGGCGATACGATGGGGAAGTCGGCCTGGCGACGAGCTTTGATTCTCTGGGCAAGGATGTTGCCTTCTTCGTCCTGAGGAGTGGTGGCCTGGGCCACGGTTTTGTTCTCTTCGAGCTCGGCGGTGTAGTAGGTCGGTTCCTCATCGAGCATAACCTTACCGTTCACAACGCGACGGTAGGGGGTCTCGATAAAGCCGAGGTTATTGATTTTGGCGTATACGCAAAGGGAGGATATCAGACCGATATTGGGGCCTTCAGGAGTTTCGATGGTACACAGACGGCCGTAGTGAGTGTAGTGTACGTCGCGGACTTCGAAGCCTGCTCTTTCGCGCGAGAGACCTCCGGGACCTAAGGCAGAGATACGGCGTTTGTGTGTAACCTCGGCCAGCGGGTTGGTCTGATCCATAAACTGCGACAGCTGGTTGGTGCCGAAAAATGAGTTGATGACCGACGACAGGGTCTTGGCATTGATGAGTTCAGTGGGTGTGAAGACCTCGTTGTCGCGGACATTCATACGCTCGCGAATGGTGCGAGACATACGGGCAAGACCTACGCCAAATTGATTGTAGAGCTGCTCGCCTGCAGTACGTACGCGGCGGTTCGACAAGTGGTCGATATCATCGACGTCGGCCTTTTGGTTAATCAGCTGGATGAGATATTTGATGATGGAGGTGATATCGGTCTGGGTTAGCACTCGGACAGAGTCAGGGATGTCCAGATTCAGTTTGGTGTTGATACGGTAGCGTCCCACCTCGCCGAGGTCGTACCGTTTGTCGGAGAAGAACAGTTTCTCGATGATTCCGCGTGCGGTCTCCTCGTCGGGAGGTTCGGCGTTGCGGAGTTGGCGGTAGATGTATTCCACAGCCTCTTTCGAATTGTTTGAGGTGTCCTTCTTGAGGGTATTATAAATAACTGAATAGTCGATGCCGTCGCGGTCTTCCACTTTGACCAGAATGGTCTTGACATCGAGTTCCAGGATTTTTTCAACGTCATCTTCGGTAAGTTCCTTGTCGCGTTCAATCACCACCTCGGTGCGCTCCATGGAGACCACCTCGCCGGTGTCCTCGTCAACAAAGTCTTCTGTCCAGGTGTCGACAACACGTGCGGCAAGTTGTTTACCGATTACTTTCTTAAGGTTTGATTTGGAGACCTTCACTTCTTCGGCAAGAGAGAAGATGTCCAGAATGTCTTTATCTGTTTCGAATCCAACAGCTCTCAGAAGCGTCGTGATGGGGAGCTTCTTCTTTCTGTCGATATATGCGTACATCACATTGTTGATGTCCGTGGTGAACTCCATCCATGAACCTTTGAAAGGGATAATACGGGCAGAGTACAACTGTGTACCATTGGAGTGGAATTGAGTGCCGAAGAACACGCCTGGCGAACGGTGCAGCTGTGAAACAACCACGCGTTCAGCACCGTTGATGACAAAAGTGCCCTTGGGGGTCATATAGGGTATCATACCCAAATATACAGGCTGTTCAATAGCCTTGAAATCTTCATTCTCGGGATCATTGCACGAGAGTTTCAACTTGGCTTTCAAGGGTACACTATATGTCAGGCCTCTTTCTATGCACTCGTCAATTGTGTAGCGCGGGGGGTCGATATAGTAGTCCAGAAACTCTAATGTGAAATTGTTCCGTGCATCCGAGATCGGGAAATTCTCTTTGAATACTTTGAATAGACCTTCGTCAAGTCGGTTGTCCGGGTTCGTCTCAATCTGGAAGAAATCCTGAAACGACTTGAGCTGTATGTCGAGAAAGTCCGGGTATTCGTACTTGCGTACAGATGCAAAATTTACTACCTCGATAGGTTGTTCTATGGGTTGTTCGATAGGTTGATTGTTATCCAAGGGACTTTATGATTAAGAATTAACAACTAACAAAATATTATTTCTGCTTGTTACTGCTCCTTGGGGAGAGATTATAGGTGATCGTCGTGTCTATGCTGTCATTACAAAAATTGCATAGCAAAGAGGAATAGGCACTCCGGTTTTACCGGAGGCCCTATTCCTCGTAGAAATCCTATAGTATCTACTATTTGATTTCAACTTCGGCACCAGCCTCTTCGAGAGCTTTCTTCAAAGATTCGGCCTCGTCCTTGCTCACGCCTTCTTTCACGGGCTTGGGAGCGTTGTCGACAAGTTCTTTCGACTCTTTCAGACCCAGACTGGCCATATCCTTAACAGCCTTCACAACGCCGAGTTTCTTGGTGGCATCGGGAACACCCTTCAGGATAACGTCGAATGAGGTCTTCTCCTCAGCTGCGGCGGCAGCGCCGGCACCGGGAGCAGCGGCAACTGCAACAGCAGCGGCTGCGGGTTCAATACCATATTCCTCTTTCAGAATGTCAGCAAGTTCTTTTACTTCTTTAACGGTTAAGTTAACTAATTCTTCAGCAATAGCTTTGATGTCTGCCATGACTTTTATTGTTTTTTAATTGTTTTACGTTTAATTGATTTTTTTGATCCTTTTTTGACGGGGGTTCGTCCCGTTTTGGCTTATTCAGCCTTTTTCTCCTCTAATGTTTTCAGGACACCGGTAATCGTATTTGCACCAGACTGGAGCTGCGAAATAACGTTCTTGACGGGCGACTGGAGCAGAGCCACAACGTCGGCGATAAGCTCGTTCTTGGACTTGATGTTGACAAGTTCCTCAAGATGCTCCTCGCCAATGTAGAAGCATTCTTCAACATAAGCACCCTTCAGGACGGGTTTCTGAGCACCTTTCTCCTTAGCACGGAACTCTTTGATGAGTTTGGCGGGAGCGTTGTTGGTGTTCGAAAGCATTATGGCAGTCTCGCCCTTGATTACGGGGAACAAATCCGAGTAGTCCATACCCGTGTGTTCCATAGCCTTTATCAAGAGAGCGTTCTTGACGACTTCCAACTTCACCTCTTTGCGGAAAGCGGCACGACGCAGTTTGCTGGTCTGCACCGAATTCAGGCCTCCGATATCGGCAATATAGATAAGCGGGTAAGCCTTAATCTCTTCGCACAGTTGGTTAATCAGTTGGTCTTTTTGTTCTTTTCTCATAATGACCTTTCAATAATTAAATGTTACAGTGTGGCGGCTTTAGTGTCGACTTTCACACCTGCGCTCATAGTACTGCTGATGCTGATACTCTTAACGTAGGTTCCCTTGGCGGCAGCGGGCTTCAGTTTAATGATGGCCTGCAACACCTCGCGGGCATTGTCGACAATCTTGTTACTGTCAAAAGAAACCTTAGCTACGGCAGTGTGGATGATACCATACTTATCGACCTTGAAGTCGATTTTACCTGCTTTGGCCTCTTGGACGGCTTTGCCAACCTCCATCGTAACGGTGCCTGTTTTGGGGTTCGGCATCAGGCCGCGGGGACCCAGAATACGTCCGAGAGCACCCACCTTAGGCATTACGCTGGGCATGGTAATGATAACGTCTACATCCGTCCAACCGCCTTTTATCTTGGTGATGTACTCGTCAAGACCGTAATAATCGGCTCCGGCTGCTTTGGCCTCTTCCTCCTTGTCGGGAGTGCAAAGCACCAACACACGCACAGTCTTACCAGTGCCGTGGGGGAGGGTTACGCTACCGCGAACCATCTGGTTGGCCTTTCGGGGGTCAACGCCCAAACGCACGTCGATATCGACCGATGCGTCAAACTTTGTGTAGGTGATGTTCTTTACAATCTCAACAGCTTCCTCAAGCGTATACTGCTGATTCTTGTCGAATTTGGCTAAAGATTCTTTTTGTTTCTTCGTTAATTTTGCCATGATTCATTTGTTTTGTGGTCACCGCACCGCTCTTTGGCGATGCTACCACGTTGTTAATAATTCATTTACTTTGCAAGGGGATTCTCGCCTTTCACGGAGATACCCATACTGCGTGCAGTGCCGGCAACCATGCTCATTGCTGATTCAATAGTGAAACAGTTCAAGTCAGGCATCTTGGCTTCTGCAATCTGTCGCACCTGTTCCCAAGTGATGGAAGCAACCTTCACGCGGTTAGGCTCTGACGAACCCTTGGCGGCTTTGGACATCTCCTTCAGCTGGACAGCGACAGGGGGAGTCTTAATTACAAAATCAAAGGACTTGTCCGTGTACACAGTGATGATAACAGGCACAATCTTGCCAGCCTGATCCTGTGTACGGGCGTTGAACTGCTTGCAGAACTCCATAATGTTCACACCCTTGGCACCCAGAGCGGGTCCCACAGGAGGTGCGGGGTTTGCAGCAGCACCTTTAATCTGCAATTTAATCAATCCTGCAACTTCTTTTGCCATTGATTTAAATTTTATAAGATGATTAGTTTGATTTACTACTCTTTCTCCACTTGATTGTAGCCCAATTCAAGAGGTGTTTTACGTCCGAAAATCTTGACCGTAACTTTCAATTTCTTCTTCTCGTCGTTCACCTCCTCGACAACTCCGGCGAAACTGCTGAACGGTCCGTCAATTACCTTGACCGACTCGCCCACCAGATACGTGTCGCCATTGCCCTCGATAGCATCAATCTGGTCGTCCATCTTGCCCAGAATACGGTTCACCTCATACTGACGCATGGGGATAGGCTTGCCGCCGTCCGACTCGCGCAAAAAGTCCAACACATTAGGAACATTCTGGATAACAGGGATAATCTCATCGCGCAAATCAGCCTCAATCAACACGTACCCCGGGAAATAAGTGCGATCCTTGACCACCTTTTTCCCGTTGCGTATTGCATAGACCTTTTCGGTAGGGATAAGCACCTGGGGCACATCCTCGCTCCAGCCACGCTTGGCCATCTCGCTTTCGATGTACTCCTTAGCCTTTTTCTCCTTGCCGCTCACCGCTCTGACGACATACCATTTTTTTGACTGCTGTTCCATGCTGTTACTAAGAAAGAATAGTGGGTTTATACTTGTTTCTCGCGCAGCTTGCACCGCCGGAAACATCCTTTGCCCGGACATCATCCGCGGCAGCCCTGTCTCAAAATGTTTTTGGGAAGCAAGACCGGCCGCCTGTCGGCATTATCCGATTAAAGCATAAAAGTATCCGAGTAATCCCTTCCATCCCATGCTCTGGACGCCGAAAATAACATCCATCAAAAAGACGATAAGGGCCAAAATAAGAGCAGCAACAGCCACCACAACGGCGCTGCTCTGCAATTCCTTGAATGTGGGCCACGACACCTTGTGCACCAACTCGTCGTAGCTTTCCTTTACATATGTTCCAAACTTAGACATTTGATATCAATTTTTTTGCAGGGGCAGAGAGAATCGAACTCCCAACTACGGTTTTGGAGACCGTCATTATACCATTTAACTATGCCCCTTTAAGGAGACGCGGCTGTTGTCGCGTCTCGCTGTGTGAGGTTTATTGATTATTCAATAATTTTGGTCACCTGACCGGAACCAACCGTACGGCCGCCCTCGCGGATAGCGAAGCGCAGGTTCTCGTTCAGAGCGATGTCGTTGATCAAGTCAACGGTGATGGTCAAGTTATCGCCAGGCATTACCATTTCGCGGCCTTCGGGGAGAGAAATCTCACCGGTGACATCGGTGGTGCGGAAATAGAACTGGGGACGATATTTGTTGTGGAAAGGAGTGTGACGACCGCCCTCTTCCTTCTTCAGGATATAAACGGTAGCCTCGAATTTGTGGTGAGGATGGATCGACTTGGGAGCAGCGATAACCATACCGCGGCGAATCTCATCCTTGTCAATACCACGGAGCAGCAGACCCACATTGTCGCCGGCCTCGCCCTGATCAAGAATCTTGCGGAACATCTCAACGCCGGTGACGACGCTGGTCAGTTTCTCGGCACCCATACCGATAATGTCAACGGGGTCGCTGGTGTGGATAACACCGGTTTCGATACGACCGGTAGCAACAGTACCACGGCCGGTAATCGAGAACACGTCCTCGATGGGCATCAGGAAGGGTTTGTCGACAGCGCGCTGGGGCAGGGGGATCCAGTTGTCAACAGCCTCCATCAGGTCTTCCACGTTCTTCACGCCGCTGGGCTCGCCATTGAGGGCTGCCAAAGCGGAACCGCGGATGATGGGGATATTGTCACCGTCGAAATCGTAGCTGCTGAGGAGCTCGCGGATTTCCATCTCAACGAGGTCGAGCAGTTCGGGGTCGTCAACCAAGTCGCACTTGTTCATGAAAACAACCAACTGGGGAACACCAACCTGACGGGCGAGCAGGATGTGCTCACGGGTCTGGGGCATGGGACCGTCGGTAGCAGCAACAACGAGGATAGCACCGTCCATCTGGGCAGCACCGGTAACCATGTTCTTCACATAGTCAGCGTGGCCAGGGCAGTC